>CAVECM010000078.1:0-10304 GCA_963614095.1 Bacteroidaceae bacterium
CGGCAGCCAGTCAAGCCCTTCAATAGATGAGATTTCTTCCGGCAGCCGGTTTTTTTCGCATAAATGAGAATACCCGTGCCCGCAGCCGGTTTTTTCGCATAAATGAGATACCCGTGCCCGCAGCCGGTGATGTTTTTCCGACTCAGTTAATTATACTTTTTTCCTTATTAAATTAAACCATAAAATCCTGCCACATTAAAGATGATATTCAGAATTTGCATCACATTAAGAATTCAATCCATATCGGCAACTTGACTTCTTAACTCTGCTCCGGACTGCAGTGAAAAAACATCTGATTATTACTGCTTCACCGACAGCTGCCAATCTGCATTAACATTCACCCCCCGCATACTCATCTGCTCAAATATTATCCCGCTGAGCGTCCCCTGCGCAAATTGACTTTCGTGCCGCTTTAATGTATCTTATTATGGTAAAGGAGACCGGAATATATGTCACTGAAATTTTGTTCTTTTGCCAGCGGAAGCAGCGGCAACAGCTATCTTGTAAAAAGCGAAAACTCGGCCCTGCTGATTGATGCCGGGATTTCAGGAAAGAAAATCCTTGAGGGCCTCGCAGCCACAGAGACACCCCTCGATCAGGTCATGGGACTGCTGATCACACACGAACACATCGACCACGTAAAAAGCGTTTCCGTACTGACAAAGAAAATACCGAATCTGTCCGTTTACGCCAACGAAGGCACCTGGGGAGGAATCAAAAAACCCGTTGCACCGTCGCAGCAGCGCATCTTTACGACAGGCGAGGATTTTTACATAGACGGATTCATGATACGCCCGTTTGCCATACCGCACGACGCAGCGGACCCCGTGGGATTTTCCATATATTATGAAGACCGCCAGATCAGCATCGTCACAGACGTCGGACACATCACAGATGAAATTTTCAGCGAAATAATCAGTGCCGATTTTCTGCTGCTGGAGGCAAACCACGAAAAAGAAATACTGCTCGTCGGCCGCTACCCGTACCCCCTTAAACAGCGTATACTCGGAGAAAACGGGCATCTTTCCAATGTTTCGGCCGGGGAATGCCTGTGCCGGCTTCACGCTGCGGAGCCAAAGCCGCGCCAGGTCCTGCTGGGGCATCTGAGTCACGAAAACAACGACCCTGCGGTCGCTCTGCTGACGGTGCGGAACACACTCCTGGAGAAAAACATCATCCTCGGCGGCGATATGAAGCTCGGAGTCGCCATGCGTGACACCCTCAGCTATATTTACGACGTGTAAAACGCCAAAGTGCAGGCAATATGCGATGTGTTTATGGGTAAGACACCGCAGTGCAGTCGATGTGCGATGCGTTTATGGGTAAATCGCCGCAGTATATCGGAGTGCTTAAAATATATCAGAGTGCTTATGATGTGCCGTCCGCGATGCATTATGTTAACCCGCGCTTTATGCAGATATGCGGATTATATAAAAATTCCGATTATATAAAAGTGCGGATTATGTAAATATACGGATTTTAAAACTATCCGGAAAGGTTAAGATATGAATATTACTGTTGCCGCTGTCGGCAAGCTCAAGGAAAAATACTGGCAGGATGCCATAAAAGAATACTCCAAGCGGCTCGGGAAATACTGCCGTTTTCAGATTGCGGAGGTGAAGGAAAGCCCGCTGCGTGCCAACCCATCGCCGGCAGACGAGGAAGCTGTGAAAACAGCCGAGGGCCGCGACCTCCTCAGCAGAATCAAGCCCTCCGATTATGTCATAACACTTGAAATAAAAGGAAATCCGCTTTCATCGCCGCAGCTGGCTCAGCATATAGAAAAAGCTGCGCTCAGCGGCAAAAGCAGCATTGTCTTCGTTATCGGGGGATCACTCGGACTTTCCGAGGAGGTCAGCAGACGCGCAGATTTCAAGCTGTCCTTCTCTGCGATGACATTCCCGCACCAGATGATGCGCGTCATACTGCTCGAGCAGATTTACAGAAGCTTTAAGATCATAAAAAACGAAACCTATCACAAATAATAAACGCCTGCTTTGGCGGGAATCCAATATCAATCGGGCAGAAGACGGCGGCCGGCCGGCATATGCCCGTAAAAAAACGCCGCAGGCAATGAC
This sequence comes from Bacteroidaceae bacterium, assembly GCA_963614095.1. Taxonomy (GTDB): domain Bacteria; phylum Bacillota; class Clostridia; order Peptostreptococcales; family Anaerovoracaceae; genus Lentihominibacter. Next base: position 2,079 of record CAVECM010000078.1, read on the forward strand.
AGCCGCGGCGGTTTTTTCATTATCTATTCATATATTTTTTTCTGTGCATCGGATCATTCTCCAGGAGCTCCACTGTTCTGTCCATTACAGTCGGATCGTGCATCGACTCCATCATGAGACGGCTGAGCTTGAGCCTTTCCGCAATATTTTTATTCTTCTTGCTCTTGTATGCATCCATATATTCTTTCAGCAGATTCTCTTCTGACACATCACCGACAGTCAGCGCCGCAAGAGCCGCAAGGGCTGCCGCTTTCCCGGAATCCGCCGCTGCCGAAAGCCCATCGTGCGCCAGCGGCATTGTCAGCGCCGCCGCATCACCTATGACCATAAACCCGTTGCCGGCTTTGCGCACATCCTGACTCACGTCGTTTATCCGTCCGCCCCTCCACGGGCTGATACGCACAGCTCTTTCAAACATCGCCGAAATCTTAGGGAGTCCAGTGCTCCATTTCCTGAAGCGCTCCTGCAGATCGGCCTGCCTGTATGCATCCAGATCATGAACCAGCATGCCGACATTGCATATGCCGCTCTTTACACCGTTTATGCCGACCGGCAGCACCCAGAAATATCCGGGCCCGACCAGCTCCGAAAACGCAAACACTCCGTAAGCATCATACTGATCCTTTGCGAGATTGCGGTCAAGATTGACGCCCTTGAAATATGCTCTCTCGCCCATCCAGATTCCGTACGGATTCTCACCTGCTATTCCCAGCGACCTTCCGACCGCAGAAAACGCGCCGTCTGCGATTATCACGATGCGGCTCCTCAGTCTGACTTCTTCGCCTCTGTATTTCGCCTTGACACCGGTAATTGTGCCGTTTTCCGCGATGAGTCCCGTAACTGTGCAGCTCTGCCTGAGCTCAGCTCCGTGCTTTACTGCGGTTTCTGCCAGTATGCGGTCGAGCTCATATCTCGGGGCGCAATAGCATTCAAACGGAATGAGCGTCTCGTTTCCGCAGCTGCTGATAAGCTTGATGCTGCGCACGCAGGTGCTCAGTGCGTCGAGCTCTTTGACTGCTCCCAGCGCACTCATATGGCCCACGATACCCTCACACTCCATGTCGCCGCACGCCTTGTCCCTCGGAAGCAGATCCTTTTCAAGAAGCAGCACATCGGCTCCGGCCTTCGCAAGATATGCCGCACAGATTGAACCCGCAGGGCCTGCGCCCACGACTATCACGTCACGTTCTGCAATTATCATATGTCTGCCTCCTCTCTGCTTCCGGCTGTCTCTGCCATTTCATTTGAATCTGCCGCCTCGTCTGTACGATTTATCTCATTTGCTCCGTCAGCCTCGTCTGTCCGGCTTATATCGCTGGTGTCAGCTGTATCAGCCGTCTCGGCGGTTTCTCCGTTTTCGCTGTTCGCCTCTGCACCGGTCTCTGAAATTCCGCTGTTCACTTCGAAATCGTTTTCCGGGATTCCGCTGTTCAGTCCGGTTTCTGCGTCTGAAGCCTCAGCCGGCACACTCTGCAGCGTCAGATTTTCAGGCACCGGATCTGTTTCTGCCGGCACGGAATCCGCGGCCGCATCACGTTCTGCGTGCTGCTTTGCGGCTCTGCCCGGCGCTCTCTCAGAATTTCCTTCAGAAGCCCGGTCAGATTCTGCCCGCGTATAACTATGCTCTGCGTGTTCATAACCCGCAGGCGCGCTTTGCATAACCTGTCTCTCTGGCATCGGTTCCAGGCTCACCATCGTCACCGCACCGGAAGGGCACACTGTCGTGCAGACCCCGCACCCCATGCATCTGAGCGGATCTGCCTGCCGATATCCGCAGCCGAGACATCTCGAAGCCTCCACTGCCGCGCGGCGCGGCTCAAGCACACTGTGTCCGCACTCAAAGCCTCTGTCTGCTTCCCTGCGGCCCTCGAATATTTCGTATTTTACGGCTCCGCACTCATTCATGCCGCTGTAAGTGCCGTCCGCATTAACAGCTGAATCAAAAGCTGCCGCGCCGTTAACAATGCCTGCAGTATTATGACCTGCCGAGGCTGCATCCGAACCGGCTCCCGGTACGCGCGGAAACTCCCTTCTCTCCATGAAGCATCTCACAGCCTCCGCACCGGCATGCCCGGCCTCCTGGGCGCTTGTTCCGAAATCACCCGCTGCAAACACACCAAACATGCTGGTTATCAGCCTGTCATTTGTCTGAATATATCCGTTTTCATCTATATCAAGCTTTTTGTTTCTTCTGCCGATTGCATAAGTGTCCGGTCTTCCGGTCTCTCCGAACACTATAGTATCGCAGGCAATCCCGATGTCCACTTTCTTCTCAAGAATCCTGCAGTTTACAGCGCGCAGACGCCCGTTCACCGCCTTCAGCGCGGTTGCCGTGACTCCCGTCACCAGATTCACGCCCTCGTCCAGAGCTGCCGACACAGATGCCGCACCCGCTTTAAGCCTTTCCCGGCTGCAAGGAGCCATCACCGTAACCTGCGCGCCGGATTCCTTCAGCAGCCTTGCCGCATCAAATGTAAGCTCGTCACTGCCCGTTACAATCACCTGTTCGCCGACATCATGCACCTTCTCGTGCCCGACAAGCCGGCCCATCAGTGAAAGCACATCAAACACACCTCTGCAGTCCGCATTCTTCAGTGCAGGCTTCACTCCGCGAGTCTCGCCTATAGTGAAAAGAACCGACTTGTATCCGGCTGCAGCCAGCGTTCTGATATCAGGCGCCACGCCTGCATTGGCGCTGCAGATTACCGAGATTCCCGCCTTTTCGATCTTTTCCAGCTCGTACTCCAGAAGCTCTTTATCTATCCGCTTATCCGAGGCAAGCCATCTGAGGCTTCCGCCAAGGCCCGGCTCCTTTTCGAAAATTGTAGGCATATATCCCGCCTTCGCCAGATCAATTGCCGCTGTGATTCCTGCCATGCCGCCGCCGATAACTGCGATTTTTGCCTTGGGATTTCCCGCCTCGTCATACGGCATAAAAGCCGGCATTTCCTCTTCTATTCCCGCTGCGCGAACATGGTAAAGCACGTCCTCCGAAAAGTCCCTGCTTCCGGCCGCGCCTTCAGTGCCGTTTCTCAGTATTCTTTCTGACTGTCTGTTTATCTGCTGTATATCCTCACTGTAAATCGCTGCCGCATCCGGTGCGCTCCAGACCATTCCGCTTCCTCCCGGCAGGCTGATTCCGTGCATCATTCTGCCGACCGCATTCGCCGCAGAAATACCTGATGCCAGCGCCTGCGGAAGAGTTCCGCCCCGGCCTGCCGCGTCTCCGCATGCAAAGACCCACGGCTTGCTTGTACGATAGCCCGCATCGATTTTCACTCTTCCGTCCGGATATGTTTCGGCGCTGCAGATTCCGCCTGCCGCACTCTGCATTTTTCCTGCGAAAACCACAGCGTCGCAGAACAGATTAATTTCACTGCCCTTTACATCATAAATCACCGGCGTTCCGTTCTCGTCTGCCGCAGTGCCTGTCCTGACAAGCTCCGCTGCCTTTACACGTCCGTCCTCTGCTATTATCTGTCTTATTCTTGTTTCAGGTGCAAAGCGCACGCCTTCTTCTTTCATGGCTTCTATATCTTCGGCCGGCATCTGTGTGCGGCCTTCGTCTTCTGCAAAGATGCAGGTAACGGTTTTTCCCATTCTTCTCAGAAGTCTGCAGATGTCTGCTGCCAGTCTGCCGCTTCCCTCGACTGCGATATTCTGACCCAAGGCGATTCCGCCGGGCTCTGTGTTTATTCCGCGCATGAAGGCTGCGCCGTCAAACACCATCTCTGCATCTGTGCCCGGAAGCTGCGGAATAACGCCCTCGGATGCGCCCGCTGCTATTATGCAGGCGCTGAAGCCCTCGTTCATCACTTCCTCGAAGAAGCGCTCTTTGCCTATATTATAATGGTATCTTATCTCAATATTCGTTCTGTTTCCGGCAGCTGCCGTGCTCAGAATTCCGCCTGCACCTGTCCGCACGGCCGGCTGCGCACCTGCTGCACTGCCTGCGGAAAATATTCCCGATATTTCATCCTCGAGTTCTGTCCGTTTGAGTCTGAAATCCGGCACTGCCCAGTAAAGTGAGCCGCCCGGTCTGCTGTCTTTCTCGAATATGGTTACGCCGTATCCCTGCTGCGAGAGTCGGAATGCTGCCGCAAGTCCTGCCGGTCCGCTTCCTATTACTGCGATTTTTTCATCAAATCGCCTCTTATGTCTGATCGGCTTTCTGTCTGACCGGCTGATCGCATATCGCTCAAGTGCTCTGATATCCGGAGCCTCGTCTATCCTGCAGCCGCGTATACAGCTTTTGCCGCAGACCTGCTCGCAGAGTACTGCTGTGGTATGCGGAAGAGGGTTTTTTTCGGCGATGTAATTGTATGCGCCGCTGAAATCTCTGCGATGTACCAGTGCCGCCACGGTCTGCGGCACGATTCCCAGCGGACATGCCGCCGTGCATGAAATTTCCAGAGCGCTTTGGCGTGCCTCGCTGAAAGCGCACGACTCATATGTCTTTCCTTCTTCGGTTTCCGGTCCGACTGCCTGATTGTCTGAGTCTGCTGTACGATTGTCCCGGCCGGCTGTTCGATTGTCTGTACCGGTTTCCGGGCCGGATACGCGGCTTTCTGCCTCAGCTGTACGACCCTCTGCAGCGACTGTGCCATTCTCATCACCATTTGCTGCAGCATTTACACCATCATGTTCTGCGCCATCTGCACCGTTTGCATCACTGTTTCCTGCTGCGGCCGCATCTGCATATTCCGCAGCCTCCGTACGGCAGTCCGGAAACATACAGTACACTGCCCTGCGGTATTCATCGATTGCCTCGGTCGGGCAGATTTCTGCGCATTTTCCGCAGTTTACACAAATTCTGCCATCTATCACCGCTTCAGCTTTTTTATCTATTGTCAAATTGAATTTCATGATTTCCTCCCGGGTTATCTGACCTGCCGCCCCTGACGGCCGCACCTAAAAATCCGCTGCTGCCAGCTCATCGTCCAGTGACGAGCACATTTCCCGCGGCAGAATATCTTTTATCATTGCCGCTGCCGCATCTGCCGTCATTGTTCTGAGTCCTCTGCCGTTTATCCATCTGCAGCACAGCCTCAGGTAGCCATAATCTCTGAGTCCCTTCCAGCGGAAATTCACGTCTCTCTGTGCCAGTGTGAATATCAGCTTTGAGGTTCCTTCCCACTGTATCTCCTGCCCCAGATAAATCATTTCCGGGGAGTCCTGATAGTTGTGGTCAAACTCCGCATTCGTCTTGCAAATCTGCTTTTCTATCGCCTTCAGGCGTTTCTGCCCTTTGCGGCCCTCATACATTTCTTTTTCATCAGCCATGACGACACCTCCTGATGTCTCTTCTTTATTATATGATATAAAGGTCAGCTTCTGACCCTTCTGATTTCATTATACTAGATACTGGAATTTCCCGCACCGGTTCAATTGAAACGATATAGGAATTTAAAGCGCTCCTGCTGCCTGCCGCTTTCGATGCTTCGTATCAGATGCGCCATTTCCGATCCGCAATCCTTGCGAGCAGTGATTTCTTCACGGTGATAGCCTCCTGCGGACACATTTCCTGGCAGCAGTAGCATTTGATGCACTTACTGTAATCATACACCGCCACGCGTCTGCCTGTACGTTCTGTATTTCCGCCGGGCGTCGTCTTCCGGCTGCTGCCGTGTACGATCTTCTGACTGCTGTCAGACCCGGAATTCCAATCGGCGCCGGCGCATTCTGTGCCGCTTTGCATAATATGAATAGCCTTACCCTCCACAGGACATGCGTTCACGCATATGCCGCAGCCCACACATCGCTCTTTTTTCACGATCGGGCGTTTTTCAAGCAAAGGCGCCAGGAATCTTATCGGCTTCAGCATCCCTCTGTATTCCGTGCCCCGCTGCACGCTGAATGTTCTGCTGCCGTATCTGCGAAGGGCCTCTTCCGGTGTGATGATGCCGCTTTCGTCCGTTATCTCAAGGTTCTGCCATGTCCCGACACCCTGCTCCATGCCGCTGACATTCGTCGGCACAAGCTCCGGGCGCAGATTTACAAGATGGCAGAACACCGCATCAAGTGCAACGGGATCCGTCGAGGCGAGAATAACCCCCATCGGCGCCGGTGTTCCTGACTGCGGGCCGTTGCCCTCCATCGCAATGATTCCATCCATAATATGCAGCCTCGGACGCACGAGATTGTTCAGATCCGCAATCATTTTCGCAAAGGTCTCTGCTGTTGCGAATTTTGCATGGGATGCCGCCTTGTTGACTCCGTACACGCATCCGAACGTGTTCTTCACCGCACCCGTTATTCGTTCGAGCTGATGTGTTTTCATCTTACAGACATTGATAACCGCATCCGCTTTTATGATTTCGTTGCACAGCACAAAGCTCTCCGCTGCCCGTCCCTGCGGGAAGTCGACCTGCGTGCCGCTTTCGAACTCGCCGAGCGGAATCTTAAGACTGTCGGCTGCTGCTTTTATACCGCATTCCTGTGCAACCCTTTCCACACTGTACATGGGATTCCCCGGAGAATCTCCGTACCGCAGATTCGTGTAACCGGCTTTCTGCAGAATCGCACCTGCCGCTTTGAAAACGGCGGGGTGGGTCGTGCATGCCTTGTCCGGACCGGTTCTGGCAAGCAGGTTCGGCTTGAGAACTATCCGGCTGCTGTGATTCAGCTTTCCATCTCCGGCAAGTATGCTCTCGATGCCGCCCAGAAGGTCAATCGCTCGCTGCACTGCGTCCTGCACGGCCTGCTCATCATAGGTGCTGCACTTTACAACAGCAACACGGCTCGGCTGCGAAGTCTGCAGAGTGCCGTCTGCGATTTGTGAGCTGCTGTCTGCTGTAATCTGCGGGGTACCGTCTGCTGCAGGCTGCAGGGAATCGTCTGCTTTAACCTGCGCAGTGCGGCTCATCTCATTCGGTGAATCCGCCGCTCCGCCGTTTCCGGACTGCAGGGTATGAATTTCTGTATTATTATTAATGGGTTTTTCGTTCATATTTTTCTCCGTTATCTGCATATATGGGAGCTGTATCCGAAAGCATTTCAAGATCTCCCGGTGACGCCCGGCGGCGCCGCAGCTGAGTACCGGCATTATTCTCCGCTTATCGGTATCGCGTCCCCCAGGAACGTCGGCTGCGGTTTGAATATCCACTTTACAAAATCCTTGTCGCGGGCCAGAACCTCTCTGATTTCTCTCTGCTCCTGTCCGTCGTACGTATACTGATCCGATGCCGCACCCAGTGCCGTTATTCCCATCTGTTCGCATCCGTACAGCGCTCTGTAAAGATGGTATGTCTGAGTTACGACTATCATGCTTTCGACTTTGAAAATATATTTTGCCCTGTAAATCGATTCATATGTCGAGAATCCCGCATGGTCGAGATAAATGTCGTCTTCATCAACTCCCGCCTGGACAGCATAGTTTTTCATTGCCTGAACCTCATTATACACAACCTGCCCGTTATCACCTGAAAGCAGCAGCTTCGGCGCCACCCCCTTATTATACAGGTCTATTGCGGTATCAAGCCTGTCCTGAAGGATAGGGCTCGGGACGCCATCCGACGTCACCGACGCTCCGAGCACGAGAATACACTCCGGTGATATACTGCAGAGCCGCTCTGTCTCCTCCTGCGTGGCGGTATCTCCCGGCGTATCGAAATTCGCGCTTATCTCGGACTGTGTGCTTTTTATGACATAAAAATTCAGACCAAGTACTATAATCGCGGCTATAACTGCTATCTTTATTGTTGTAAGGAACAGCCGTACCGGCATGCTCCGTTTCGTTTCTTTTCTTTTCATATCCGTTTATTATATCCTGTTTTTATGTATGTTTAAAGGAAATCTCGGATTTTGCCGAATTTTACGGCTCCGGCACCGTTCGAATCATCGATTCAGGGCAGCCCTGCCGGTGTCATCATTGCGGACTTTGCGAAATCTCCGACTACCGGCGGATTAAGCTTTTCTCTCTGTCCGATTTATGTCGAATTAATTGCCTCCCCGGGTCTGCCGGCAGCGCCTTTTCTATCAGATTTATTATCTGCCCTGAGCCCGCAGCCGCTGCCTTTTCTGCTGCTTTCCCTGCCGATTTTTATATAATCACTTCATGTTTTATGCGAATCGCGATTTTTGTTTTAAAAAATAATTTTTTTCGTTTTTTATTGTTGCTTGATAACAATTTTAGTGGTATATTTATTTTTGTAAATAATAGACATTGCAAAGTTCTTATTGTAAAATGTAACATATAGCGACCGCTCGGCGGAGTGAATTCACGGA
>CAVECM010000079.1:0-10233 GCA_963614095.1 Bacteroidaceae bacterium
TCCGCACACAAGTACAAATTTGCCCGGGAGCACGCCTTCCTTCACCCATTCGATTTCGATGCCCATGAGCCTGCTTATTGTCAGTCCGACATTGCCTCCGAGAGCCTCGATTGAATACCGCTGTTTTTCAGGAAACCTGCACTCCTCCCCGTCCTTTCTCGTGCATCCTTCGGCACAGAGACTGCAGCTGCCGGCTGAGAGGCTCACACTGCCGGGGTATTCCTTTTCCAGCTCATAAAGCTCGGATGTCAGTTCGTTTTTCACGACTTTAATCGACTGTTCCATTATTTCCGACATTTCGGATTCGCTGAAGTGCTTTCCCGCATATTCCTCGCTGAAGATAATTTCCTGCGCATATACCTCAAGCGTATCGTACTGCTTCCAGTATTCTTCCGGACTGAAGCCGAACGGCGGACATGCCCATACATTATTGTAGTTCGGACACTCCCTGCAGCATTCGAGAAAGCCGTCGATGTCAACATACCCCTCCAGATACTCATCGACTGCGATTTCAGCTTTATGTCTTTTTACTGTATACATGAGATAATTCTCCTTCCTGCAGCACAAGGCCGCTTTTCTATGATTTTATCACAAAGCCGCCTATGTTCTGCATTAATATTCTGCATACACAGAATTCATCCCTGCTTCAGCTGCTGCCCTCAGATTTTCGGCCCGCACATCGCGCATACAATTCATGCCCGCGCATAAAGCAAAAGACCTCCGGAAGATTGTACCGGCCTCCGATTGTTAAAATTGAATCTAACTTCTGGGGCGGTACAAATCCGAGGGTCTTTTCTGGCTTAACACAACTTAACATAATCACTGTGCCTCGACACGAGCTCTGCAGCTTCACTTTATCTCCCGATGCAGAATCCGGTTCTGCAGGTTATTCCGGATTTCTTCTCTTCTGCAAAGCACGCCGAACAGTTTCCCGGTAAAATGCTCCGTTTTTTCCGGCTTTATCAGTCAAGAAATGCTTCTATATCATCGATTTTAGTTTCAGCGCCGTTTGCCTTGTTGAAATCTCTCAGAGCCTGATAATAAGCCTGGATATTCTCATTTTCAACTGAAGGCGCAAGGTCGCAGCCTGACGAGAGTACGAAATGCGGATATTCAGCCATATCCTTCAGCAGCTCTGTTGTCTTGTCATATACTTCGTCCGGAGTGCCGGAGAAGAAATATATTGACGGGTCAATATTTCCGAATACCAGAATATCAGCCGGAATCTGAGGCAGAATATCCTTCATGTCTACAGAATTGCCGTAGTGATGTCCCTTGCATCCTGTATCATACATTGATTTTACGGATTTTGTAACCTTGCCGCAGTCGTGCAGGATAATAAAGAAATAGTCATCCTGTACTGCGTCTACAACCTTCTTGATATATACCGATGAGAACTCATCCAGCATTTTAGGGCTCAGCAGTCCCGCAGTCGGCTCTGCCATGAATACGCCGCTTGCTCCGGCATCTTTGTATGACTGCGCACGCTTAATCAGCCATTCTGTGCACTTTTCCAGCAGAACATGCATAGCTTCTTTCTCGGTAATAGCTTTCTTCATAGCTTCTGTTACATCCAGAATATTAGCTGCCAGCGAGAAAGGTCCGAGCATGCCGCCCATAATAGGTCTGTCCTTGATTATTTCTGCGGCTTCTCTGCATGCATCACTGAATATATCTACTCTTCCTGAATGAATATCCGGAACCACCAGGTTATTGATGTCTTCTGCAGTATTTGCGATATGATTTACTACATTAGGTGCCTGAACTTCACTGTAATTTACCTCGGCGCCGAATGCTTCTGTATCAACAGTCAGATCCATACCTGTAATTGCTGCGATAGTTTCAGGGTATTCATCAATGACCTCTTTCATTGCCTGCGCAATTTTTTTCGGATCCTGCACTGATTCAGGTACGCCCATTCCTATGTTTTTCAGGCACGGGAAGTACAGAACAGGTAAGTTCTTTACGTCTTTGTCAGCAATGATAGCTTCAGCCCATTTCTGCATATTGATTTTCATTTGTTTTTCCTCCTGTAAAATTCTTCATTCAGAACTCTTTTAAATCACTTATCATTCTCCGGGGTAAAGAGATGTTTTTCATGGTCTTATCTTACTTCCCGACGTCAGATTTTAATATCACATCATTACGACATTTTAATAACATGTTTAATAGATTATTCTTTTTTATTTCTGCAAAAGTGCACTTTTGCATGAAAAATCGCATGATTTTCTTATTTTTTATAAAAAAATTATCATAAAATGCTTGAATTTATTTGATTATTCTGTAATGCGCTACTATAATAAATGCACAAAGAAATGTTCGTATAAGCATTATTCTGCGTCGTTCGGAGCAAATGAACGCGTATATTCAGCCGGCCGCTGCTGCTGTATCCGCAGAGACGGTGCGCCGGTTGTCCGAGGCGGAGCAGATACAGCAGCTTGCCTGCACGGAGGTAAACATGAAAGCCCTGAGAGAACTGATTTTTTCCAGCAACAGCAGAACACAAGCCAAGGCAGATAAGCTTGAGGAGTCTCTGGTTGCCTTTTCAAAAGTAACCGGCGTACCTGTCACATTCTTTTCAAGCAGCGGCAGACTTCTGTGGACCACATCGGAGCAGACTAAAATATGCAACGCAAACAAAGGATATCCCGACCTGGAATCCCAGTGCATGGCTACTTTGCTTTCCGCAATGAATATATCTCTGAACATCGGTGATGTATATACATTCAAATGCAATTCAGATCTGATAAATCTCAGTTACCCGGTTATCATTGAAAAGAAGCTTCACGGCTTCATGATAGCAGGGCCGGCCGCCATGGGCATGAAGATGGAAAAGGTACTGCTGAATTTTGCGAAAAAAATCCCCGAGGAGCAGATGGATTACCCGTATCTGCTGACTCTGATAAATGATCTGAAGCTGTGCGAACCCCGGGAAATCGCCTATATAACGACGCTGTTCGTCAACTCCATACGCGCCCCGCTTGAATATTCCGCATCGGGCAACGTGAAGCAGCAGCAGCAGGAGGAGCAGAACATAATCAGCTCGAAGATTGTGCATATCAAAAAAGCGCACCTCGAGGTAGAGTATCCCTACAAGTCGGAACAGGAGCTCTCTCACAGCATACGCTCCGGCAGCACCGATACATGTCAGCGGCTTTTCAGCAAATACATGGAGGATATTATAGTTTTTGAAGGAGGCAATCTGGCTATAATAAAGCTGCGGCTCATCTCCTTTCTCACCCAGCTTCTCAAAAGCAGCGATACATGGCAGCGGGATTATTCAAGACTCGGCATGCTGGATGATATAAATCGCTCATCAACGCTTCGCGAAATGACTGAGGCCGGCAGCCGGCTGATCGGCGCTATGGTGGAGGCTGCTTCCGAAAAAAGGTATTCCGGTTCATCCGCTATCATAAAAAAGGCAGTCGCTTATATTCATGCGAATTACACAGACCAGCTGACGCTCAAGAGCATAGCCGATGAAATTCATGTGAGCAATACGTATCTCTCGGCGCTCTTTCACAGGGAAATGGGCATATCCGCCATAGATTACCTGACAAACCTCCGTCTGGAGCATTCCTCAGAGCTGCTCCACGACGCGTCTTTATCAATAGCAGATGTATCTGCGAGCTCCGGGTTCACCTCCCAGAGCTATTTCACTAAGCTTTTTAAGGAGAAATACGGCATGACTCCGAACGCATACAGAAAAAAAGCCTGCAGGGAATGATTTTCTTCCCTGCAGGCATTCCGGTGCACTGCGCTTTATATGCTCACACCGAACGCTCTCGGAACACCGGAGAGTCTGACTTTTATATACGATCTTGCCACCATTTCTCCGCCGTTTGCCCCATCAGTGTATTCACTTTCAGTCATGCCGTACTTTTCCTCGGACACGTCCTTTGAGTATTTCGCCACGCCGTCACGCTCTTCAAGCTCGGTGATTTTCTCATCCGTGCGGTTCATTGCTTCTTCTTTTGCCTCTTCATATGTATCACAGACAAACGTCTCCCACGGAAGATGCACATGATAAGAGTTTTGCCTCATATTATACGTTATGACTATGCCTATTGTCTCCCCGAGCACGCCCTTCGCAGCACCTGCGGCATTGGCAACATCCGCATGCTCCGGGCATCTGACATCGGCATCCATTCTGTCCGTCAGACCGCACAGCCATACACCGGCAGATGCTCCGAGCGCCACAATCGGCTTCTTTACAATACTGCCGAATCTGAGCCTGCAGTCATCGTCAAACAGAACACGGTCAAGCCATCTGCATTCGTCTATCTGCGCCGGGTCTGCACCTTCAAAATAAAGTATGCTTTTTACTATTGCCTTTGTCAGCTGATTTTTATAACAATCTGTCAGCATATCCGGCAGCTCATCTGCATCACATCGCAGATAATCCGCAAGAAATCTGAGATATTGCTTCGAACCATCCGCATCCCATTTTGTAAATACACCCTTCGCATGCAGCAGATCTGTCGGTGTAACCGAAATGATGCTGATGAGCTGATGCTCGGCGAGCTGCCTGAATCCGGTCACTCGTTCATACACCGAAAGTTTTTCTGCAATGTATGCCGCACAGTGCGGTCCGTCTCTGAGAAGCTCCGCCATCTTCCGGCCGAGCTCGCCTGTTTTGCTTACCGCCGAAACATCATTCAGTATGAGCCCCTCAAACGGCAGCATGCCGCTGACGCTTATTTCGGATCTGCGGATGCAGTCCGCAGTTTCCCTGATGTAATAAGGGTACTGCTCACATACACAGCACGCCGGGATTGCCTTCTCCGGTCCGAAGGAAATTATCCCGTCCTTTACATGAAAACGGCTGTCTCCGCCCAGACCCGTCGTGAATATATCCGCCGCTCTGACCTTTGTCTGCCAGCCTCCGACAACAGAGCCCTCGTCGTTCACCGACACAGTGCCGTTTTCCATGCTTGCAATGTCCAGTGTGGTTCCGCCGATATCCACAACGAATGCGTCCACGGCATCGGTCAGAAACGCTCCGCCGCTGACACTCGCCGCCGGTCCCGACAAAACAGTTTCTACCGGACGCATCCTGGCCTGAGACTCGGATATCATCGCACCGTCACCCTTCATAAAGTAAACCGGCGCATCAATGCCGAACGCCTGAAGTGACTGCGCTGTCTTTTTCACCAGAATATCTATCACCGGCAGAAGATGTGCGTTCAGTATCGCCGTCGCCGTTCGCTCATTGAAGCCGAGTGCCGATGTAAGTTCGTGCGCACATACAATCGGAACGTCCAGGTGCTCCGCTGCAATCTGCCTGATCTGCTGTTCGTGAAGCGGATTCCGTACGCATGCGTATCCTGACACCACCAGCGCGTCTATCTTCCCTTCCATAGATTTCACAGCCTTAAGCACCTCGGAGCTGTCAATCGGCTCCTTCTCCTCTCCGTCCAGCTCCATCCTTCCCGACACATCACAGCGCACCTCCACGTCTGTCTTCCATTTCAGGTCTCTGGTATTTGACGCGATGAGACCCACCCGCGATTTCTTCCCCTCTACAACCGCGTTCGTGGCCAGTGTCGTGGAAAGGTTCACCTGCTTTATGTCTGCGGGGCTGAACTCAGACGGCATCTGCCTGATGCACTGCTCTATGCAGGCATCTATCCCGATGCTTAGATCATTTTTGGTTGTAAGTGATTTGGCTTTTACGAGTATATTTCCTGATGCAGCGTTTACTATAACGCCGTCCGTGAATGTTCCGCCTGTATCGATACCGAGAATCATTTCTCCGCCTCCTTATGAATTCCGCTGTCTGCGCGTGCCGCGGTCTGCGGTCAGCTTATGAGTAAAGCTCCGCAATGTAAAGCACGCATATTTTATATCAATATCTTATATTTGCCGATATGCTTTTCATATCAGAACTTTATGGTGTTTTGTCAGCATTTTTAGAAATTTATGCTTTTTGCTGCTGTTTTTTTCTGTTTTTCCAGTTTTCAAGTGTAATATTTTTTTATTTTACTGCAGACATCGGCGTTTGCCGGGACTCGCAGTTACGACAAAAGCTGCAGGTACTTCTGCCGGAGTCTCGCCGCATAATCAAGCTGTCTGCATCGCATAATCAAGCTGTCTGCATAAAAAATTGTTATACCTGTTATTCGGAAATTGCATTTGACTGAAAATTAAATCCCGTATAACATAATAGTATACAGGGTTTTGGAACGCGGATTGAAAATAGTCTTATGCACCTGCGTACAGGAGCATATTGTTTATCTGCGATTTTTATATTTGTTTGAATCACCATCAGATATATGAATCGGCATTTCAGAAAGGAGCTGCCATGATTAAGTATTATGCTTTCGCAAAGGTTGTTGAACTGAAAAGTATAAGCAAAGCAGCCGCGGCGCTGGGTTATTCTCAGCCCGGTCTGAGCCATATCCTGAATTCTTTTGAAAAGGAACTCGGATTTCCTCTGCTTATAAAAACAAAAAAAACGATAGAGCCCACACGCAACGGGCTGAAGGTGCTGGCATACTGCCATCAGCTCATCGACATCGAGCAGGCACTGCTTGAAGAGGTTGACCTTATTAACAACAACATCATGTCCGGAGTAACCAGAATTGCCGCTCCGAACAGCATGCTGATTGGCTTTGTAACTGATCTTATCAGCAGATTTACATCAAAATATCCTGATGCAGAAATCAATGTTCAGGAAAACACTCTCGAGGACGTAACTAAAAACATACACGACTGCGCCGTGGATATCGGCTTTGTTACAAGTGAATTTGCCGGCGATCACAAATTCATCCCGCTTTTCAAGGATAATATCTGCCTTGCAGTATGCAAGGATCACCCTCTCGCGGCTTTTGACGACGTTTCAGTCAATTCTCTGATGCAGTATGAATTCATCATGCAGCTCAAGGGCTGGGACGATATCGCTGCCATCGCAGTGCGTCAGATGAATTTCAAGCCGAAGGTGAAATATTTCAGCGCCAGCGATGTCGCGAGTCTTGCTATGGTAGCAAACAATCTCGGCATTTATATACTGTCCGAGCTTCAGCTGCAGCTGCTTCCCTCTAATGTCATAATGATACCATTCAGAGAAGAAATCACCCGCGATATAGGCATAGGCATCAAGACTATGAAGGGCATGACGTCCTCGCAGAAGGAATTCATCGAAGTAACCAAACAGTTTGTAAGTGAAACAGTACCGCCTGAGAAGCTGCTTGTTTAACTGTTTCCGTATAATTATACGTGATAAAGAACACTTATATTCCGTATTCTGATTTTTCATTGTGATTGTCTTCCCAATCCCTTGAAATAACACCTGCGGTTTTGTATAATAGGCTTATAAAAATCATATAAAAAAGACACTGCTAACGGAATGAAGGTGCGAGTCCTTCGCTGTTTCTCAGCAACCGTAATTCGTAATGCACGATAAGTCGGGAGACGAGCTTTGTCTTAGATGTAGTTATTCTCTGAGGTAGGATCGGCATCTTTAAAAGCGCACTTTACATTGTGCACCGATGTATAATGCACCGGTTAAATGCATTATACCGAAATGTATCGCACACGATTTTCCTGCGGCTGCATTTCCCCTTAAATGCACAGTAAAGCAGCTTTTGAAATGTAAAAAACGGCTGCCTCTTGACAGCCGTTTTTATAATGCATGCCTTTTCCCTGTTGGAAAGGAAGTTATTATGAAACTTAATGATTTTAAAGAAGTTATCAAGACATCTCTCACAGAAGGCGATAATTTCATGATTCTGGATATCACCTTCACTATGAAAAACAATGGGATACAAGACAGCGACATTCTCTCGCTTGTGAATGCCTGTATCGAGGAAATCGCTGCGGAATTCAGAAGCGGCAGTATCAGCATTAATTCACTGTTCAATACATTCAGCAGATACGCCTCGCTGATGTCTGTTATGACAGATACGCCGCAGCCCCAGTATTTCAGAACACAGACAGCGGCCGGCGTCTGACAAACCGGTGCCCGGCAGAACACTGTAAAGGCTGCACACTTATCAATATGACAGGCTGATCGGACCGGGCCTGATTCGTTCAAATCCGGGATTATTTTACCGGCTCGGCTTTATCAGCTGAATCGACACTGAATATACTGCCTGAAAACAGCTTTCTCTCAAGCTTCATGCATAACCCCATCAGAGGTCCGAGAAGGAAGAATCCGATTATCGTTCCTTCCCGGACCTTCAGGGAAAGTCCGAAAACAAGGCTCATCGCAAGGGATGCCGCTATGCAGATAAAATCTGTTGCCATTCTGAGCTTTGAAAAAGCAATGCCGTACTTCTTCTCTATGGCATAGCACAGCGACTCAAGCGGCATAGTTATAATGTCCAGTGCAGTCATTGCGCCTACGAAAATCGCCAGGCCGATATACGAAAGCAGCAGCAGCACTACTCTGAAAACATATGAATCCGCTTCAAATGTCAGGACATTATAGTACATGATGTTCACAATAACACCTGACAGTATCGCAAGAGGCACCTGCATAATTTTTATAAGTCTGAATTCCTTCCTCTGCATCAGAAACTGCACCGCTACCAGCGAACAGTTTATTATTATGGAAACCGTGCCAACCTTTATGCCGAACTGTTCATATATATTCATGCTGACAGAGTCCCAGCATGCGCAGACACCGATATTTGCCTTGAGACTCAGTGACTGTGAAATCGAAACAAAAATTATACACACTATCAGTACAGCGATATTTTTAATTTTCATTTTCAGCACTCCTTATAAATTTTTATCAATACATAATATTATATTCAAGAAGCGTTTATTACTTGTCCTACTGCGCCCGGCATCCGGGCATATGTCCGATTATTTGTTGTTTTCCTGTGCTTCTCCTATGCTTCTTTTCTGTCTCATCGTCTCTATAAGCCCGGCCACGATAACCGAAAGAATGCCTCCTGAAAACTTTACAAAAAAATACACCAGCATCCCGTTCATATCTTCATTGGCAGCAAGGTATGCCATCTGTCCTCCCAGAATATAATGCCCGCTTACTGCAAAAGCGCCGTTCAGAATCTGTCCGCGCCTGTCCATTTTCGCAAAAAGCGGCAGCATCGCTATTCCTCCGGGGAGGCCTATCAGCATTCCCATTATGCTCCATTCGTTTATTCCGAGCTTTTTCGAAAGCTTGTTCAATTGTCTCGCAAAAATCTTGCTCAGAATATTAACCGTTATCAGTGATCCTGCAATGGTAAAGCCCATTTTGGCAACCATTACAACCGACTCCCATGCCAGATTTTCATCCACAAGCGCAAATGACGGAATGAAAATCCCGACTATCACAACCACAGATGTTCCGAACAGGAACAGCGTCACAGCCCTGCCAAACACAGTCAGCGCCCCGATTGTTGCCCTTTTGGCCTTAAAAATGCCCACAGCAAGAGCCGCACACAGTATGATAACCGGAACCATTGCACCGGCAAGCTCTGATGCAGTCATGCCCAGCAGCAGCGCACTCGCCGCCAGCGTCACCGGCAGGCAGATTACTCCGTATGTGAATCCGAGTATCATATGATCGGCGTCTTTACCCTTTACCGTCGAAAGATATACCGGCAGATAGAACGAAATCAGTGCTCCTATGGTTCCTGCAAGCGATATGCCCGAAAATCGTCCCATAACATCAGACGAGGCCGTCAGCATACTGAGTGAATATCCGCCGAGATCTGTTGCCAGAAGCCCGCCGAATATCAGCGACGGATCGAAAATCCATCCCGATGTCGCGGCTGTCAGCTCTTCTGCATACTGTGCCGATACAGTGCATGCGATACAGTAAATGCCCGGCACATACAGTATCAGCTCTGCCATCATTTTCGTTCCGTTCTCAAAAGGTGCCATAAGTCCGAACCTGCCGCCCAGAAACTTATCCGCTACACCCGCTATGGCCATTGCCAGAAAAAAAACAACTAATGGGTTCATATCATTTCCTCTGTAACTAAACTGCTGAACCAGCTTCTCCGCTCACCTGACTATATTCAGCGCTTATCTGAATCGAATCCGTTTCTTGTCCCGATCAGCCCGGCTGTTGTTTATCCGCATCAGCACAACGATTTATCCGAATCAAGTCCGCCTTCTGTCTCAGATTCATCCTTTTTATCTCAGATTCGTCCTCAATAAAGATTGCTGCAATAAAACAAGCCCGCCGCTGTCTTTTCGCAGGCAGGATCCGCTGGTATCATATAAATATCTTAAATACTGCCTTGTAAATCTTTAAGTCCGATTGTTGTAAATCTT
>CAVECM010000080.1:0-10180 GCA_963614095.1 Bacteroidaceae bacterium
GCATCTGCTCCTGCACGTGCAACTCTCTGTGCCAGTGTCACATTGGCAACTACCGGAACGACCTTGATGCCGGCCTCCTTGAGCCTTGCGATGTATTTGCCCGGGTTGCCTGCGCCTGTCGTAACGACTGCGACCTTTTCCTCGCATACGACATCCATGAGCTCGTCTACGTTGTCAGCGAGAAGCATGATATTGACGCCGAACGGTTTGTCTGTCATTTCTCTGGTTTTCTTTATCTGTTCTCTGAGCCAGTCTGCGGTCTGTCCGCCTGCTGCGATAATGCCGAGTCCGCCGCCGTTGCTGACTGCGGCTGCCAGATTACATTCTGCGATTCTCGCCATAGCTCCCTGGATTATAGGGTATTCTGTTCCTAAGATTCTGCAAACATTCTCCATATCGTACCTCCTTGTGTTTAGGGTTTGCCTGTTCTGTGCTTGTTGATTTTGTGTATGTTGGTTTTGTTTTTATTGATTTTATGTTTGTTGGTTTTATGTTTGTTGATTCTGCGTACGTATTTGTTATTCTGCCTTGCATCCGTTGTGCGGACCGGGCTTTGCCGTGTCCGTTCTTATTGTCTAGTCTTATTGTCCGGTCACGCTTTGCTGACCCTCAGCGCGCTCGTCTGCCGGCGCATTTAGTTTTATCTTCAAATACTTTGACTATCAAACTATTTATCAATACAATAATACTATTTTTACGGCATTTCGTCAAGAAATGCCGGCATCCGGCACAGGCGTTGTTTTTCAAGATCCGCACGCCCATTTCATCAAGAAGTGCCGGCATCCGGCACGTGGAGGAAACCGGAGAAAAGAGCAGGATTCTTGCTTTGCTGCCACTGCTTTATCAGGCAGCATTTCGAATTTACACCGAATTTAGGACTTGACTGTCGTTGTTTACCAAAATCCGAGGTTCTGCTCTATTGTTTTGGTAAAACCGCTGGGTTTCTTCTCATTTCAAAAGCTGCGTTTACCAAAAGACTCATTCTTCTGATGTGCTTTTGGTACTTTTCCCCGGTGATAACTGCCTTTTCCATAATAAAAATACCAAAAGTCGGGGTGCACAAGTCGATTTTTGGTATTTGCTTTATGAAAAACTGTCCGGGAAGAGTATTTTTTACCAAAAGTGCCTTCCCGTTAGATGAATTTTGGTATTCTGCGCCTTGCCTTCGTGAGCTGCAGAGGCGGCCGGTCTTTTCGTCTGCTGCGAAGGCATCCGGCTTTTTCGTGAACTGCAGAAGCGGCCAGTCCTTTCGTAAAGTACGAAGGCAGCCGGGCTATTCTGCAGGCGGCAGTCTATTCAGGCTCCATTTCAGGCGGCAGTCTATTCAGGCTCCATTTCAAGCGGCAGTCTGTTCGAGTTTCATAGTCTATTCAAGTTCCATTTCAGGCGGCAGTTTTCTGAAGCCCTTTGTCTGCACCGCGAGCACGATAATTCCAAGAGCCAGCCAGCACAGACCTGCTATTTTTGCCATCGCTGCCATATTGAACCAGAGGAATATACAGATTGCAGCAGCGGCTACCGGAAGGACTATGTACATAAATACAGCCTTCGCGCCCCTCGCACCCTGCTTCTTTACAAAATAGAACGGTACCGAAATATTCACAAATATAAATCCGGTCAGAGCCCCAAAGCTTACCAGCGAAACTCCTGCAGTAAGATTATTTACAAAGAACACCGCTGTGAGCCCTATCAGACTGACGATTATCATATTATATACAGGCAGACCCTTCTTTTTATCCATATATCCGAACACCTTTTTCGGAAGAATATTGTCGCGACCCATATTGTAGAGAATCCTGACAACGGCCGCCTGACCGGTAAGAGCACATGCGACATTTCCGATATTGTCCGCAATGAAAAACGCAATATCCAGATGAGGCACCATTGTGAGCTTTGCAAGAAGCTCGAAAATTGCCGTATCCTGATCGCTGAACTGCTGCCAGCCAACCGGCCAGACAACCTGTGCGATATAAGTGATAAATGTGAACACAAAACCCGCACCCAGACATACGAGCACTATCGCACGCGGAACATCGCGCTTCGGATTCTTCGCTTCCTCTGATAAAGTCGTAACGGCATCGAATCCAAGGAACGAAACACACAATATTGCCGCCGGATACAATATCAGCTTTGCCTCAAAATACTCTGAATTGTAAAATGCAGTCATATCAAACAACCCGTTTGATGTGCCGTCCACTCCGCCTTTGAGCGTCGTCGCTATGCCGACAACGATGAAAACTGCCATAAGAATCAGCTGCGCCGCAACTATTACCGTATCGGCCTTCGCAGTGCTGCTGATGCCCTTCATGTTTATGATAAAACAGATAACTGCGACAATGACAACCCAGCCCCACGCCGGAATCATCGGTACGTAAAGCTCCATGTACACTCCCACGCAAAGGAAGCACACCATCGGCAGAAGCAGATAGTCGAGCAGCATTACCCAGCCCGCCACGAAACCGAGATGCGGATTCAGCGATTTCTGTACATATACGTAGGCCGATCCCGATTTCTGAAATTCTCTGGACATATTAGCATAACTGAATGCGGTCAGGAACATCGCCAGTGTGGTTATTATAAAGCACATCGGATACGTACCTTTTGACGCCACGGAAAGCGGACCGTAATAATTGAACACAACGGTCGGTGCCATGTAGGCCAGACCGAAAATAATCATTGATCCCAGCCCCAGAACTTTTTTGAATTCGCCGCCGGATGCTCCGTTTGTCTGAGCGTCTGCAGCCGCAGAATTGCCAGCACATCCGCCTGCCGGGCTGCCTGCACCGGATGCACTGCGAGCGGTCCCTGCGGCTGCGGTGCTGCTTAAACCGCCCGCGATTTTATTTTCATTACTCATTATTTTTCCTCCAGTCTTTCTATACTGCCTTTTACAGTATTGCCTCTCACTATGACCGCCTCAGGCACGACCTCATGTATCCTGTACGGATCCATCTCGAACAGATCGTCGCCGAGAATCACCATATCGGCACTCTTTCCGATCTGAATCGAACCGATCTCATCGTCAAGCCTGAGTGCATATGCTGCATTAATCGTATATCCCCGTATCAGATCCTCGATGGAGAGCCTCTCTGCTTCAGGCGGAAAAATCTCAGCGCTTCTTCCGCCGTCATTCACCTCCTGCCTCGTGTGTCCGGTCTCAATCCCAAGATATGGATTCCATCGGTCAAGCAGGGAAAGTGTCACTTCATCCGACGAAAAAGTCACGACTGCACCGCTCTTTACCATAGTATTGGCTCTGAAAAGGTTGTGCGCCCTCTTTTCGCCGAGAAGCTTTGATGTTGCCTCCATCCCGGCATAATCGTTGCCCCCGTGCCAGTGCGGCGAATAATCTGCGACCACCCCGAGTTTTTTAAAGCGCGGAATATCTTCATCCCTCTGACTCTCGAGATGCGCCAGG
Source organism: Bacteroidaceae bacterium (assembly GCA_963614095.1). Lineage (GTDB taxonomy): Bacteria > Bacillota > Clostridia > Peptostreptococcales > Anaerovoracaceae > Lentihominibacter. The sequence goes on from CAVECM010000080.1 coordinate 3,419, forward strand.
GTCACGATTATGTTAAAATCCTCTTCCTTTTTTATCTGCTCAACGCAGTCGAGTATCATCCGGCTCGCGCCCTCGCCCACGGTATGCGCATGAAAATCGATTTTTTCATGATTCAGATCCTTCAGCAGCCTGTAAAGTCCCTCGTATGACAGCATCGTCCCGCCGACAGTATCCGCATCATTGTACGGTTCGACAAGCTTTGCGGTATGCGCACGGTGCGTGCCGTCAAACATAATCTTCATTGTCTTGAACTTCACATGCTCTGTTTCGTAAAGCCCCTTCAGCCGCTTGAATTCCTCTATTGCATTTTCCGCCTTTGAAGGGATGTCAATTATATGTGTTGCCTCATATCTCAGCGGCAGCTCACCGTTTCTGTCCATTTCCGCAAGAAGTCTGTAATTGCTTTCCTCATCCAGATAATTCCCTGCATCGTATACAGTCGTAACACCTCTTTCCAGAAGGTAATTCATAATCTTGAGAATGCCTTTTTTCATTTCCTTATCGGATTTTTTTCCGTTCATTTCAAGAATCGGCAGCATCGTCATTTCTTTCAGACAGCCCGTGAGCTTTCCGTCCTTGTCTCGTTCATAATAGCTGTATCCGGGTGCCAGATCCGGGGTATCTTCTTTGATTCCGAGGAATCTGAGTGCTCCGCTGTTCAGCCATGCGCTGTGGCATTCCTGATCCACAAGCACCACCGGGCGATGCTTTACCACCTTGTCAATCTCATTCCTGTTAAGGCCCTCACTTCCCAGGGCCTCCACCTGTCCGAAAAACATACAGTAATACAGCCTGAACGGATGCTTTTTCACATACTTTTTCAGCCTGTCCAGAACCTCCTGCTTCGACTTGCAGTCCCATACCGGCATCTCATCGTCCTCGCCCATTATGACGCTGAGGCCTATGTGCGTGTGTGCGTCAATCAGGCCCGGTATCACAAGACGCCCGCCGAGGTCACAGATTTCCCGGGATTCTCCGGTTTTCGGGTCGTCATGTATTTCCTGAATTCCTGCCGCGGTGTCTGCAGAATTCAAATCCGTTTCCCTGCCCACGAATGTAAAAATGCCGTCTTCAACTACCAGAGTATCCGCCCATGGATTGCCGGCATCAGAAGTAAATATTTTACCGTTTTTGTAAATCCGCTTCATTTTCTGAATTTCTCCCTTCATCTCTTGTGTGCCGCTGAGTTGATTTTATAGTATTCCGAAAATTTTATCCATTGACATTACGAGTGCATTTTTCCCGGATTTTTGAAAATTTGACAAGAAACACGGCAGCGGGATATACTTAAATCATAGATGCGCAGAGGAGGTTTTTTTATGAGCATATGCGAAAAAAATATTGACTGCAGAGAAAATGTGCCTCTTTGCATAGAACTGATGAACATTACTCACTGTGCGCCCCACTACCACCCTCATGAACTTGAGATTATTTTCTGCATGAGAGGCAGCGTCTCTGTGGTTTCATCGTTTGAAAGAGTACGGCTGAATACAGGAGGATTTTTTACAGTAAACCGCAGCGAGATACACTGCATTCAAAGCTCCGACCCTGATAATGCCGTTATGACTGTTCATCTGAATCTGCCTGCACTGCATTCGGATGCAGGTGACGACTCGCCCGAGAGCAAGCTCTTCACGTTTGAAAGCCTCAATGGGAAAATAAAGCAGTCACCTTTGTTCGATGACGCACTGACACTGATTTTGCTGTCTGCCGCAGTATATGCGGAAAACCCTGCAGATATGCGTCTGCGGACACTTGCGCACAATATCATCGGAATCCTTTCCGACCATTTTTCATATATCGATTATGTAAATGACTATCAGCCCTACGCTGAAAACGTCCGCGAGCTGTCGCTGAAAATCATGCAGTATCTTTACAAAAACTACAGGAACAAAATATCGCTGACTTCTTTTGCGGAAGAAAATTACTTTGACCGTGCTCATCTGGCGCATTTATTAAAGGACAAGCTCCACAGAACCTTCAACGCATGCCTTAATTATCTGAGATGCGTGAATGCCGAATTCCTGCTGCTGACCACAGATAAATCAAACGAGGAAATCTCCGAGCTGTGCGGATTTTCGGATATCAAATATTTTTATTCGCACTTCAGATCGTGGTATGAAAAAACTCCCTCCCGGTACAGGAAGGAGTTCTATGATCTTTATGACAAGCCTGATGACTGTATTTCTCTTGAACGTGATGAAATACCGGCTCTGGCAAAGGATTTTCTGTTCCGCCACTTTACGGAAAAAACCGCAGCCGAATTTCACTGCTGAATTCTGTTTAAGCTGAATTCTGTTTAATAAGTACGCTGCCGGAGCTGTTTCGAGAAAACGCATCCGAATCACGTATCCCGATGAAGTTTCCGAACTCTGCATCATACAGTTATGATTTCCAGCAGATCCTTCGGGGCACGCAGTATATAATCCGGGGCAGCCTCGCCGAGGTCTTCCTTTGTCTTGCCCCGCAGCGCCAGCGACCATGAAACCAGTACCGACTGCACACCTGCATTCTTTGCACAAAGCAGATCAAACATCGTATCGCCCAGCAGTATCGACTTCTCAGGCGACGAATCCAGCTTGGCCAGCGTGATATTGACAGGTGCCGGATCCGGCTTGTGCTTATCGGTATCGTCGGCAGTCAGAACAGCATCGAACAGATTTTTTATTTCGTACTTTTCCAGTCCCTGCATCGTCGTACTGTAAAGGCGCGACGTAACGAGTCCTGTCTTGAATCCGCGGTTTCTGACCTCGTGAAGAAGCTCTTTCATTCCCGGAAACAGCGTAATCAGCTCCCCGAAATTATCCCTGTGAAAGCTTCTGTAAACCTCCAGCGCCTCATCTGTCGGAACATCGGGAAAGAATTTTTTCATCGTAAGCTCGAGCGGCTCCCCGAATGTCTTCACCAGTATATTCGGGTCCTCCTCCCTGTTCCGCAGCGTTCTGAATGTATGCTGCCAGGACATCATAACCACCTTGTTTGTGTCCATTACTGTCCCGTCAAAATCAAAAAGTACTGTATCTATTGCGCCCATCCGCAATTCCCTCCATTCACCTGAGCTTTACATCATTTCTGAAAATCACCGGCGGCTGTATACGCTGCCGGCGGCAGACCGTACTGCAGGCATAATCAGCTGCCCGCCGATTCCCGCCCGTCCGTCTGTTATCACAGATAATTATTTCAGCTTCATCGTCAGCCCGATTTTCTGTTTTTCCTTGTCGATGCTGATTATCTTCACCTTCACGGTGTCTCCGACAGAAACCACGTCCATCGGATGCTTGATGAATTTATTGCTCATCTGCGAGATATGCACCAGACCATCGTTCTTCACACCTATGTCAACAAACGCGCCGAAGTCGACAACGTTTCGCACCGTGCCCTCGAGCTCCATATCCAGCTTCAAATCGTCAAATGACTTTACATCATTTCTGAAAACCACCGGCGGCGCATCTTCACGCGGGTCGCGTCCCGGCTTCTTCATCTCGGCGACAATATCTGTCAGCGTCGGCACACCGGCGTCAAGCTCCGCAGCCATTCTCTCTATTGCTTTCTTCATATTTCTCTTAGGCTTTTCTTCCTTTGCGGAAAGCTCTGCAAGTGCCGCAAGCCCCTTGGCTCTTTTTTTCGGCTGCGCAGGTTTTTCCTCTTTGCCGTAAACCGCCCATATTCTGTCGTCTATGTCCGGTATCCCGCCTTTTTTCAGATCGTCCTTCTCGATGCCGAGCTTTGCAAGCATTGCCTCCGCAACCTTGTATGATTCAGGATGAACCGATGTGCTGTCAAGCGGATTTTTTCCTCCCGAAATTCTGATAAAGCCTGCGCACTGATTAAATGTCTTTTCTCCCAGCTTTGCGACTTTTTTCAGCTCTTTACGTTCCTTGAAAACGCCGTTCTGCTCTCTGTATGCGACGATGTTGCTCGCAATGCCCATGTTGATGCCCGCAACATGCGCCAGCAGCGACGGTGATGCTGTATTGAGCTCAACTCCGACTCTGTTCACGCAGTCCTCGACTACGTTGTCGAGTGCGTTTTCCAGCAGACCCTGGTTGATATCGTGCTGATACTGACCGACACCGATGCTCTTCGTCGGTATCTTCACCAGCTCGGCCAGCGGATCCTGCAGTCTCCTTCCCAGCGACATCGCACCTCTGACTGTTACATCAAGGTCCGGATACTCCTCAGTTGCCAGCTTTGAAGCCGAATATACCGATGCACCCGCTTCATTTACTATAGTGTAGCTGATGTCAAAGCCTGACTTCTTTATAAAATCCGCCACGACTTCCTCTGTTTCTCTGGATGCCGTGCCGTTTCCGATAACTATCGTGTTGATCTTGAATTTATTGACCAGCTTCGTGAGCGTCGCTTCAGTGCCCTTTATATCTTTTCTCGGCTCCGTCGGGAAAACCGTCGTATATGCCAGGAGCTTTCCGGTCTCGTTGAGAACCGCGACCTTGCACCCAGTCCTGTATCCCGGGTCTATGCTGATGATGCGCGCACCCTTTACAGGAGGAACCATCAGGAGCTTCTCTGTGTTTTTTGCAAAAACCTTAACCGCTTCAGCCTCGGCTCTTTCGGTGAGCATGTTTCTGAGCTCGCGCTCTGCGGCAGGCGCCATCAGTCTCTTGTATGCATCCGCAATTGTTTCCTCAAGAAGCGTTTTGAAAATCGACTTTTCATTCGTGATTACCGCATCCTGCAGGATTTTTTCCATTTTTTCGGCATCAGTCTGCACCTTTACCTTGAGCTTTTTCTCTTTCTCGCCCCTGTTGATTGCCAGAATTCTGTGGTTCGGAATTTTTGCCGCGCCCTCGCTGTACTCATAGTACATTTCGTAGACGGTCTTCTCCTCGGGGTCGGCGGCCTCAGTCACTATGACACCCGTCTGATGAGTCTTTTCACGTACAGCCGCGGTCAGATCAGGATCGTCCGAAATCATTTCCGCGATTATATCACACGCGCCCTTTATCGCTTCATCAGCAGATGCGACGCCTTTTTCTTCGCTTATAAAAGGCTGCGCAAATTCCTGCGGCGTGCCGCTTTCTTCCTTCTGCTCGCGGAATATCACTGCGAGCGGCTCCAGGCCTTTTTCTCTTGCCTTTGATGCTCTTGTGGCTTTTTTCTTTTTGTATGGTTTATAAAGGTCCTCCACTCGCTGGAGCACTTCTGCTTCTTCAATCTGCGCACGCAGCTCTTCTGTCAGCTTTCCCTGCTCCTCTATGAGTCTTGTTACCTCTTCTTTTCTTTCCTGCAGATTCCTCAGATACGTGAGTCTTTCGTCCATATCTCTGAGCACGACGTCGCTCAGTCCGCCCGTGACTTCTTTTCTGTAACGAGCTATGAACGGTATCGTGTTGCCCTCATCAATCAGCGCTACTGTCTGCTGTACCTGTGACTCTCTGAGCTGAAACTCTTTCGCTATCGTTTCAATGATATTCATCCGGTCCTGTTACTCCTTCTGCTTTAATTTTTCGTTTATAAAGTAGTCGATATCGCCGTCCATGACTGCCTCGACATTACCCACCTCCGCACCGGTTCTGTGGTCTTTTACCATTGTGTACGGGTGGAAAACATAGGATCTGATCTGGCTGCCCCATGTTATCTGGCTGTAGTCGCCCTTCAGCTCATCCAGGTTTTCTTTCATTTCCTGCTCCTTGAGCTCCACCAGCTTTGACATCAGGAGCTTCATGGCCGTTTCTCTGTTCTGATGCTGCGACCGTTCGTTCTGGCATGTCACGACAATATTTGTCGGAATATGGGTGATTCTGATAGCTGAGTCTGTCGTATTGACGTGCTGCCCGCCCGCGCCGCTGGAACGATATGTGTCTATTCTCAGGTCTTCGCTGTTTATCTCTATTTCGTCCGTGTTTTCGATTTCCGGCACTACATCGAGCGATGCAAACGATGTGTGTCTTCTTCCCGACGAATCAAATGGTGATATACGCACAATTCTGTGCACGCCCTTTTCATTCTTGAGATAGCCGTAGGCGTACTCGCCTTCTACCAGAAGGGTTGCACTCTTTATGCCGCCCTCAGTGTCATCCTGCATATCTATCAGCTTTGCCTTGTATCCTTTTTTCTCGCACCATCTCGTGTACATGCGGAAGAGCATCTCTGCCCAGTCCTGTGCATCTGTGCCGCCGGAGCCTGCATGCACCGAAATAATCGCATTGTTCTTGTCGTACTTTCCGTTGAGAAGCGTTCTCAGTCTGAGATCCTCGAGTGCCGCGGAAAGCGCTGCACATGCTTCCTCCGCTTCGGCGGCAAGATCTTCGTCCTGCTCTTCCTCTGCCATTTCCACCATGACATCCAGGTCATCCATCTGTGCTTCGAGATTCTCAAGCTCTGCGAGCTTGTCATCGATGGATTTCTTTTCCTTCATGACCTTCTGTGCGGATTCCGGGTCGTCCCAGAAATCGCTTCTGTTAAGTTCGTTTTCTATCTGTCCGAGTCTTTCCTTCAGCCCAGCCGGGTCAAAGGGACTCACCTGCCTCTTTCAACAGCGTCTGCAGTGCAGGCATCTGACCTTTTATCTGGTCAAGCTGTATCATTTTCTCACATCCTTTTCGGTTTTATATGGTTCGGCCGTCGCCTCGCAGAACAAAATGTTTTGACGGGGGACACTCCGGCCGCTCTATCCCGTTTTCAACGGGCTACTCGCGGGGAGTCGTCCTGCGTCGTTGGTCACCACGGGCTGAAGCCCTGTGACATTTGACGGGGGACACTCCGGCCGCTCTATCCCGTTTTCAACGGGCTACTCGCGGG
>CAVECM010000081.1:0-9928 GCA_963614095.1 Bacteroidaceae bacterium
AAAAAAAGAGCTGTTCCGCCCCGGGTGAAATCTCAGCCGGGAAGAAGCAGTTCTCTTTATATTCAGGATATTTGATTATTTAATAAACGTACACCTTAGGCAGACGCTGTCCGAATGCGCAGAGCACCTCGTAGTTGATAGTGTTCGTGGCCTTGGCAATGTCCTCCGCAGAAATCTCATAGATGCCGTCTCTACCCATGATGGTCACCTCGTCGCCGAGACGCGGATAAGGTACATGAGTTACGTCAATCATACACTGATCCATGCAGATAGTTCCGGCAATCGGTGCAAAGACGCCGTTTACAATAACTTTTCCTCTGGATGAATAGGGTCTGGGGAGACCGTCTGAATACCCGATAGGAATAGTAGCGATAAGACTGTCCTGCTGTGTCGTGAATTTTCGGCCGTAGCTTATGGAATTACCCGCCGGGACTTTTTTCAGCTGAACAATGTTGGCCTTTATGGACATGACCGGCCGCAGGTCAATCTGACTTTTGTCAACCTCAGCCGACGGGTAGCAGCCGTAAAGTATGATGCCCGGACGAACCATCTCATAATGCGATGATGCGATTTCCATAACGGCAGCGCTGTTGGCAAGAGTCCTGCAAGGTATCGGGACACCGGCATTCAGCAGCTTCTTGTAAAACACCATGAATCGCTGTTCCTGTACGGTTGAGTATGTTTTGTCCAGTGCGTCTGCTGCTGCAAAGTGCGAGAACAGTCCGGCTATACGGAAGTTCGGCAGATTAGCAATCATTTTTATATCGTCTATTGATGATATGTTATCCGGATTGTAGCCGATTCGGCCCATTCCGGTGTCGACAGCGAGAAATCCATTGATAATAATGTTGGCCTTCGCAGCTGCCTTTGAGATTGCCTCCGCATTTCTGAAGTCGCATACAACGGGAGTCAGCCTGTATTCGATGATAGTATCAATATAAGGATCGGGAGTCAGCCCGAGGACAATGATTTCTTCAAGGATGAATCCGGCTTTTCGAAGGCGCACAGCTTCTGACAGAGTGGCGACACCAAAAGTCTCGATACCGTTTGCCCTCAGTACCGTAGCGACTTTGACAGCACCGTGACCGTAGCCGTCAGCTTTGATGATTCCGCAGATTTTTCTGCCCGGTCCGACTTTGTCTTGTATCTGCTTAATGTTGTAGTCAAGATTCGTAATGTTGACCTCTGCCCATGCAGCCCTAATCGCATCCTTATACATTCCCCGAAAAAACCTCTCTCCTTTCATATATTTGTCGGCGGCAGCCGACATCAGGTTACACCCCCGTGGTGTTTCGTATGTTTGCCGGTGCACCGTACACATCTGATTTCAGCAATACTGCGCCGGTAAATTGATTCACTGACACGTCAGCCGGGCGCAGCCCGGCATCAGCTCTAAAGCTGCGGTGTTCTCTTAATAATATCCTCACGGCCCGGTCCGTTTGAAACATATGTAATCGGGAAGCCGATAAGCTTTTCGATTTCGTTTACATAATTCTGTGCTTCAGCCGGCAGCTTATCAAATTCGCGGATGCCCGTGATATCGCACTTCCAGCCCGGAAGCTTCTTCAGAACCGGCTTTGCCTTTTCCAGCTTAGCTGTGCAAGGGAATCTGTCAGTCACCTCGCCGTCAATCTCATAACCCACACATACAGGAATCTCATCAAGATATCCCAGCGGATCGAGCACTGTGAATGCAACCTCAGTAGTTCCCTGAGTCATGCAGCCGTACTTTGTCGCAACAGCATCAAACCAGCCGACTCTTCGCGGTCTGCCTGTAGTGGCACCGTATTCTCCGCCGTCTCCGCCGCGCTTTCTGAGCTCCTCAGCCTCAGCCTCATCGAGAATCTCACTGACGAAAGCACCGCCGCCGACAGCACTTGAGTACGCCTTTACTACAGTGATAATATCAGTTATTTCGTAAGGCGGCACGCCTGCGCCGATTGCACCGTATGCAGCCAGAGTCGACGATGACGTTACCATAGGATAAATTCCGTGATCCGGATCCTTGAGCGCACCCAGCTGACCCTCAAGCAGAATCTGCTTGCCGGCCTTCAGAGCCTCATCGAGGAAAAGCGCCACATCGCATACGTACGGCTCAACCATATCACGATATTCCTTCAGGGTTTCCATAATCATTTCAGGAACGAGAAGCGGCTTGTGATAAAGGTGCTTCAGCAGCACGTTTTTCTGCTGAACAACTCTCTCAACCTTGTCGCAGAGAAGATCCTCATCCATGAACAGCTCCTGAACCTGGAAACCGATCTTGGCATATTTATCTGAATAGAACGGTGCGATTCCGGATTTTGTCGATCCGAAGGCCTTGCCGCCCAGTCGCTCCTCCTCATATTCGTCGAAGAGAATGTGGTAAGGCATCAGGATCTGAGCTCTGTCAGAAACAAGAATCTTCGGCATAGGAACGCCATTGTCAACGAGAGATTTGATTTCGTTGAACATGTAAGGAATGTTGAGCGCCACGCCGTTGCCCAGGATGCTGGTCGTATGACCGTAAAACACACCCGACGGCAGCATATGGAGTGCGAACTTTCCGTAATTGTTCTTGATAGTATGCCCTGCGTTGCTTCCGCCCTGGAATCTGATGATGATATCAGCGTCCTGCGAAAGCATATCGGTAATTTTTCCTTTTCCTTCGTCGCCCCAGTTGGCGCCTACGATTGCTTTAACCATTGAAATCTCCTTTGTTCTGATAATGTGACTTTATGTATTGAAGTCTGCTGCGGATACCGCATGGCATCCGGACAGCGTGCGTTTTACACGTTGATGTCGGCATGCATGCCGAGAGCTTCCTTGTTGTCGTCAAGTACAGGCTTTACAAATGTTCTGAGGAAATCTTCGGTCTGCATTTCTGCGCATCCCGTAAAGTTCTCAGGCTTCATCAGTGCGAGCAGCTGCTCCTTTGTCATGTTGAAGTCAGGGTCGGCAGCAATTCTGTCAAGCAGGTCGTTCGCCGCGCCCTCTTCCTTGACTCTCTTGCCTGCAGCCATCGAATGCTGACGAATCTTTTCGTGCAGCACCTGACGGTCACCGCCGGCCTTTACAGCATCCATCATGATATTTTCGGTTGCCATGAAAGGCAGCTCGCTCATCAGGCGCGCATTGATAACCTTAGGGTAAACAACCAGACCCGATGTGATGTTCATGTAAAGCTCCAGAATGCCGTCTGTCGCCAGGAAGCTTTCTGAAATGCTGAGTCGTTTGTTCGCCGAGTCGTCGAGTGTTCTCTCAAACCACTGCGTCGATGCGGTGATTGCCGGGTTGAGGACTCCTGCGATAACGAAATTGGAAAGCGCAGCTATTCGTTCCGATCTCATAGGGTTGCGCTTGTAGGCCATTGCCGATGAACCGATCTGGTTCTTTTCGAACGGCTCTTCTATTTCCTTCAGATGCTGAAGCAGTCTGATGTCGTTGCTGAATTTGTGCGCGCTCTGTGCTATACCGGAAAGGACGCCGAGCACTCTGCTGTCGACCTTTCTTGAATATGTCTGACCGGATACAGCGTAGCAGCTGTCGAAGCCCATCTTTTCAGCGATGAGCGAGTCGAGCTTTCTTACTTTCTCGATGTCTCCGTCGAAGAGTTCAAGGAAGCTGGCCTGTGTGCCTGTCGTGCCCTTCGAGCCGAGAAGCTTCATCGAGCCGAGCACGTGGTCGAGGTCCTCGAGATCCATCAGCAGATCCTGGAGCCACAGTGTCGCTCTCTTGCCGACAGTCGTTGGCTGTGCGGGCTGGAAATGTGTGAATCCCAGTGTCGGCTGCGCCTTATATTTTTCTGCAAAGTCCGCAAGGTTTGCGATGACGTTTATCAGTTTTTTTCTTATCAGTCTGAGACCCTCTGTCATGATGATGAGGTCTGTATTGTCGCCTACGTAGCACGATGTGGCGCCGAGGTGTATGATGCCCTTGGCATTAGGGCACTGCAGACCGTATGCGTAAACGTGCGACATTACGTCGTGGCGGACTTCCTTCTCGCGCGCCTTTGCATCATCGTAATTGATGTTGTCAGCCGCAGCCTTGAGCTCTGCGATCTGCTGGTCCGTAATCGGAAGGCCGAGCTCCTGCTCCGTTTCTGCGAGCGCTATCCAGAGTTTTCTCCACGTTCTGAATTTCATTTCCGGAGAAAAAAGATATTTCATTTCTTTGCTTGGGTATCTTTCAGATAATGAACTTGTGTAGTTCTTTGTGTTATCCATAATCTTACTCCTTTATTTATTGGTGACGCACCGCAAAGCAGCGCGGGTAATACCGGATTATGAGTTCAATCGGGTTTATGATTATGCAAAGGCCGCCCGTATGCAGAATTTTCCGGTGTGCTGCCGGACTGTACTGTTTTGCCGGGTCGTTTTTCCGGGGTGTCCTGCCGGGGTGATTGCCTCAGCACATACATTAATAATTATAGCACATGGAAGGCAGGTAAAACAAGCTGTGGAGCAAGTATTATGAAAGTATACAGAAATCCGGTATGGTATCTTCAGTAATCTCTGTACGGTATTTTCGGAGCAATCTTCAGAGGAGCAGATTCGGGGGGGATGATTTTTCAGGGCGTGTGCTTTTCTGTGCATACAAAAGCCGCCCGGGGTTGCCGGAGTGGTTAGGCAGTGCAGGATATTGTAAAAAAAGCTGTATGCTCATCAGGCTGCTGTTTTCTCGCCGGAGAAAATATATGTGATCAGCGCAGCGGCAATTACCAGCGCACAGCCGATTACAGATGTGAAGTCCAGAACCTCACCGAGGAAAATGTAGCCGAGAACTATTGAGAAGACGATGCCGGAATAGTTGTAAATGCTGATTTCGGCGGCGGTCGCCATTCTGTACGAATATGTCAGCGCTATCTGTCCGAAGCCGCCGAACAGTCCGATGAGGATGAGCAGCAGCAGCTCGCTGAACGATGGAACTGCGAAGTCAAATATCATGAACGGTATGGAAGCAAGCACGCAGAATGTTGAAAAATGCATGATTATCGTCATTCCGTCGACTTTGTTCTTGAAATAGGCAAGCAATGTGTATGACACGCTGGAAAACAGTGCGCACAGGAATGCCATGAAAAGCGGGAAGAGATTTGAGTTGAATGCAGGGTTTGCAACAAATGCAGCACCGACAAACGCCGTCAGCAGCGCAGGAATCTGCACTTTGCGAATCTTCTCTTTAAGGAAAATCGCCGCCCACAGCGTTATCATGAACGGTGACAGCTTCATCATTGTGGTCACATCTCCCTGGTTGGCGTGAGCAACGGCGTAGAACTGAGTGACGAGCCCGAGGAATCCGAACGCTGAGCGTACAAAAAGAAGAGGCTGGTTCTTCTTTGTACCAAAGAGCGAGCCTCCGGATTTCATAATCAGCACGAAGCTGAGTATAAGCGTTACGATGTTTCTGAAAAAAACCTGTTCCATTATCGGAATTGTCGTTCCGGAAAGTTTGATCGGAATCTGCATTGCCGAAAAAAGGAACGCAGAGGTGCACATCAGAATGGCACCTTTTGTACGTTCTGAAGCTGTGTTCAGAGTGGTCATAGGCTGTTCTCCTGCTGCTGTGTGTTTTAAAGCTGAATTTCCTGATTCGCCGGCGTATGCAGATATACGGCTGTCGGCATCTGCATGGGTGAAGCTGCCGGCTGTATGCTACGAAAGCTTCTCCATGCTGCCGGTTCCCGCAGCATCGCTGCCGAGCGAATGCTTTACACGATCTGCCTCCTCGGCTCTCTTCGCATCATTCCACTTGTCCATCGTTCCAACGAGATAACCCGTGATTCTTCTGATTCGTTCAAACGGCACATGCGAGAATGTGTAGTTGAGGTCCGCATAGTCGCCGTCAATCTGTACATCGAGGGTCTCGAGCTTGCGGTTGTATTTTTCCTGCAGATAATCCACATAAGCCTGAGCTTCCCTCGGATCTGCATTTCCTGTGATTTTTACTGACATATTAATTCCTCCTTCCGGTCTCCGGATTACGGGAGACTGTTATGCCGGCCGCATTCTGTCCGGGGCAGGTGCACACCCGGAATAGCTTTTACGGCTGTATCTAGGCACTATTATACACCCATACACTATATTTTGTATATACAGGCGGTGAAAAAATATCAGAAAAGAATGCGGAGAAAAAAGTCCGCCGAAATATATTCGCTGAAATATGTCCGGAGGGGGGCACCGGGCGCAGGCATCCGAGGAGAATTTGCCAGAAAAAAGCTTCAGACAAATTCAATCAGTATTTCACGGTTTTCTCCATATGGTGGGCTACGAGGAGATCACGCAGGAGTTCAGCGGCCGTGCTCTCATCGAGCGGCGTCATGCGTTCAGGGCGCTTGATATAATCTGAATACCATTTACGATGAGCACCGGGCTTTACACCATAAAGTTTTTCAAAATATTTATAGAAATATTTCGGATCAGAGAAACCGCATACGCTTGATATTGTCAGCAGGTTCATATCACTCTCAAGCATATATCGCTCGGTAAATCGGCAGTGCACTAAACAGCAATTAAGGGGCCTTTCGGGCATAGTACTTCTTAGATATGCCGGAAGGCCCGGCTTTTATGTGGTTTTAATGCGATATGAATGCGGTATGATTTCTTATCTGACGATGCACAAAACCCTGCCGAAAATTCTGTGGTTATTGTCTGGAGTTTGTTGTTTGAACCCTGAGTTTGCTGTTCGAGTACTGAATTTGTCATTCGAGTATTGAGTATGTCACTCGAACTCTGAGCTTGCTGTTCGAGTTTCGATTGCGGACATACCGGCTGTGGTGCCGGACTGCCGGGGACTCTGCGGGATAACCATACGGGACTTACGGGATTTTTTTGAACACTTTTTTCATATGGCTTGAAAATACCGCACGTTTTGTGCTATTATAATGAAGCTTGCAGGCAGACATATGTCTTTAAAGATATGCAGCAGAATATACGGTCGGACATATTTCGATGAGCCCTCGCCGATATGCATCCTCTAGTATGTGTATCGTGCTGAGAATATCTGATGCTGTGAATCACTGACGGGAGCATGTTGCTGACCGGCAGCCGGTAAGTGTGTTAATAATATGCCTCTATAGTTAAATGGATATAACAAACCCCTCCTAAGGGTTAGTTGCAGGTTCGATTCCTGCTAGGGGTGCCATAGGGTACGAAGCGGCGGATGCATTGACGAAAAACTTCAATGCATCCGCCGTATCTGTTTTATGGACCTTGTGAATTATATTCCGCGGGATTTAAAATGCATGATTTTCTCTGTGATTTGCCGAGAATCTGTGATGTGCTGAGGACCTCAGGGATGCGATGCGTCTGAATCCGCTGTCAGCGTTTGCCAGACAGCTGCTCTTGCGACCGGCTGATACAGGCGCTGTTGAGCTCCGAGCAGCAGGCTGCGGTGTTATCTGTTACTGCCTTTTGCCGGTCAGAGCACGTAGCAGTCGTAGCGGATTGCCTTGCCCTTAAGTGTATATGACGGCTCGCGTTCTGCGAGGTGCGGACTTTTGAGCGGGCGTTTGACGATAATTTTTGCCGGACCGGATTTTATGGCTGCATCAAACAGATCCGTTTCGGCCGAGCACGGGGGCTCCAGCTTCTGGATCAGCTGCAGCTTTTTATTGATAAGACCTGACTTCTGACGTTCGGGAAACATCGGATCAAGGTAAACGATATCCGGAGAGTCCAGCTGTTTTGCGAGAAACTCAACGCTGTCGCCCTGAATCAGGTGCATTCTTTCGGCGATTTCCTTCAGCACCGGATTTTTCTTCGCACGGCGGAGTGCATCCTTCAGCAGCGCTGCAATCACAGGGTTCTGTTCATAAAGAGTCACCTCGTATCCGTATGCCGCCAGCAGAAAACTGTCCTCACCCATGCCGGCTGTGGCGTCAACTGCTCTGAGGTTCTGCTTGTCAGATTTAGCGGCGCGCACCAGCATTTCATGAGCCAGGCGCCCCTTTGTGACACGATGCAGCATAGCCTCGAAATCGCCGCGATAGCTGAGCCCGAAGCCGGACAGGGACACCCCCTTTGCATCAAATATGAGTGTCAGTTCATCGCCGGGGTTATCGGCAATCGGGACATTGTTTCTGCGCGAAAATGATTCGGCCATGTCCCGCTGACCGCCCTTCCCGAGATATACTACAATAGAGCTTTTCATTTTACCATTCTTCTTTTATGATTTTTCGATATTATGTTCAGTGTCAATTCAAACCGAATGCAGGGGTTACACGTACATGAATAGCATGAATCGTATGTACGGGCTCTGTCATGCCGCGGCTCCGGTTCGTTTAGTATCAATTTGAACCGCACCCTCCTGCAAGTATGCTGCGTGTGTGGAATCCGAATTCTTTGATGGGGTCCGTGCTGTACATACGGAACACAAGCTGCCGGGGTTATGGCCGCACATACGGAACACAGGCCGCCGGGATTATGGCTGCGCATACGGTACCCGGACAGTGCCGTGATTTGCAGGAGGAGAGCGGAATCTTCCACTTCTGCATTTCCATTTTATTGCAAAAGGCCCGGATTGGCAAGGCTTCTGACCGCGTTTTTTAATGCGGTACTCTGTCAGGATTGGCGCATTTACCAAAATTTGTGTTCCGGCATTATGGTTTTGGTAAAATTCACGGGATAACGCCTGTTATGAAAATGTCGTTTACCAAAATCCGGGCTTTATGCATACGGTTTTGGTAACTTTTTTCAGAAAAAAGCGGTTTTTCTATGCCGGAACTGCCAAAAGTCGAGGTCTGCGTATCGGATTTTGGTAAACGGGCTGATGAAAACAGGCGCAGAAGAGCATTTTTTACCAATAATGCGTCTGTACGAGGCATCTTTTGGTATTTTCATCATCTGCAGAGCAGGCGGCATCCTGCACCGGAATGCGCATCAGTCAGTCCGCCTGCCTGAATGCCGGTCGGCATGCGTGTATGAAACGGCCTTATGTACAGCCGGTCAGCCCGTTGGCCAGCCCGCCTGCCTGACCGCCTGCCGATACACGTGTATGGAAACGGCACTTATGCGCCTTAATCTGTAAAATCTAAGAACTGCGTCGAATAAATGCATGAATCATGATATAATCAGAACAGAGAGCACGCAGGCGGAGATAATAAGCGCAGAG
Organism: Bacteroidaceae bacterium; assembly: GCA_963614095.1. Taxonomy (GTDB): domain Bacteria; phylum Bacillota; class Clostridia; order Peptostreptococcales; family Anaerovoracaceae; genus Lentihominibacter. The sequence continues at coordinate 9,088 of CAVECM010000081.1, forward strand.
CCAGACAGAGCATATGGACAGAGATAATAAGTACGGAACCTGGCAGGGAATGCACGGACAGATACAACAAGTGCAGAACGAAACAGAGAATGCATGGACAGAAATAATAACCGGAAATCCGGAAATCCGGCCGCTGATACATATATCACCGGTGCCCGCGCGGTGCTCGTAAAAATGGGGGATAGATAAATGAAGAGAAAAATAGCAATAGGTAAGCAGAGCTTCGAAATTATCAGGGAAAAGAACTGCTTTTATATCGATAAAACGGATTTTATAAGACAGTGGTGGGAATCGGAGGATGATGTCACTCTCATAGCACGCCCGAGGCGCTTTGGCAAGACGCTGAATATGGACATGCTGAACTGCTTCTTTTCCAATAAATATGAAGGACGGAGCGATCTTTTCGAAGGCCTTTCAGTATGGGAGGATGAGGAATACGGGGAAAAATACCGGGCAATTCAAGGGAAATATCCGGTGATATTCCTTTCGTTTGCAAGCGTAAAGGGCGCAGCATATGACGAGGTTTATGAAAAGATAAAAATTGCTTTGCTGCAGGTTTATAATAAGTTCAGCTTTCTGAAGGAAAGCAGTATACTTACACCTCAGGACAGGCAGCTCCTGGCAATGATTGATGAGGACATGAATGAGGCAGCGGCAGCATCTTCGCTGAATATACTCTCAGATGTACTCAGCAGATACTACGGCAGAAAAGTCATAATTCTTCTGGATGAGTATGATACACCACTGCAGGAGGCCTATGTTAACGGTTACTGGGATGAGATGGCTGCATTCATAAGGAGCTTTTTCAACTCGACATTCAAGACCAATCCGTATCTTGAGA
>CAVECM010000082.1:0-9763 GCA_963614095.1 Bacteroidaceae bacterium
AAGGAGAGTAAAATGAACAGTGTAAGAAGGCAGAAAGGTCTGTTGAGTATCATCATGACTCTTATGGTCGTACTTGCTATGATACCGAATACGGTATTCGCAGATACGGTGGAGAAGAATCTGGTCGATTATACAGGCCTGCAGCAGGGTACTACGAGCACAAGGATATATATGCTCAACTGCGGCACTCTGGAAACTGATTTTCCTAATGTGTTCGCGGATAAGAACGAGTACACCAGCAGATGGAACATCAAGGTCAACACGAACGAGACCACTTATTTTGACAATTACATCCTGGACACACCTGATTCTAGAAAAGAGATAGAATTCGTATTTTCGATAGGTGGCTCCGGAATGAATCATCTGGACATAACAAATGAAACGTTCAGAAAGGGCATCACGGATTACGTGAAGATACTGGATTCAGAAGGTAATGAACTGGCAAGGGATATCGATATGGTATTCACGCCTCATCCGGGAAGCGGCGGCGGCACCGGCGGCGGCCCGAGCAGAGCTGTAGACGTGATAGTAAAGGTGGCGCCGAACACTCTGAATGCGGACGAGATATACAGATTCGCAATTCTTTCGGGACTTTCATCCGGAAGAAATGCTCTGGACAAGGATATATACTTCACGTTTGCGACAGCACCTATACTGGCAGAGTCGGTGACGCTGGACAAGACGTCGATCACGCTTGATGAAGGCAAGACTGAGACTATCGCAGCAAAGGTAACTCCGGACAATGTTACAAACAGCAGCGTCGTATGGTCATCTTCGGACGAGACGATCGCAACTGTAGATGAAAACGGCAATGTCAAGGCTGTTAAAGCCGGAACTGCAGTGATCAAGGCAACTTCGGGCGACGGACAGGCATCTGCGGAATGTCAGATAACTGTCAAAGCTGTCGCAAAGGATAACGGAGCTCAGGGCGGAGCTGCTTCGGGCAGTGACAAAAGCGGCGGACTGACGAATACAGGTGACCCTATGAGTGATCAGGCTCTGTTCATACTGGTAGCACTGATGATTCTCGCTGCAGGAACTATGGTGGTAGTTGTCAGAAAGAGACAGAGACAGTAATAGCTGTACATAGAAGCATAACAGGATTATGCTTGTGATATCGGAGACGGACTGTGGTTTCATGGCACTGCATGAAGCTGCGGTTCGTTTTACATTTTTGCAGTGAATGAAAGTGCATTTCTTGCCGATATTCCATTGACATGTTTTCAGAAAATGCGTTATAATTCTGATATAGATACGAATACTGCTCCGATTCCCGCCAGACACAAGCTGCCGGCTGGAACGTCAGGGTCGTGAGAGCGATTTTGCGGCCTGCCATTGTGCAAAGGAGAACCTTTCATTTGAGGAAAAGCATTTTCCGGTAGGTTTCTGATGCACTTTTTTTATACCTGATATCAGAACTCCGGACCATGTGATTTTGTTTAGGAGTCAGGAAGGAGTAAAAAATGAAAAGGCTTAAGTTCAATAAAGTTAAATGCATAGGCTGTCAGCTGTGCGCGCAGGTCTGTTCCGCCTACAAGGAGGGCGAATACATCCCTTCGAAAGCGAGGATAGCCATAGAGACATATTACGATAAGGGTGCGCTGAAGTATGCAGACCATTTCTGCATATTATGCGGCATATGTGCGAAGAACTGTCCGGCAGGCGCGATAACCAAGGGAGAATATATCAGCGTCGATTTCGACAAGTGCACCGGCTGCGGCATATGTGCAGAGAAATGTCCTAAGAAGGTCGTAAGGATAAGAGAAGATAAGGCGTACATATGTGATACATGTAAGGGCGATCCGAACTGCGTGAAGACATGTCCGCAGAACGCGCTGACTTTTGAATAGGCTGAGGAGGTATAAAAAAATGACGATGCTTGGATATCAGAACAATGTGCTGAGAATAAACTTAAAAGAAAAAACGGCCTCCACAGAGCCTCTCAGAATGGATTTTGCGAGGAAATACATAGGCTCGAAGGGTCTTGCCATAAGATACATGTATGAAGAGCTGGAGCCGGGTATCGATGCTCTGGGTGAAAAGAACAAGCTGTTCCTCACGACAGGCCCGCTTACGGGAACTCCCGTACCGTGCTCGGGTAAGCTGTCGGTAGCGGCAAAGTCGCCGGCTACAGGCACTATGAACGACTGCTCGATAGGCGGCCACGCCGGGATCAGGATAAAATTCGCAGGGTACGATATGATAATCTTCGAGGGCATATCGGATGAACCGTGCTATGTCGTGATAGAAGATGACAAGGTAGAATTCCTGGATGCAGGAGATCTGTGGGGAATCGGCTCACATGAAGCTGAGGCGATACTTGCCGAAAAATACGGCACAGAGTACAGTATCATGTCGATCGGACCTGCAGGCGAAAAGCTGAGTAACATGGCGTGCATCAACTCTGATTACTACAGACAGGCAGGAAGAGGCGGCATAGGTGCAGTAATGGGTTCCAAGAAAATGAAGGCTATCCTGATAAAGGGAACAAAGGGAGTCAAGGTGGCGAATATCGAGAAGACTACAGACAGGATACTGGAGATACTTCACGAAGATGTCCTGCAGGAAGACAACACATTCGTATTCGATACAGGAACGACCGCATTCCTTGAGGCCTGCGGAGACGGCGGCATCGTGCCGTACAAGAACTTTTCAAGCGCCAATGACCCTGAATGGGAGAAGTACAACGGCGATGTGCTGATGCAGTACAGAGAGGGAAAAAGAGGCTGCGGCAGCTGCGGACTGGGCTGCGGCAACTTCCTCAAGATAGGGAATGCGATATGCGAAGGTCCGGAATACGAGACTATCGCAGTGGCAGGGCCTAATGCCGGGATAACAGATCCTGAACATATCGTCAAGTTCAATGAAGTGTGCGACAACATGGGGCTTGATACCATAAGTACGGGAGATACGATAGTATGGGCCATGGAAATGACTGAAAAGGGCATATATGATTTCGGTATCAGGTTCGGAGAAGCTGAAAAGATGATAGAGATGGTCGAGCTCATAGCAAGACAGGAAGGCGTAGGTGCAGACCTTTGCAAAGGAACTAAGTACTGCTCCGAGAAATACGGCGGCACGGATTTTGCGATGCAGGTAAAAGGACTTGAATATCCTCAGTACGAGCCGCGCGGTTCATGGGGAATGTCGCTTGCGTACGCAGTGTCAGACAGAGGTGCGTGCCATATGAGAGCATATGCGCCTAATGTGGAAGTATTCGCTGCTGCAATGCCTCCGTATACTGCGGAGGGAAAAGGGCAGATGGTCTACGAGCTCGGTGAATTCAATGCGGTGAAATTCTCTCTGTGCATCTGCGACTTCTGGGGAACGATCACTTATGAGATCATGGCAGAGATGCTGACAATGATCACGGGCGAGGAATGGACGCCTGAAGAGATGGGCGAGGTCGGAAGACGTGTACTCAACATAGGCAGAGCGTTCAACCAGAGAGAGGGATTCAACAGAGCCAATGACACTGTACCTAAACGTGTCATCAGAGAGGCTCTTGGCGGAGAAGGCCCGGCTGCGGGACAGAAAATACCGCAGGAGGCATTCGAAGACATGCTGGATCAGTATTATGAAGTCATGGGCTGGAACAAGGACGGCACGATGCCTGAGGAGCTCATACAGTCGATACTGTAAAGCGCAGGCGGTGCGTAATATCAGGAGGAGTTTATGAAAGTCACGATAACTCTCAGGGGTACGTTAAAGAAGTATTTCGGAGAAGACAAGGAGCGAGTGTATGAAGTGCCGGAAGGCTGCACTTGTGACGAGGCTCTGCAGATAGCAGGCATCAACTACAGGGAGATAAAAAATTTCGGGTTCGTTTCGATCAACAGCAAGAGAGTGATGATCTATGACGAGCTTCATGACGGAGATCTGCTGAAGGCATTTTCAAAGGTGTCCGGAGGCTGACAGGGGAAGCCTCATAAGCAGGATGTTAACTGTAGATCTGCTGCACCATGAATATGAGATCATAGATTTTGGAGAGTAACGATGAGAATCATAATGATAAAAGGCTTCTCTAAAACCGGGAAGACGACCACCGCAGAACTGCTGATAAGAGAGCTTCGAAGAAGAGGATACTCAGTCGGCACGATAAAGGATATCCATTATGAAGGCTATCGTGCCGATGTGCCGGGAACGGATACTTTCAGGCACAGGGAGAGCGGTGCATATCGTGTCACAGCACTCGGTCCGGGAGATACTGCGATAATGATGGACAGCAGGATGGAGCCTGAGGCGATACTCGAATATTACAAAGAGGATTTCATCGTCCTGGAAGGTGACTGTGGGATCAAGTGTCCAACGATCATCACAGGCAGGACTGAAGAAGACATCGACAGGAGAATGTGCAGCGAGGCGATAGCGATATCCGGAGTCATAGCCGGTGAAAAGCGGGAATACAGAGGGCTTCCCGTCATAGATGCGAGAAAGGAAGTGGAGAGATTGGCTGATATGGTGGAAAAAGCAACAGAAAAATACCAGGAAGATATCGAGGTGCAGCTGCTGATAGACGGCAAAGAAATAGGTATGGTGCCGTTCGTGCAGAAGACCATAGCAAATGTAGTGATAGGTGCGGTGAAGGCGCTCGACGGGTATGAGGACGGCAAAGAGATAGTGATAAAAATCGGATAAATACCCAGGACGAGCGGTATCGACAGGGTCGGAGCCGGTTCGTAAAACTGATATGCAGAAAAAATCGATTATATATGAAATGCGAAAAGGAATGGAAAGATGCGATTATTGAAAGTCGATAAGATAGATGAGGCGCGCGGCAAGCTGCTGGAGGCAGCTGGTGGAAAGGTGCCGGATATTGAATACGCAGGTTTTATGAAAAGCTGCGGGCGGATACTGGCACAGGATATACCGGCAGCGGAAAACGTGCCGGGCTTCCGCAAGTCTACAGTCGATGGATATGCGGTCATGGCAAAGGATACGCAGGGAGTAACGGACAGCATACCTGTTTTTCTGGAAGTCATCGGTGGAGTTTTGATGGGGCAGGCTCCGGACTTTGATATAAAAAGCGGTCAGGCGGCATATGTGCCCACAGGCGGGATGCTGCCGGACGGTGCAGATGCCGTAGTGATGATCGAGTATGTCGAGAATTTCGATGAGAACAGTATCGCGGTATATGATCCTGTGTCGCCGGGGAGAAATGTCATACTTGAAGGAGAAGATCTGACAGACGGCGACGTCTTCCTGAAAAAAGGCACTGTACTGAGACCGCAGGAAATCGGACTCATGCCTTCAGCAGGGATATCAGAGGTGCCGGTGTTCAGACCGTGGAGCATCTCCGTGATATCTACAGGCGATGAGATCGTCGCCGCCGGACAGAAAATAAGGAAAGGGCAGACACGCGATATAAATACATATTCACTGTCGGCAGCTGCCGAAAGACATGGCTTCAGGATAACTGAGAGGGTGGCCGTTAAAGACGGAAGAGAATCTGTCAGGGATGCGATACGGAAGGCGATGTCGTCAAGCGATGTCGTGCTTGTCTCCGGCGGAAGTTCACAGGGAGAAAAGGATTTTACCGCGGAAGTGATGAACGAACTTTCTGACGGCGGGGTATTCACTCACGGAATCGCGATAAAACCAGGAAAACCTACGATAATCGGTTATGACAGTAAAAGCAGCACGATACTTGCAGGGCTGCCTGGACATCCTGCAGCAGCGCTTATGATATTCGAACTGTTCATAGCCTGGCTTTACAGAAAGCTGACAGGTCAGAAAGAACCGGTGAAGACAGCAGCACGCATGGCAGAAAACATCGCATCTGCCGGAGGCAAGGCGACATGTATACTGCTGGAACTCCGCGAGGGAGAAGACGGCATATATGATGCTGTACCTGTTCTCGGCAAATCCGGAATAATGACAACGATGACGAGAGCGGACGGATATACAGTGACAGGAACAGATGCAGAGGGGCTCCGCGAGGGAGAGATCGTTGCAGTGACATTGTTCTAGGAAAGGGGCAGATACGAAATGAGCGGAAAAAGAAACCTGTATCTAAAGACGATCCCGGTAGAGGAAGCAAAAGAAAAGTATTTTGAATGCGTACGAGAGATAATACATCCGCAAAGCGAGATGATAAAGGTCATAGACAGTCTGGGACGTGTCACGAAGAAAGCGACATATGCCAGGTACAGTTCTCCTCTTTTCAATGCATCAGCCATGGACGGCATATCCGTGAAGGCTGGTGATACAGAAAGCGCATCGGAGACATCTCCGGTGATACTGAGAGAAGATCAGTACACTGTGGTAGATACGGGAGATCCCGTGCATGTACCGCATGATGCTGTGATAATGGCAGAAGATATAGTGGAGACTGAGGGTGGAGTCAGGATAACGGCATCGGCATCGCCGTGGCAGCATATAAGGCCTATCGGAGAGGATATCGTGGCAGGGGAAATGATCCTGCCGAGAAATCACAAGATCAGACCGATAGATATAGGTGTTCTTCTGTCTGCAGGGATACTGGAGATAGAAGTAATCAGAAAGCCGACAGTGGCAGTTTTCCCGACCGGTACAGAGATCATAGAACCCGATGCAGAGATAGAAGAAGGCAGTATCATAGAATCGAACTCCAGAATGTTTGAAAACATGGTGACTGCACTGGGAGGCGTCGCATACAGATTTCCGGCTGTAAAAGACGATTACGACGAGATACTGCACAAGGTTTCGGATGCTGCAGACAAGTATGATATGGTGATCGTGAATGCGGGATCCAGTGCAGGTACCGAAGATTATACGGTGCATGTGCTCAGAGAGCTCGGAGAAGTGATAGTTCACGGTGTAGCTGTAAAACCCGGCAAGCCGGTGATCCTTGCGGTAGTGAAGGGCAAGCCGGTCATAGGACTTCCGGGATATCCGGTTTCAGCATATATCGGATTCGAAAACTTCGTCGAGCCTCTGCTTAATATGATGGGAAAACGCAGTGAAAGTCTGAACGAAAAAATATATGCACATATATCCAGGCGTCTCGTGTCAAGCCTGAAGCACAGAGAATATGTCAGAGTAAAGGTCGGCAAGGTCGGCGACAAGTTTGTCGCAGCTCCGCTGGCACGCGGTGCAGGTGCTGCGATGTCGCTGGTACGTGCAGACGGTTTCTGTATCATAGAACAGAACAGCGAAGGCGTTGAAGCCGGAGAAAAAGTCGAGATCGAGCTTTACAGAAGCAGGCACGAAGTGGAAAATACAGTCGTGATAATAGGCAGCCACGATCTCATCCTCGATGTCATCGCTGATATGGTGCCTGAAAAGCATACGGATATGTTCGTGTCGAGCACTCATGTGGGCAGCATGGGAGGACTGATGGCTCTGAAGCGCGGAGAAGCGCACATGGCTCCTATACATCTGCTCGATGAAACTACCGGAGAATATAACATTTCATATGTGAAAAAGATGTTCAGCGAACCGATGGCGCTGATAAAGGGCGTCAACAGGATACAGGGCATCATGGTCAAAAAAGGGAATCCTCTCGATATAAATGAGATAAAAGACCTCACACGTGAAGGCGTGAGGTATGTAAATCGCCAGAGGGGAGCCGGAACGAGAGTGCTCCTGGATTACAAGCTTAAAGAGCAGAGAATCTCTGCGGATAATATATATGGCTATGATCGCGAGATGGCTACGCATATGGCGGTAGCAGCGGCTGTTGCAAGTGAAAGTGCAGATGCCGGTATGGGAGTGCTTTCTGCAGCGAATGCCATGGGGCTTGATTTTAAGGAGATCGCTTATGAGGAGTACGATTTTGCAATACCTGTGAAATACCTGGAGCTTCCTCATGTGCAGGCTTTCATAGAGATATTAAAAAGCTCCGAGTTCAGGGAAGAACTGGAGCGGCTTGGCGGATACACAAGTGATGATTCCGGAAAAGTGATCCTTATCTGATGATCTAATGCGACAGGAACAGCATCTTGACTGCGAGCGTGATGAAGAATACGATAATGCCGATAACGACAGATTTCCTTTTGTCTGCAGTGAGCTTGCGACCGATAAGATAGCCAGCGGACCCAAGGATGAGGGCGCCTATTATAGCAGTTAACTGGAACATATTTACATCCTTTGTATGTGATTCCCGATCCGCGGCGATGATACAGGCCGGGATCAAAACTGCATATTCTGCATCAAAAAGCGTTGTTCATTTGCTTTTGTACCTGGATTTTAATATAATCCCATCTTTGACACTTGATAGGTTGAGAAAAGTCTGCTGCCCATTGGTATTACCGGGTTTGCAGGCTTTTGTGTTTTGCATCGATATGTGCTGTTTTTTTGGTTTTGTGCTTGTTGCCTGTTTTGTTTCTCTGATTATGCCTCGCATTGCTGCTTTTGATATGAACTCAAAATCTGTTCTGAATCCAAGTATAGTTGTAACGGCTTGACCTAATATTGTAAAATATATCAGGAGGAAAAGATGGCATCACTAAAATGTTCAAAATGTGGATATGGCATTCACTATCATGATGAACCGAATGGCACGGAGTGGATTGCATTCGAACTAAATACCTGGGAGAAATTACTTTCATCACAGAAAGAAATAAGTTCGTATAAATCAGATACAGCTTCAGGATGGTACTCGATGATGTAACAATCATTGTTGGATATATATGAGGAGGAAATTTTATGAATAGGAAAGTAAGGTATGTTCAGTTTGGCTGCGGCAAAATGGGGGTAAACTGTGTAAAGTTCGCCGTAGACAAAGGTGCGGAGATTGTAGGCGCTTTTGATGCGAATCCTGCTATTGAGGGCATGGATATCGGAGAACGGGCAGGTATACAGAAACTCGATGTTAAAATTCAGAAAGCTGAAGAATTAGATGAGACGCTTAAAAGCTTGAAACCGGATATTGCTGTTGTTACCACGAGAAGCCTGGTTAAAGAAATTTATGATGTGGTGATGATTTGTGTAAAAAATGGAGTAAATGTGATTACTTCCTGCGAGGAATCGATTTATCCATGGACTTCAAGCCCGAGATTAACTAAAGAATTGGATGAAGCCGCAAAGGCTAATGGTGTAACGATTACGGGGTCAGGGGCACAGGAACTGCAGTGGTGTTCTACAATCTGTAATTTGGCAGGCGGAATTAATCATATAACCAAAATTAAAGGAATTCAGAACAATAATATTGAATTATATGGTATTGCATTTGCAGAATCTTTTGGTGCAGGACTAACAGAACAGGAATTTGAGTCGAAATTTGGCCCTTTGAATAATATGTCGGATGCAGAAATCAATGCGATTATTGAACGGGAAGAATTTTCTCCGGGATTTTTCTGGAACTCTAATCCATGGCTGATTGAGAAATTAGGTTTTACATTAAAGAGACAGAAACAGACTATGATTCCGGTGATTGCAGAGAAGGATATTAAGAGCGAGTCTTTAGGCCGTATGATTAAAAAAGGTGAGGCTCGAGGTGCGATTAATATGGTGACATCGGAGACAGAAGAAGGTTTGGTTATTGAAGCCGGTGTTAAAGCTATTGTTTGCGGAGAAGATGAAGGCGAGAGTAACGACTGGATTCTTTATGATGGTGATGTGGAATTTGTGACAAATCAGCCGCTTCCACCAACAGTAGAACTTACTTGTTCGACATTGGTGAACAGAATTCCGGATGTTATCAATGCCCCGGCAGGATATGTTACATCCTCACATATGAATGAGTGTAAATACCTTGTTAAATCTATGGAAACTTATGTGAAGTAAAGAAAGAAATGCTACTGATGGAAAATGTTAAACAAATTTACGAAAAACGGCAGAT
>CAVECM010000083.1:0-9679 GCA_963614095.1 Bacteroidaceae bacterium
TCTCACCGTCTGCAAGCATGATTCTCAGCTTCTTAAGGACAGCTTTTATCGCATCTAAAATCGCCTGTGCAATACTCCTGTGCTCAGCGCACACTTCGTCTGCAAAGGTCTCATCGTTTAACATTTCATATGTCGCATCTGCGATTATCTCATCGAGTGCTTCTTCCCTTGTTCGATAAAACGTCGCTGTACTTTAACTTTTACATGCCGATTTCAACCTCAGAGCATAGTAAAATCCCCCCTCAAGGTTGAAATATAGGATTATTTGCCATTCAACCGAGTCCATATCTGCATAATACTCCTGTATGCCGGCATTTTTGATAAAAAAACGGCGGATTTTTATTCGGCCACATAAATCTGGCGATACGGATTTTTTTCATCCGGCTCCAGCTTATGAAAAACGGCACTCAATATTTCTTCCGGGCTGTTCCCAAAAAAATCACAGTATTTTTCGACCATCTCACGTATTATATCCATATCATCTTCCGATGCCTCCGAAACACGAATTCTGCCGGAGAGGCCCTCCGGCATATTCTCGCCTCTTATGTAGATTTTTCCGCCATACATACCCGTACCGCAGAAATTGCCTGCAGGCAGTTTTTCTTCATTGAGATTCAGCACCAGTATCTGACCTCCCGCCTGATACTCTCCGAGAAAACTTCCCGCACATCCTCCTATCACTATCACCGGATTGCGGCTCATGTACGACTTCATGTGAACTCCCGCTCTGTATCCGACATTATCTCTGACATATATCGCACCGCCGCGCATAGCATATCCTGCAGCGTCTCCCGATGAACCGTATACACATATCATCCCGTCGTTCATTGTATCTCCGACCGCGTCCTGCACATTTCCATCTACTATTATCGACGCTCCGTCAAGATATGCACCCATCGCATTTCCCGGCACACCTTTTATTCTGAGGCTTTTTCCGGAAAGCCCGGTACCAATGTACCGCTGTCCCATACAGCCTTCTATAGTTATTTCATTTTCAGTACAGCTTCTCACTTCTTCGTTCAGCTCCCTGAATGATTTTGATTCAGCATTGATTATCATTTATATCATCCCCTTTATTTTTAATGTAAATACTGCCGCATCTGCTTTGCGTACAGCACATCATCCTCTGCATTACTCGCCGGCGTGTCTGATTCCCAGTGTGCGGAGCTCGGCATCTGTCAGCCCTATGCCGCGGAGCATCAGCCTGTTCCCGCGGAGAGCCTCTATCGAGTTTATACCCATGCCGCCCATCATTTCTTTTATCTCACTGGTCCAGCCGTTTATCAGATTACAAAGGCGCTCACATGCTTCATCCGAATCGAGCCTTTTTACCAGTTCGGAATCCTGTGTAGCTATGCCCCAGCTGCATTTTCCGGACCAGCAGTTTCTGCACATGTGGCATCCCATCGCTATCAGAGCAGATGTTGCTATATAGACAGCGTCTGCACCTAGCGCTATCGCCTTGACGATATCTGCTGAATTTCTGATGCTCCCTCCGGCAATAATGGAAATATCATCACGTATTCCCTCTTCTCTGAGACGTGCGTCGACACTTGCCAGCGCAAGCTCCACAGGTATACCCACATTATCTCTTATTCTCGACGGTGCAGCTCCTGTTCCGCCTCTGAAGCCGTCAATAGCTATAATATCCGCACCGCTCCTTGCTATACCGCTCGCAATTGCAGAAATATTGTTGACAGCTGCCACCTTTACAATAACAGGCTTGCTGTAATCGGTCACTTCCTTGATTGAATACACAAGCTGTCTGAGATCCTCAATAGAATATATATCATGATGCGGCGCCGGTGATATCGCATCAGATCCGGGCGGAATCATCCTTGTTCTGGAAATATCCTCCTGCACCTTTGCAGACGGAAGATGTCCGCCGATTCCTGGCTTTGCACCTTGTCCCATCTTTATCTCCACTGCCGCGCCGGCGTTCAGATAATCCTTATGCACGCCGAACCTTCCCGATGCAATCTGGACGATTGTGTTTCTGCCGTACTGATAAAAATCCTCATGCAGTCCGCCCTCTCCGGTATTGTAATATATCCCCGTTTTCTCAGCCGCCTCTGCCAGCGCCTTGTGCGCGTTGTAGCTGACCGATCCGTAGGACATCGCCGAAAACATAATCGGCACCTTCAGATCAAGCTGCGGCGGAAGATCTGTAATAAGCCTGCCGCTGCTGTCTCTGCGGATTTCTTTCGAACGACTTCCCAGAAACACACGTGTCTCCATCGGCTCCCTCAGTGGGTCAATCGGAGGATTCGTCACCTGCGATGCATTTATCATCATCTTATCAAAATACACCGGATGTTTTTCAGGGGTACCCATCGAAGAAAGCAGCCCGCCTCCTGTCTCTGCCTGTCTGTATATATCGAGAATACTCCGCTCTGTCCAGTTTGCATTTTCTCTGAAGCAATGATCAGTCCTTACAATCTTCAGTGCACGCTGCGGGCACATACAGACGCACCGATGGCAATTGACACATTTCCATTCATCAGCTGCCGGCGTGTTTTTCTTTTCCTCATATCTGTGCACACCGTGAGCACATTCCCTGACGCACAGTCCGCATCTCGAGCATTTGACGTTATCTCTCACTACCTCAAACTCTGAATATATATAATTATTTCTCATTATCCTGCCCCCTTCTGTCAATTGTGTATATTGCAGGCACTCCGCCCCTCGGTGCGTAAAGCCTGTCCAGCTGCGGCTGCACGGCACGTATGGCAGCCTCTTCACTGCTGATATATACCATGTCGTCCTTTTCTCCGATGACCATGGATCTCAGCTTCAGCCTGTCATTCAGCGCCATTATACCGTTTTCAAATGCCGCTATTATAGAAAAGGGCCCGGTTATCAGCAGGCTGGAGAATGTGTTTCTGAGATACGCTGCCTGTTTTCTCTCCCTCTCCGGCATACGTGCTATCGTCGACCAGAACGGTGCGGCAATGACGCCGGCAGTCTCTTCCAGTGTAAGCTTCTGTCCTCTGACAAGATAATCTATGATATATGATATAACCTCCGTATCTGTCTGCAGACTGCACTTGTAGCCGAACATTTCTATAAACCTGCGATTTGCATCATAAGAAGAAATCTCACCGTTATGCACGACCGAATAATCCAGCATAGCAAACGGATGCGCTCCGCCCCACCAGCCCGGCGTATTTGTCGGATACCTTCCGTGTGCGGTCCAGCAGTAACCGTCGTACTCGTCGAGCCTGTAGTACCTGCCTATGTCTTCAGGGTATCCCACGGCCTTGAAAACACCCATGTTTTTACCGCACGAAAAGATATATGCACCTTCAAACTGACTGTTGACTCTGATCATGCACCTCACCATGTATTCCTTTTCATCCAGCTGACTTTCCCTCAGCTTTACGTTGAGGGGCAGCACGAAATATCTCCAGATCAGAGGTTCATTCGTAATACTGCTCATCTGAGCCACCGGAATCTTTGAGAGATTGACTATCTCAAAATGCTCCTCCAGAAAAGCCTCGCATCTCGCTTTGCTTTCTTTGTCATCATAAAATATGTGAAGAGCGAAGTAATCTTTGTACTGCGGATAAATGCCGTATCCGGCGAAGCCCCCGCCAAGGCCGTTGGATCTTTCCCGCATCATCGATATCGATTTTATTATTTCACTGCCGTTTATGCTGCTGCCGCTGCGCGAAAAAATTCCCGATATGGCGCATCCCGCAGGTATTCTTGTCTTACCTTCTCTGTCCATCTTTATATGTCCTCCTTTACTTTTTTCACAGCAATGTCGTTTTCGCCGATTAATCCGGGAAAGCGGTGCTGCTGACTTTCCCGCATATAAGCTGCTGATTTTTCGGCATAAAAAAAACGTCACATCCCTTTTTCAGGAATGCAACGTCTTTGCTGCTGCATTTTATTATAGCATCATCATTTGTATGCGTCAATTCTGATTTTTACAAATATTCATAGCAATACAGCATAATCCATATAACATATCAGAAAGTCCTTCTCGGCTTTCTCACCGGCAGCTCCAACCGGTTTCAGTAAATCAAGGCTTTGGAGGGGGAACCGGCACGCTCTTCTTAACACACCATACTAACATATCAACATCTCACCATTTATACACCTGCATTTTACATCCGGCCTCTTGCTATCCGGTATGCAATGCAGTTACGTTCATATTTTTAATGTGCCGATTCCCTGTCAACAATCCTCATTGTCTGTTTATATTCAGGCGGTAAGCAGTATTTTCTGCATATCCGTTTATATATCTGCTCCGCCTTCAATAACTCTGTTTTAAAAACTCCGGCAATAACCGATTTTAGTTTTCTTCTGCAAAGAGCAGCTGTTCTCTCTCCAGCGGTGTAACGCTGCTGTATTTTGCTCTTGCATAAACTGCCAGGATAAGTCCCAGTGCAAACCATCCGCATACGAGAACCCATTCGATCGGTGCCAGAGGGCTAGGACCCATCGGCAGATATAAGTATGCGAAGAAGCATACAACACCGATTGTAACAACACCGACAATCTTTGCGTGCTTGATTTTATACGGTCTTTCGAGCTCAGGCTGTCTTATTCTCAGGAAGATGAATGAGAGTGTTACCATGAGGTAAACTATTACAACGCCGAATGAGCTTGCATTTACGAACCAAGTCAGCGCACCTGATCCGAGGAGACACGAGAATGTTGAAAGTGCTCCGCAGAACAGTACTGCATTGCTCGGAGTGTGATACTTAGGATGAACTTTTGCAAGGAATCCAGGGAGCATCTTTGCATTTGCCAGTGAGTAAAGTACTCTTGCTCCGCCGTAAAGGAATCCGTTCCAGCTTGTAAGTATTCCGCACATAGCACCTATGATGCATACCTTACCCCAGATAGGGCTTCCGAAAGCATATGCCATTGCATCTGCTACAGGAATAACTCCGTTTGTACGTATTTCTGTCGGTGCTGAAACGCATGTTGCGAATATCATCAGCATATACCATGCAGCTGCCATGCAGATTGAAATGATAAGTATTCCAGGAATCTTCTTAAGAGGTACATCCATTTCACTTGCTGACTGCGGGATAACATCGAATCCTACGAACATAGCAGGAACCATCAGCAGTACTACTGTGAATCCCTTGAAATCTGTCAGAAGCGGCTTTGTATATTCGAAATCTCCGAATGCTGTGCCGCCGAACAGGAACAGGAGACCAACAATGATAAGTCCTACTGTTGCGATAGTCTGGAATACAGCTGCCTGCTTTGCACCGAAATAGTTTACAACTGTGATTATTATTGAAACGATAACTGATACGAGACATACCGAAACCCATACATCCGCACCCTGTACGCTCCAGAGGTGTCCTATTTCAGGAATAGGAATGATATAGTTCAATGCTGTTGCGAATGCCGGACCTTCCCATGCTGCAACACCAAGATAAGCAAATGCTGTTGCCAGTCCAGCTATAACAGCCGGCCAGTAACCCATTGACTTGTAAGAGAATACCACGCTGCCGCCTGTGAACGGAAGTGCAGGTGTAAGCTCTGCATATACGAGACCTACGAATATGCACATTACTGCGCCTACTACATATGCCAGTATAGCTCCGATCATTCCTGCCGAAGCAGCCCACTGACCTGACAGCATTATCCATCCCCAGCCTATCATTGTACCGAAGGCCATGGCAAGGACATCTCTCTGTTTAAATGATTTTTCCAATGTCTGATTTTTTTCGCTCATAAATTGATCCTCACTTAACTTTAATAACAAATAACTGCGATTAACATACTTCTGAAACAATTCATCCGGTGCCTCACTTTTTCCGGCTTTCGAATTCTCAATCTTCCGTTCTTCATAAGTGCCGGGGTTCCGTGTTCACTCCTGTGAAGCATTTCCCGTGAAAATCATTCCAGTTCTCCAACTTTCGTGTATATATAATACAACTATCGTGCCAAACCACTGCGCACTCCGCAAAAAATTATCAAAAAAATAAAAAAAGCACCTGCCGTGCTTCATCCATCGGATGCTGCGGTGCCTGCTTACATTGAAATTTCAGAGAATTTCAGCACATTCTTCATGAAGAAAACACAGAAAACTCATTTTTAAAACAGTCCGAAATAAGACTTTAAAGAATATTAAACAGGCTTTTAACGCACTGATATGCATATTAAAAATCATATTATCGAAAGAAATTTCCTTCAATGTAAGTGAAAAATTTTTCCGATTGGCGCCGGACGCACAAATAAAGAGCTGCCGCATTAACGGATAAATAAATCGTTAATGCGGCAGCTCCTTGCATATATCTTTCTTTCATCCGGATAATTCCCTATTATTCCGGCAATTATCGGCTGAGCTTTTCATCTATAAACGGGATAAGCTTTGTGCGCAGGATTTCCAGTGCCATATCGCGTTTTTCCTGACCCCAGCGGTCGCCCTTCAGAAGTGACGTGCAGCATCTGAACCATGTCAGCGGGTAAAGCCATGCAGCATCCGGGTCTTTCTTTTCTGCTTCCTTCAGACTTCCGCAGCCGAAATATTTCTTCAGGAACAATTCCTTGATACGCTTGATTGTCGTCTGCGGCATTTTATAAAACTCATTGAATTCACCCTCTGCCGGAGCGGCAAATTCCATGGAGAAAACAATACGCGAAAGATCAAACATCGGTGTACCCGTTGAAAATTCACCCATATCTATGAGGCAGCACTCACCGTTCTGCACCATGATATTATTGATATTCAGATCGCCGTGCAGACAATTCATGCGGTTCGGCACAAGCTCCAGAAACCTGTACAGGTACTCACGTTCCTCATCTGTAATACCCGTCACATTCGGTATATCCACGCGGTTCAGGTCTTTAAAATCCGGCAGCTGACCCGGTTCCGCCCCGATGACATGAATCTGGCGACAGACATCCGCATACATATCTACATATTCTTCCAGCTTTGAATTGTCCTCACGTATGAGCTCGCTCAGTGTCTTTGACTTGATCAGCTCATAAACAACACCTGTACGGCCGTCAGCCTCCACGATATCATAGGAAATAGCAGTCGGGACACCCATGACAAACGCCTTCTTTGCAAGATCCTTTTCCTGCTCGATTTCTTCCTGTTTTACACGCGGATAATACAGCTTGATAATAGTCTCGTCATCGAGACGGAAAACCTCGCCGCATGCTCCCGCACCGATTTTATCGCATCCTTCAACACTCAGCGTCCGCACTGCACGGGAAATATCCATGATTTCGGAAAATCCTGTCACGTCAAATACATTCATTACCTCATCATTCACGTTGATAATACGAAAAACCTTGCCTCCGCAGCGTTTTTTTGCTCCCAGAATAACACGCAGTCCGGCGCTGGAAATAAACGTCAGATCATTTGCATCGAGAATCATTCCCTCCTCTCCGGCCGGCTCCCCGGCAAGAGCTGTCTCCAGTTCGTTTGAATTGGCAGAGTTAACGCTTCCGTGCAGCTCCACCACTGTCAGTTCACCCTCATGTCTGATATTATGTCCCATAAATTATTCCTCCGTTTCGTCAGGTTTTTCGCTTTTTTCTTCATATTTTTCAGGTTTTCCGCAGATTTTATGCAAATCCCGCGGTTTGCTGCAGATCTGCAGTTGGCAGGCCGGCTGCATTGTCTCTGCAAAGGTGCAGTATTTTGTGCCGGCTGCAGCGTTTCTGCAAAGCCGCAGTGTTTCGCTCCGGCTGCGGTACCGGCCTTCTGTCAGCCTTCATAGGATTCCCACTGTCTTACAATTCGTCCCGATTCAAGCTCACGCACCGTGCTCAGCATGGCAGTCTGATTTCGCCATACTTCTTCATCCACATGAAAATGCCCGAAGTACCATCTTTCGTATGACACTTTTCTCTGAATGTCATCCAGAAACAGCGTCAGCGGACGTTCATCGGTCACATCGTCATGAATCCCGAGTCTCCGCTTCAGAGACAGATAATACACCGTCTCCGCAGGTGCTGTGTGTGTAATGATATAATCCACACTGTTATCATTCTTCTGCAGATTAAGCAGCGCATTCTCGTACTCGTCATCCGAAGGCATTTCCTGCGGCCACCATGAAACATTCTCTTTTCTCCGGTACTTGTCTATGGAATAGCCTCCGCCAAACGCAAACACGCGCTTTCCATCAATATTATACACCTCTCCGCGCATCATATGAATCAGATTATGCCGTATTCTGTGAATTTTTCCTCCGCTGCCTGTTTCAATGGGATAGCTCTCAAGCTTATTGAAATTCTCATGATTGCCGTCAGCAAAAAGCACAGTATATTCCTGTTCGCTTATAAAGTCGAAGAAGGTCTCTTCATCCCAGTATTTTCCGCCCCAGAAGCCGATGCCGAAGTCCCCGCAGACAATTATCGTGTCTCCGCAGGAGAGAACGGGCTCTATCTGCTCCACCCATTTGTACTGATTCCCGTGAGTGTCTCCGGTAATATAAATCATACTGTCTCTCCCCGAAAACCATCTCTGATTTCTGCATTCCATGCTTCCTTCATTCTGGATAAATCGCCCGTAATAGTTCCTGCAAAGAGCAGTTCACCATTTTCATCAACTGCGCCTATGCCGGCATGATTGCTCGACAGGCTCGCAACATTGCTCCATTCGGAGGCCGACGACCTTCCTCTGTCGAGAAAAGCCTTGCAGGTACCTGCCATGTGCACCTTTCCATCATCTGACAACCCGTATGCGAATGAATTATCCAGAGCGATTGCTGTGATATGTCTCCATGCTTCCGCTTCTGCGCGTGCGTCATTCTGTCTGCCTGCAAATCTGACCGTACCGTCTGCAGACAATCCGATGACGCAGTCCCTTGAAGCCATAATATCAGTGATGCCGCTCCAGCCTTTCACAGTATCAGCTGCCCCGGGCACTCCGAAATCCTTCTCCATGTATACTTTTCCGTCTCTGCTCAGACCGACAATGCTGTCATTGCCCGCCCTCAGAAGTCTGACATTTTTCCACTCCGCCGCGGCCCGGCTGCAGAGCGAACCCGCATATACTACTTCGCCCGACTCTGTCACCCCGTACGTGCAGTTCGGCGCCGCCAGAACGCTTTGTATATTCTTCCACGAGCCTGTATTTTTCTGTCCGAAGCTGTTGTCCTCTCCGAACACCTTTACCGTGCCGTTTTCATAAAGCACCGCATAATTCCGTTCGCATGCTGAAAAGCCCGCTGCACCCTGCTCATGCAGAATACTGCCGCTGCCCGAAATAATGGTGATGCTCCTTCTTTTTTTATCCGTCAGCGCGATCAGATTATCACCCGCATACAGCTGAACGGAAGCGGCTGCATGAATTTCTTCCCTTTTATTCCATTCAGCCCTGGCTCTGTTTACCGAATCCAGCCACAGCTCGTGCCCTCCGGCGGAAGCAAAATACCTGACATATGCATTATTGAATCCGCAATTGTCACAGTCATATTCCGAAACAGAAATCTGAGATTTTTCCTTTCCGCAGACCGGACACTGCAATTTTATGCTCATAGCAACCTCCAAATAGATTAGTTCTCGTTATTATCGGGATTATCCGCGTCATCATTTCCATGATTATCAGATGCCTTGGTTTCACCGCTGCTGCCGGAGTTTTCAGTCGTTTTATTATCACCGCTGCTGCCGGAGTCTCCGGTCGTTTTATTATCACCGCTGCCGCTGCCGGAGTTTCCGTTTCCGGATGTTATCACATTCTCCCAGATATAGC
>CAVECM010000084.1:0-9563 GCA_963614095.1 Bacteroidaceae bacterium
ACAACCGTACAGATGACCCGCTGGGGGCAGATGCAGAGAAGCTGGCCAAGGGCGTTGAGAGCGACAAGATGATAGCAGCCAAGGTTGATGAAATGATTGAGGCCATCGACATGACAGCCTCTGATAAGGCGGAACAGGTAGCTGAAGCAAGAGCGGCATATGACGCCCTTACAGAAGCGCAGCAGAAGCTGGTAAATAATATTTCCAAGCTGAATGAATACGAACAGCAGCTTACAGACGAGGAGAAGGCTGAGGAAGTGGAGAAGCTGATTGAGGCTCTGCCGGCAGCGAGCGATATCACAGTAAACGATGGTGATGCTGTAAAGGCGGCAAGAGCTGCTTATGACAGTCTCACGGACAATCAGAAGAAATTCGTTTCGGATGAAAGCGTATCAAAGCTTGAAGCGGCTGAGGCAGCATATGAGAAGGCTGTAAAAGAAAGTCAGAAGGGCACCGGAGATGACACTAAGGGCAGTACGCAGAACAGTGCGGACGGCAGTGCTTATCAGACCGGAGATGACGCAGATATGGCTTTATGGATTGCTCTGATGCTTCTTGCAGGCAGCGCAGCAGCAGGGACAACAGTCGCTGCAAGGAAGAGAAGATACAACAGATAATCTGCTGCCGCTGCAGATTCCGATGTGCTGCAGACCGATATGGAGATACTGAAGCAAATCGATGCGGAGACACTGAAGCGTGTGTGAGCGAGCACAGCAGGAAGCTGCAGAATTTATAAGAGAACAAAAGAGTCGTCGTTTCGGCAATGTTAATTTAAAGACATTGGCCGCACGGGCGGCTCTTTTTTGATAATGCAGGGAATATCTGTTTACAGATATTCCCACATTTTTTATGAGGCCATTGCTCTGCGTACAGCTTGCCAGCCCGTGTGTCTGAAACGGCCCCACGTACGGCCGGTCAGCTCGCTTGTCAGCCTGTGCCGTTCAGTCAGCCTGACTGAACGCTTGCCGGTGGAACAGGCTTCTGCCCGAGATTCTGCAGTATTCCGCGGCTCATTTACCAAAATCCGTGCTCCGGCATTATAGTTTTGGTAAAATTACCGGGATATTTGCAGTCGTGAAAACGTCGTTTACCAAAATCCTGGCTTTATGCATGAGGTTTTGGTAACTTTTTTCAGAAAAAAGCAGTTTTTCTATGCCGAGACTGCCAAAAAACGGGGTCAGCGTATCGGATTTTGGTAAACAAGCTGATGAAAACAGGCGTGAAAGAGTAATTTTTACCAAAAATGCATCTGTGCGGGGCGTCTTTTGGTATTTTCATCATCTGCAGAGCCGTTGGCATAATCGCTGGGGGGAGGCTGCCGTCTGAAGCAGAGCCTGCCGGCATTATCGCCGGCAGATTGCCGGAGAAGCTTAATCTGATTGGCTCCGACATGGCAGAAGCAGTAAGCAGCACCCTATACCGTAAGGCGTGCCGGTATGGTGAAACGGCACCCATGCATCTCATGTGCCTCAATCTGCAAAATCTCAGAACTGCGTCGAATAAATGTATGAATCATGCTATAATCATAGCAGAGAGCGCACGGACACCGGCAGAGACAATAATCATTCTGAATCGATAAAACGGATTTCATCAGACAGCGGCGGTAGCCCGGGAACTCACAGGAGGGCACAGAACCATGAAAGAATACTCTATACTGATAATCGAAGATGACGAGGACATCCGCGAGGGCATAAGAATCCTTTTCAGCGGAGAAAACTACCGAATCACCGAGGCAGGCAGCGGCGAAGAAGGACTGCGCCTCTTTACAGAAGAAACAGACCTGGTAATCCTCGACATCATGATGCCCGGAATCAGCGGCCTGAAAACCTGCGAGGAAATAAGAAAAATATCCAACGTGCCGGTGCTTTTTCTCACTGCAAAATCGCAGGAATCCGACAAGCTCATAGGCTTCATGGCGGGCGGCGACGACTATCTTGTCAAGCCGTTCACATACTCGGAGCTGCTGGCGAGAACCAAAGCGCTGCTCAGAAGATACACGGTTTACAAGGGCAAGGAAGCCCCGCAGCCGCAGGAAGAAACCGAGGCGGGCTATATCAGCATAAAATCGATACGCATCAACACCGAATACAATGAAGTGTTCCGCGGCGGACGCGAGATTGAGCTTTCCGAGATAGAATACAGAATTCTCCTGCTCATGATGAAAAACCCCGGCAGGATATTTTCCACGAAGAACCTCTACGAATCCGTGTGGAACGAGCCGTATTTTTATGTATCGAACAACACCGTGATGGTGCACATCAGAAAGCTCAGGATGAAGATAGAGACCGACCCGAAGAATCCCGAATATATACACACGGTATGGGGGAAAGGATACAGATTCAATGCGTCTGATAAGTAACCGCAGG
This sequence comes from Bacteroidaceae bacterium, assembly GCA_963614095.1. Taxonomy (GTDB): domain Bacteria; phylum Bacillota; class Clostridia; order Peptostreptococcales; family Anaerovoracaceae; genus Lentihominibacter. The sequence continues at coordinate 2,367 of CAVECM010000084.1, forward strand.
ACACTCGCCGGGCAGCTGGCGATACTCGTAGTGCTGGCGTTTGCAGTATCTGCGGCGCTTTTTGCCGTATCGGACATTCTTGTAGGCAAGGCAATCGGCAAATACCTCGTGGAATCGGATTATGTCAACCGGCAGAATCGCATTTATGCGGAAAGGCTGCAGTCGTATGTATCGCAGAACGATATCTGCTCGACGGACAAGAAGGCACTGGGCAGATGGGCGCGTGATCAGGAGCGCATATGGTTCGAGATATATGACGACTCGTCATGGCTGTACACATCTGAGGGGCCGTTCAAGGGGGAAATATCCAGCAGCGATTTTCCGGAAAACAGCAAGGACTACAAGTATTATTATATAAAATTCGCCGATGGGACGTTTGAAGTGGATCTGTACGGATCCCATACGTACAAATTCTATAACCGCGCCGTAATTGCGGAGCTTATCGTATGCTTTGCGGTTTTCTTTATTATTGTAATGGCGGGCGTCAGCAGGATGATAAAATATGTCGGTACGCTCAAGGAAGAGCTCGAAATCCTCGAGGGCGGAAACCTCGAGTATGAGGTCACAATCAGGGGGCGCAATGAGCTGGCGGCACTCGGCGAGGGCATCGAGGCCTTCAGGAAATCGATTCTGGAGCAGTTTGCGAAAGAAGACGAGCTCAGTGAGCTGAACAGCAGGATGATCAGCAGCATGTCGCACGATCTCAGGACGCCGCTGACGGCAGTGATGCTTTATGCGGAGGCGATAAAGCACGGAAAGTACGAGAACGAGGAACAGCTGAGGCAGTACATCGACAGAATCGACAGCAAGCTGCAGAACATTAAGTACCTCACGGACAGGATTTTTGAGTATTCACTGGAAAGGGGCGCGGGTGAAGAGAACGGCATACACGGGCCGGCGGACACGGATATGATCGGCGGTTCCTTCAGGGAGATTTTTTCGGATGCGCTTTCCGGGGCGGTGGAGTACCTGGAGCAGCAGGGCTTCCGCACGGAGGTTCTGATCGAGTGGTACGAGCGTGAGGTCATGGTATATACAGAGGACATCGATCGTATTCTCGGCAATATCATTTCCAATATTGTAAAATATGCGGACATCTCGTACCCGGTAAAAATAAAGTCAGTGAGGGCGCATGACTGTGCAGACGGGGCCGAAAACCCTGACGGGTGCGGCTTTGCGGGCTTTACATTTGAAAACGAAGCTGCGGGAGTCGAAGCTGCGGATGAGGAGACGGACAGCAGCGGCATCGGACTGCGCAATGTGAAGCGGCTCGTCGAGAAGGCCGGCGGCATGTGCGATGTAAAGGCGGGCGCGCATACATTCAGCATCACGGTGATGTTCAGGAGCCGGCGGATTATGTAAAAGCGCAGGCTTTCGAGGGTCGGCGGGGCACGGCGTGTACTGGATTAAGTACAACAGACGGCAGGAAACTTATAATTAAGAATTATTAACACATCCCTTCAGAAACGATTAATAAGCAATTGTTAAAATTATCGCATAAATGTAATTATTGTTATTATGTTACTTTATTGTTGCGTGTTTTATTATCGTTTAAGGAGGTTATTATGAGTCAACAAAAGCCGACGGCGAATGCCGGAGTGGGCGAACATGGACTTAAAAAGAAGAAAATCGGTGTTTCAACTGTCGTGTTCATGATTTTCTGTCTGGTTGCTGCAGGATGCTACGGAATAGAAGAAGCTATTCCTGACTGCGGACCGGGACTTACTATAGTTATGCTGTGCGTAATGCCGTTTGTATGGGCGATGCCGCTGGGACTCGTAGCGTCAGAGCTCGGATCTGTAAGACCGCAGGAGGGCGGTTATTACAAGTGGGTTCAGGAAGCACTCGGAGAATTCTGGGGATTCCAGGCCGGATGGTGGAGAACCATTTCCATCTATATCGATAACGTTTCATATGTAATACTGGCAGGAGGATTCGTAGCTTCATACTGGGATCTTTCAAAGCCGATAGAATTCGTTATCAAAGCTGCAATGATTATTGTTTTCGTTCTTATTAATATCAGAGGTATCAAGGATGTAGGTATTGTCAGCACCATTCTTTCACTTCTCGTAATGGTTGCATTCGCGATGGTTGCTGTCTGCGGTTTCCTGAACTGGGGCGAGGGAACAGATATTTCGTTCCAGATGACTGCATATGAAACTACAGGTCCTAAGGACTGGTTCATGCTGATTGCCGGCGGTATATCCGTTATCATGTGGATGTACTCGGGCTACGAATCGATGTCCACAATCGCCGGAGAAATCGAGGATCCGCAGGTTATTCCAAAGGGCACAATGCTGACTATTCCGCTTATAATGGCATCATACATTCTGCCGACGGTAGCCGGACTCGGTTCAATGGGCAGATGGACTGAATGGGGTTCCGCAGGTGAAGGTGTCGGATACGGAGACGTAGTTCAGACCTTCTGGGGAGCAGGCTTCGGAATATTCTTCGTTATAGTTTCGTTCCTGGCACAGTGCTCGATTTTCAATACTTATATCGCATCAGGAAGCAGAGGCTTCTTCTCACTGGCAGATGACTACCTCGCTCCGCCTATTATGGTTAAATGCGACAAGAAAAACGGAGTTCCGTATGTTACTGTATTGTCGATAGGTATCTTCAGTATGGCACTCTGCATGTGTCCGTTCGGATTAATCATCATCTTCGATACGACACTGCTGGCTGCATCATATATCATGATTTATATTTCAGCAATTATTCTCAGAAAGCGTATCCCGAGAGAGGAATACAAGTTCAGAATTCCGGGAGGAGACGGATTCCTCAAGGTGCTCTGCGTTGTTCCGATCTGCGTGGCAATATTTGCTCTGCTGATTAACGGTTCAGACTACTTCCTCGGAGGTATGGTAGGACTGATGACAGGACCGCTGCTTTACTTCATATGGAGAAGAAAGTACGGCGGACTTACAAGAAAAGACAGCACACTGTATCCGGCAAATCCGAAGACAGGCCTGGCTGTCGGCGACACAAAGAAAATTTCATTCCTGCTGATGTTAATGTCAATACTTAACATAGTTGCAGTATTCTTCGCACCTTGGTATGAAGGATGGGGAACAGCAGACGGTCCTGAGGCAGGAGATTTCTTTGACGGTATGTTCCCTCATGCCAATGTCGATATACTGCTGAATGCAATCCAGATAGGACTGTATATTGTAACAGCTATAAGTGTTATAGGATGCATAGTTTTCTATATTCTTTCAAAGAAGATAGAACCACAGAAGAAATAATCTAAAAATATATAGTAACAATTACATTTATCTGAGAGCTCTTGCGATGTTTCATTGAACACAGCCGCCCGGAAGGCCAAATCATAACCGGGCAGGACTTCCCGAAGCAGCGAGGCTGTTATCCTCGGGAAGGATTATCCCTTTCTGGAAAATCCGGAGGAGCTTTTGGAGAAAAATCGCCTGCTGCCGCAGTGATGCGGTGTGCAGGCGTTTTTTCGTATGCGGGTGAGCCTGGCGGATTGCGCTGCATAAATCATGAAGATTCATCAACAGCAGATTAAAGACTCGAAAATGTTGAAAACAAAAGGAGATGAATAAAATACGGTAAATCTCATGATTCGGCACCATTCTTTCAGATTCGAGAACTTCACCCGATTCGAATCAAAATCCTGAGAAATCATGATATAATCTGTATGCAGGCAAACCCTGCGGCAGGCGGATAATTTCACCGGGGGCAGGGCCTTTTTAAAGGGCAGCGCATGAAGCGTATTCTAAGGAATGCTGCACATCGTGCCTGATCCGAATTGACCGCATAATTTACATATGCCCGAATCGAACAGGGAGTAAACGCAATGATAGATGAAAAAATATATACACACAGTCTGCTCTTCAAGCCCGTTGAGCTTCCGGAGAGCGGGCTGTCGGCAAAAGCCATACGCATCACAGAGCACCCGATACATTTTCATACATGTCTTGAGATTGTGTATGTGATAGAGGGCAGCGCGGACGTGAAGATAAGCTATGACAATTTCCGAATCAACATAGGAGAATTTACCATAATCAATCCATATGATCTGCATTCGATTAAGCCGGCCGCCGACAATACCAGGATTGTCTATCTTCACTTCGGAGGCGAGCTCCTGCCGGAGGACGGCAGCATGGTGACATGGGACATAACGGTTCTGAAGCGAAAAAAAGAGATGTATGACTCCATCTGCGGGAATATCCTGCAGATAATAAAGCTTTTGTGTGTGGAAAAACGACAGGCCGCGGATGCAGTGATGTACGCGCAGAACATCATAACGATTCTGCTGGGAAATCTCAAAATGGTCATGTATCCTGTTGCGGGCGGAGAGGGCGATTTGAGCGATAAAGAACTCAGCGTCGGCCGGCTCGATGATATGCTGAATTACCTTTACATGCATTATGACGAGCACATCACACTGGAGAGCCTGGCAAAGGAATTCAACGTGAGCAAATATTATCTGTCGCATTTTGTAAAAGACGGCATGGGGATTTCGGTGAAAGAGGGGCTGAATCTCGTCAGAGCCGACAGGGCGGAATTCTATGTGCTTGACAACAAGCTCACAATCAGCGAAATCAGCAAGCGTGCGGGATTTTCATCTGTGAATTATTTCAATAAGGTGTTCCGGCAGCATTTCGGATCTTCTCCGTCAGAGTACAGGGCTGCGAAAGCCAGAGAAACCATTGCGTACCGGGGCTTCAGCGAAGAGGCCTGTGATGTGAGGACGGAGGATATTTATGCAAAGGTGCACGAGGCTGTTTCCGAGGCGCCGGATCACAAGAAAAACAGAGACAGCAGTGCTGAAGAAGCAGAGCTGAGGCTTTCGCTGGGCGGCGGGCATTTCCGTGTCGTAGTCGCAGAGCCCGGAAAGACCCCGGCAGTAAGCAGCGAAATGGAGATTGATTCAGGTGAAAAGATAAATCTTGCGATGGACAGTGGTTCCGACGAGATGATTCTTATTATAAAGCGCAAGAAACGGACCGCGGACAGCAAGTTCTGAAGCGGATTCGGCAACAGATGCGATAAAGTCAGCAATTTGAGAAATTGATTGCCGGCTTTTTTTTGTGTAAAATAAAGCTGTCGACAATAATCAAAAAATTCTCACAACATACGAGAATGAAATCGCCGAGGCAGACAAGGCCGGTCCGGCACTCGCCCGGTGAGAAACCGCAGGAAACCGGACCGGTCGGGACCCAATCGAGAAAACCGTATAAAATTCGACTCGGTTTCCATTCGGAAAAACAAATAAAGCTATATAAATCAAATAAAATAAAGAATTCAGCTGCTAGGCTGAATCGGAAAGGGTAATAAAGGTGATGACATGTTGAGTCTGTACAATGGGAAAATCCGCAGCGGCGGAGATTTTTACGAGGCGATAGCAATAGAGAACGGCAGTATAGCTGCGCTGGGAAGCAATGAGGAAATCCGCAGCTTTGCGGCGAATGCAGGCTGCAGTGCGGCAGGCGGAGAGTGCGGCGGCGCAGAACCGGGACAGCCGGACAATCGCGAAATTGACCTCAAGGGCAATCTCGTGCTGCCGGGATTCATCGATTCACACGCACACGGCGCGTTGTCCATGGCGCTCCTCATAGACAGAATAGACTTAAGACCATGCAAGTCCGTGGATGAATATGCTGCTGCAATAAAGGCATTCATCGCGGAGAATCCGGAGAAGGATATATACTACGGCTGCGGATGGTCGTCCGCACTTTTCCCGGAAAAGGGACCGGAAAAAGAAATGCTGGATGCATTGTGTCCGGATAAGCCGATGATTCTCAAGGCTATAGAGGGGCATGCGATATGGGTGAACAGCAAGGCCATCGAGGACGCCGGCGTAACGCCCGAATCGAAAGTTCCGACCGGCGGTACGATGGAGAAAAACGACGACGGCAGCGTCAGAGGCTGCTTCAAGGATGAAGCACAGAAGCTGATTGAAGACAGGCTGCCGGACATGCCGGTTGAGCTTTACAAGGAAGCGATAAGGCAGTATCAGCAGCTGATGGTGCCGTACGGATACACGGGCGCCTGCGAAATGCAGATGTACAGAAACAACAATATGCACAAGGCATACAAGGAAATGGCCGAGGCGGGCGAGCTTATCATGAAGGCCGGTATGCATTATGTCATATCGCCTAATGATGATATGAAATTTGTTAAGGAAAGCCTCGCAAACCCTGTGCGAACGTTTGAAAACAAGCTGGCTGACGGATTTTACATAAAAATCTTCATAGACGGTGTAATAGAGAATGCGACGGGGTGGCTGAAGGAGCCTTATGCGAACAATCCGGAGAACATCGGCGTGCAGCTGTGGGAGGATGAGCACCTGTTTGAGGTCTGCGCCTATGTTGACAGCCTGGGATATGACATTCATTTCCACGTAATAGGCGACGCGGCGGTCAATCAGATGGTCAGAGCGATGGAATATGTAAAGCAGGCAAACGGTGACCGTCCGGACCGCAGACCTGTTGCCGCGCACGTGCAGCTGGCGGACAAGGAGGACATTAAGAGAATGGCAGAGCTGGGGTTCTGCGTTTCCGCGAATCCGTACTGGTTCGGCATAGAGCAGAATTATTATTATGGGGTTGAGGTACCCCTTCTCGGTAAGGAAAGGGCAGAGAGGCAGTATCCGATGAAGTCGCTGATGGACGCAGGCATGGTCGTATCAGCGGGCAGCGATTTTTCCGTAACGGCGGAGCCTTATCCGTTAGGTGCTGTAAAGCTCGGGATGGAGCGATGTCTCAGGGATATTATAGAGGGAGCTGACGAGGTCTTATGGGAAGAGGAGTGCGCAGGACTTGAGGAGATGGTGGATGCAGTGACGAAAAATGCGGCATACACATCAAGGATGGATGAGAAGACCGGAACAATCGAGGTCGGCAAGCTGGCGGATCTGGTTGTTCTGAGCAGGAATATATTCGAGATTCCATCGAAAGAATTCATGAGCGTACAGGCACTGATGACGATATCAGAGGGCGAGATCGTATTCAGTCAGGAATTCTGATGGGAATCCGGATATGAATTCTGAGGTGCCGGACTGTCTGTATGCCCGGCACCTCACCTCAAGCGAAATTTACGCCGGCGGATTATCTGATTATCCGGCACCGGTGCAGAATGCGGACGGAGATTCTGATCTGCAGCCCGTGGATTCCGGGTGCAGATCAGATATGCTCGGACAGCATCTGAGAGGTAAAGTACTCAGCGGCGAAG
>CAVECM010000085.1:0-9361 GCA_963614095.1 Bacteroidaceae bacterium
TATACGGCAGAAAATCTGCGCGGGCGCCTTTCCTGAAAGCGGGCGGCGCCGGAAGAAGGAGGATAAAATGGCAAAGGTATACATAACACTGACAGGAACAAGACATTACTTTGGAAAAGATTTCCTTGAAAAAGGGATGAAGCTGCAGCTCGAAAAGGAGCCGGACAACGAATATGATAAAGAAGCAATAAAGGTGAATTTTGACGGACTCGGTAAAATCGGATATGTTGCCAACAGCCCGTATACCGTCATAGGAGACTCCATGAGCGCGGGCAGGCTTTACGATAAAATCGGCTACACTGCCAAAGCAAAGGTAATGACAGTGACGGAAGCAGGAGTCATCTGCAAGGTCTGCAGGAAAAGCCTCGAGTCTGCAGCGGGATTTGAGTACGCAGACGAGTTTGACGACGATATAAAATTTTAAGGCTCTCCGCTGTGTTTGCCGGAGTCTGCGTATCTGCATTATTGTTTTAATGATATTTACCTGATATCCATTTTTTATATGGCGGCAGTTCGCCGGAAAATTTAATTAATATTGCCAGACAGCCCGAGAATGCTGAACACATTTCGCCGGTTCCCCTCCGGATATATGCAGGCTCGGGCTTTTGGGCTGCCGGCAGAGGAGAGGTGGCCGGATTTCTGCCGAAGACCGCTGAATCGCTGCAGCCGAAAAGCTGCCCATCTCTTCAGTGTGCTTACTGCATACAGATATGTTATACTTGGGAAAACAGAGAAAATATCCGGATAAACAGAAAATCTGTATGACATTAAAGATATCCGGATAAACAGAAAATCCGGGTGAATATTAAAAATATCCGGATCAGCAGACAAAGCAAACGGAAAAAAATATTTTTATCGGCAGACGAAGAAAGAGGTGGGATGGATTATGCCGAAGGGAACGAATCAGAAATTCAAGCTGTATCGCCTTGCACAGATTATGCTGAACAGAACCGATGAAAATCACTATATCACAATGCCTGAAATCCGGGCGGCTCTCGCAGAATATGAAATCACAGCTGACCGCAAAAGCCTTTACGCAGATCTGCGCGATCTTGAGACGCTGGGAATCGAGGTGGAGGGCGAACAGGACGGAAAGGGCTATCATTATCATGTCGTCGGACGTTATTTTGAGCTGCCGGAGCTGAAGCTGCTCGTCGACGCCATACAGTCGTCAAAATTCATCACAGAGAAAAAATCAAACACACTCATCAGCAAAATAGAAGGATTTGCCAGCAGATATGAGGCGCAGAAGCTGCAGCGGCAGGTTTTCGTAGCCGGCAGAATCAAGACAATGAATGAGAGCATCTATTATACAGTGGACGCTATCCACAATGCTATTTCGGAAAACCGCAGGATAAGATTCCAGTACTATCAGTGGAATGTAAAAAAAGAAACGGAGCTGCGGCATAATGGGGCATGGTACCATATCAGCCCGTGGGGGCTTTCGTGGGATGACGAAAACTATTATCTTGTGGGATACGATTCCGGGGCGGCGAAAATCAAGCATTATCGTGTGGATAAAATGCTGCGCATCAGTCTGTCGGATGAAGAACGCGAGGGCAGAGAGTATTTCGACAAGCTCGATATGGCAGAATATGCGAAGAAAAGCTTCGGCATGTTCGGAGGCAGGGAAGAAGACGTGACGCTTTACGCTGCTAATAACCTGGCGGGAGTCATCATCGACCGCTTCGGCAAGGATATTACGCTTGTTCCGGCGGATGCGTCGCACTTTACTGTAAAGGTGCGGGTACAGGTCAGCAGGCAGTTTCTGGGATGGGTGTTTTCACTCGGAGAGGACATACTGATAACCGAGCCGCCGCAGGTTGTGGATCAGATGAGGGCTGAAGCGGCGCGTATTGCGGAGCAGTACGGCTTGTAAAAGCGCAGTGCGTCTTATAATGGTACAGCGCGCTTCCCTGACCGGAGGTCATATATTTGATGCTGCGGGCAGAGGATTCCTCGCAGCGTTAAAAGCATAGAAAATCCTTTTGTAAACAGACGTGTCTGATTGATGTCAGCAAGATAGTGTATTTACAATTGACTGCCCATATTTTATTATATACCCGTAAAGTTATTTATTTAACAAAGGAGCAGGTATGAGAATTTTTGACACCAAAGTACAAGAGCTGAAATATACAGTTCTGATGGAGCTGGCCTGGCAGACATGGCGGGGCAACGATGCCTTTTCGGTGTTTAATGAAATCGCAAATGAGATAGTCAAGAAGGATGAACCCCCGATGAGCTGCTGCATTTACAAGGACAGAGCGATAGTCGCAGAACGAATCAGGATAGCGCTCGGCGGCAATAAGAACAACCCGAATGTCATACAGGTAATCGATATTTCGTGCGATGAATGTCCTGAAGCGGGACATGTGGTCACGGACCTGTGCAGGGGATGTGTCGCTCACAGATGTGCAGACGCCTGCAAGCCGGGAGCGATAAAATTTGATGACGAGCAGAGGGCACATATCGACAAGAACAGGTGCGTGGAGTGCGGCAGATGTGCAGCAGTCTGTCCTTACAGCGCGATAACGAATTTCAAGAGACCCTGCGAGAGGGCATGTAAAGTGGACGCAATCAGCATGGGGCCTGACGGTGTTGCGGTGATAGACAGTGAGAAGTGCATCGCATGCGGGGCGTGCGTGTATCAGTGCCCGTTCGGAGCAACGCTGGATGTGTCAAGCATAACGGACGTTATCAAAACGATTATGGCCAGTGAGAACAATGAAAAATTCAGAGTTTACGCGGTTGTGGCGCCGGCGATTGCCAGCCAGTTCAAATATGCGGAAATCGGGCAGATAATCACAGCGATTAAGGAGATCGGATTTTATTCGGTTGAAGAGGCGGCGCTCGGTGCGGATATAGTTGCTTACAATGAGGCGGCGGAGCTGCAGGAACGCGATCTGATGACATCGTCGTGCTGTCCTGCGTTTGTGAAATACATAAAGACAAAATTCCCGGATATGGCAGACAAGATATCGTCGAGCCTTTCTCCTATGGCAGTGACGGGGAAGTTCATAAAGGAGCGGGACCCTGATGCGAAGGTTGTCTTTATAGGGCCATGCACGGCGAAGAAAGCCGAGGTCAAGCAGCCGGAGACTGCGGCATATGTGGATTACGTCTTGACGTTCGAGGAGCTTCAGGCACTGATAGACAGCAAGGATATTGAGGTTGAGGAGCTTGAGGAGACTGATCTCGACCATGCATCGAGCTTCGGCAGGAATTTTGCGAAATCAGGCGGCGTGACGGATGCGGTGATTGAGGCAGCATATGAGCAGCTGGGCGAGGGAGTAAAAATCGACCCAATCGTATGCGACGGCATAGACAAATGCAAATCTGCGCTTTTACGTGCGAACAAGGGCGTGCTTCCGCATAATTTTATTGAGGGAATGGTATGCTCGGGCGGCTGCATAGGCGGTGCCGCATGCCTGACGCACGGAGACGCAAACAAGCGCAGCATCGAGAAATACGGCATAAGTGCGTCAATCAGAGATATACAGGAATCCGTGGAAAACGCAGACAGAAGAACATTTGAGGATTTATAAAACGCACGCAGGCCGGGAAAGCGGCAAATCATGCTCAAATACATCAAAAGCTCCCGCGGGGCATTGTAAAATCTTCCGCTGATAATGTTAAAACTTTGCTGCTGCACCAAGTTTGGCTTGCAATAATGCGGTATCTGTGATAACATGAATTGTTCGTAAAAATACCTGCAGCTCGGCCGGCCGAAACTCCGACGACGACTCAGCAGCAGGCGGATAAACTCAAGGAGGAAATAAAATGATAACAACAGAGAAAAAAGCAGAAATCATCAAAGAGTATCAGTTAAAAGAAGGAGATACAGGTTCTCCTGAAGTACAGATTGCGATACTGACTTACAGAATCAATGATCTGAATGAGCACCTCAAGGTTCACAAGAAGGACCACCATTCAAGAAGAGGCCTTTTAAAGATGGTAGGACAGAGAAGAAACCTTCTTAATTACCTGAAGGGGAAGGATCTTGAAAGATACAGAGATCTGATTGCTCGTTTAGGTTTAAGAAAGTAAAAACTCAGAGATTTAGGCGGGGCACAGAACAACCCCGCTTATTTTTTTATAGAAGGTATCAAAAGAAGAGAAAGAATAAACAGGAGGTAGTTGTTTATTATGAAATTCACAGATTACAGAACATTCAAGACAGCCATCGGCGGCAAGCTGCTCGAACTCGAAATCGGCAAGGTCTGCGAGATGGCAAACGGACAGGTAATGGTAAAATACGGAGACACAGTTGTCAATGTAACAGCATGTGCTTCGAAGGAGCCGCGTCCTGACATCGACTTTTTCCCTTTATCATGCGATTATGAGGAAAAAATGTATGCGGCAGGAAAAATACCGGGCGGCTTTATAAAAAGAGAAGGAAGACCGAGCGAAAAAGCAATTCTGAACTCAAGACTGATGGACAGACCGCTGAGACCATTGTTCCCGAAGGGTTTTTACAATGACGTGCAGGTGGTTGCAACAGTTATGAGCGTTGACCTCGATGCACCTTCCGAAATCGCAGCTATGATCGGATCGTCAGTTGCACTCGCTATTTCGGATATTCCATGGGACGGACCTACAGGATCAGTGCTCATCGGCATGGTTGACGGACAGTTTATCGTAAACCCTTCACTTGCACAGAGAGAAGAGAGCAGCCTTCATCTGACAGTTTCGGGAACAAAGGATGCTATCATGATGGTAGAAGCAGGAGCAAACGAGGTCCCTGAAGATACTATACTCGATGCCATCATGTTTGCGCATGAAGAGATAAAGAAAATCGTTGAATTCATCGAAGAAATCGTTAAAGAAGTCGGCAAGCCTAAGATGGAAATCGAGCTTTACAAGGTTCCGGAAGACATCGAGGCTGCAGTAAGAGAATACGCAGAAGATAAGATGAGAGCCGCTATCCAGACTTACGACAAGATGGAAAGACTCGATAACATGGACGCTGTCGAGGCGGAGACAAAAGAACACTTCGAGGAAATCTATCCGGATAATGCTAAGGACATCGGCAACGTGCTTTATGCGATAACAAAAGAGCAGGTAAGAAGCCTTATTCTCGACGATGAAATCAGACCGGACAACAGAAAAAGAACAGAAATCAGACCGATCTGGTGCGATACAGGTGTGCTGCCGAGAACACACGGCTCCGGACTTTTCAAGAGAGGGCAGACTCAGGTATTGTCAATCGTGACGCTCGGACCTCTCAGCGAGGCACAGACTATCGATGGTATTACGGAGCAGACTGAGAAAAGATACATGCACCACTACAACTTCCCGCCTTATTCAGTAGGTGAAGCGGGCAGAATGAGAAGTCCGGGAAGAAGAGAAATCGGTCACGGAGCTCTTGCGGAAAGAGCGCTCATACCGGTTCTTCCGGATGAAACGGAATTCCCGTACGCTATCAGAGTCGTATCGGAGGTTCTTTCTTCAAACGGATCGACATCACAGGCATCAGTCTGCGGCAGCTGCATGGCACTGATGGATGCAGGTGTTCCTATCAAGGCTCCGGTAGCAGGTATTGCGATGGGTCTCATAGAAAGAGTCGAAGAAGACGGAAGCAGCAAAATGGCTATCCTTTCCGATATCCAGGGAATGGAAGACTTCCTCGGAGATATGGACTTCAAGGTTGCAGGAACTGCTAAGGGCGTGACTGCCATCCAGATGGATATAAAGGTGCACGGACTTTCCAAGGAGGTTCTGCAGAAGGCACTCAAGCAGGCTTATGAAGGAAGAATGCATATAATGAAGGAAATGCTCGACGAAATTCCTGAGCCTAGAAAAGAGCTTTCACCTTATGCTCCGAGAATTATTTCGATGCAGATTGAACCGGATCAGATCAGAACAGTTATCGGACCGGGAGGAAAGACTATCAACAGAATTATCGCAGACACAGGTGTTAAGATTGATATCGATGACACAGGTCTCGTATATATTGCTGCGCCTGACATGGAGTCGGCGGATGCCGGTGTTAAGGAGATAGAGCTCCTTCTCAAGGTGCCGGAGCCTGGCGAAATTTATGAAGGAAAAGTAACGAGAGTAATGCCGTTCGGTGCGTTCATTGAGATTCTTCCGGGCAAGGAAGGACTGCTGCACATTTCCAAGATGGCAAAACACAGAGTGGAAAAGGTTGAAGATGTGATGAATGTCGGTGATGTAGTCAAGGTTAAGGTTACTGAGATTGACAGCCAGAACAGAATTAATCTTTCAAGAAAAGAGCTGCTGAAATAGCATAACAATGCTTTCGTCCATAAACGATGGGAAAATCGGAGAGCCGGACCTGCGGAATACGCGGGCTTTCCGGGCAGCTGATTCAAAGTGAATAAACGAAGCTCAAACGGGCTGTGAAAACCGGTGCACATAGCAGATATGTGCAGAAACCGGATTCACAGCCCGTTTTCTGCAAGTTTAAGACCGCCGTCTGCCGCCGGCACAGCATTATCCATCAGATTAATAAGATCAATCAAACCAACCGGATCAGTCAAAGGCGAGCAGAAACGCTCATAAATACGTACATGCAGCTCGAGGCGGCCAAATGCAAGTGGTATAAGTGAGAATGATACAGAGAATACTGCCTGCAAAGCGAGTTAAACAAGCAGGAATACCGCAGCTCAAGGAAATAACATCGCTGAAAATACGCAGAAACATTCAAAAATATTTATATACAATCAAAAAAATGCAGAAAAGCGCAGAAACGTGAAAAATATTGCTCGAAAACGCTTGACTTTGCACGAAAAAGTGGTATTATGAAGTTGCAAAAGGAGATCAGACATGCTACAGGAAGAAAGATTTAATCTGATACTGCAGGAACTGGCGCAGAACGGCGCCGTTAAAAATATAAATCTGGCACAGACATTGAATGTCAGCGAGTCGACAGTTCGAAGAGACATTAACGAGCTCGGCGAAATGGGCAAGCTGAAGAAAGTATTCGGCGGAGCAGTGAGACTTGAGAATCCGATTGATGCCGCACAGGATTCAGCCCCGGTAAATCCGGCGGATTCGGTGAAACCGGCAGGCTTATCAGAATTGTCAGAGCCGGCAGGCTCCGAAGTGCCGGAGCGGGGGTTCGGCAGCGGGGACATCGCAGCCAGAGCAGCCCTGCATGCAGAGGAAAAATCTGTAATAGCTAAGTATGCAGCGGGCTTTATATGTGATGACGACTCCGTATTCATAGATGCGGGAACAACAACCGCACATATGATTGATTATATAGACAACCGCAAGGCAGCATATATGACAAACGGTATAATCCATGCACAGCGGCTTGCACGCCGCGGATTCAATGTGAATATGGTGAGCGGCAGCGTTAAAGGCACGACGCTTTCAGTAATAGGCGTGAATGCAGTAAAATCGCTGTACAACCTCAATTTCACAAAGTGCTTCATGGGGGCGAGCGGAATCGACATCGAGCGCGGCTTTACAACATCTGACATGGATGAGGCAATGATAAAGGAAGAAGTTGTAAGCAGATCCGGAAGCGTGTATATTCTTGCTGATTCCTCCAAATTCGGCAGAGTATCCTCGGTGACATTCGCAAGACTCAAAGATACATGCATCATTACGGATAAGCTGGAGAACGACATTTACAGAAAATATGCTGTGATTCATGAGGCGGCAGCGAAATAAAACGCACCGCTGCTCATAAGCGGCATCAGATAAAACGTCCGCGGCAGAATAATGAAGCGGCGAAGAAAAGACAAGAAGAGGCAGACTGCATATCGGCGGCAGCTCCGGGCAGTGTCTCACACATATTTCGAAAGTATTATTACAGGAGGTTATCAATATGAGTATTAAAGTAGCAATCAACGGATTCGGAAGAATAGGAAGACTGGCATTCAGAAAAATTTACGGCGATGAGGGCATAGAGGTTGTGGCAATCAACGATCTGACCAAGCCGGAAATGATGTCATATCTGCTCAGATACGACAGTGTGCAGGGTCCTTTCAGAGATCATACAGTAGAAAACACAGACAGCAGCCTTATCGTTGACGGTAAGGAGATTCCGGTATTTTCTTCGCCGGATCCTGAGAAACTGCCGTGGGGAGAACTCGGAGTCGACATCGTACTCGAGTGCACAGGCTTCTTTGCATCAAAAGAAAAATCGCAGGCTCATATCAGAGCGGGCGCAAAGAAGGTTCTGATTTCAGCTCCGGCAGGAAACGATCTGCCTACAATCGTATACGGCGTAAATCATGAAACGCTGACGGCAGAGGACACAGTGGTTTCCGGTGCAAGCTGCACAACGAACTGCCTAGCACCGATGGCAAAGGCGCTCAATGAATACAGAGAGCTCAGAACCGGATTCATGACTACAATTCACGCATATACAGGCGACCAGATGATACTGGACGGACCGCACAAGAAGGGCGATTTCAGACGTGCGAGAGCCGGTGCGATTAATATCGTTCCTAACAGCACAGGTGCAGCGAAGGCTATAGGTCTTGTAATTCCTGAGCTGGCAGGCAAACTTATCGGATCAGCACAGCGAGTTCCGGTACCGTCAGGATCAATCACTATACTCGACGCAACACTCAAGGACATGACAGACAGCGTATCAGTCGAGGGTATAAATGAGGCAATGAAGGCCGCAGCGGATGAGTCGTTCGGATATTCGGAAGAGCAGCTTGTTTCAAGCGATATCATAGGTATGTCGTACGGTTCACTCTTTGACGCAACACAGACACTCGCAGAGAAATGCGGCACACATATTTACGAGGTAAGAGTTGTATCGTGGTATGACAATGAGATGAGCTACACGTCACAGCTTGTGAAGACTCTGAAGCATATGGGAACACTGCTTTAAGCTGTTTCTTATGCAAAGCGCGCAGTTCGTGCCCGGCATGAACTGCATATTATGACAATCAATCTCCTCCTAAAGGAATTAATATTTTAACAACAGTCACTGAACGGAAAAAAGGCTGATGCACGACGAACAGTTGGTGCAGAGGCCTTTTTTTCATGCGTTTTATGCCCGTTCATACCTTTAAGAGAGAACAGCTTTCACATCACGGACAGAGAGCGGCAGCAGCAGTCTGCCGGGGCACAGGAGCTGCTTCTTTCTGCATAATGAGTAATAAAAAAGCACCGCAGGGGTAATGGTACGGTGCTGCAGATAATATCCTGCAAATAATACTTTATTATCAAGTAAGAATTTTCCAGTAAAAATAATGCGCTGTAAATTCTGAATCAGCGGCTGAGACAGAATGAATTACAGCTTAATGACCGAACTCGTCGAGGTCGCTGTATAATTCCTGTTTTCTTCCGAGCAGTCCTGTGATGGCGCCGACGATTCTGCCGCCGACGAAGGCAACTGCAACTGTGATAATCATGCAGAGAATCTGTG
>CAVECM010000086.1:0-9341 GCA_963614095.1 Bacteroidaceae bacterium
CGTGTCGTGACCGTTGCCGCATGTTGCGTCGACGAGAACATCTCCGGGAGATATATATCCGGAAACGATGAACATAGCGAATTCCGTTGTGGTTTGGATTATATTTGACATTTATGGTACACATCCTTATAATAACATTTATTAAATTATCTTACGGTGTGAAAGTGCTGTCAAGAGGCTTTACTTTTAAAAAAAAACAAGGTATAATAATATTCACTATGTGTTTATAATCGAGGAGGATATATATTCATGAAATCAACATTAATTTCTAAAGAAAACAACGATGCAAAATTCACTATGGACTTTACTGCAGAAGAGTTTGAAAACGCTGTGATTGAAGTCTATAAGGCTCAGAAGGATAGATTCAGTGTAGACGGCTTCAGAAAAGGCAAAGCGCCGAGAAGCATTATAGAGAAAAAATACGGAGAGGGTATATTCTTTGAAGATGCCATCAACAATCTTTTCTCAAAGAGCTATCCGCAGGCAGTGGGAGAACTTTCACTGGACGTTATCGACAGCCCGAGAGCTGAATTCGATCAGATAAAAAAGGGCGAAGGTTTTACAGTGACAATTACTGTTGAATGCTATCCTGAAATCACAGTAAAAGACTACAAAGGTGTCGAGATTGAGGCGGTAAGCGCAGAAGTTACAGATGAAGATATAGAAGAAGATCTCAAGGCTAAGGCAAAGAGAAATGCAAGAATGATAGCTGTGGACAGACCTGCACAGGAAGGGGATACAGTTCTCATCGATTATGAAGGCTGGGTAGGAGATACTCAGTTCGAGGGCGGTACAGCAGAAAGACAGCCGCTCAAGCTGGGTTCGGGCACATTCATTCCGGGATTTGAAGAACAGCTTATCGGTGTAAGCACAGGTGAAGACAAGGATGTAAAGGTAACATTCCCTGAAGAATATCATGCAGAGGATCTGGCAGGAAAAGAAGCAGTATTCAAGTGCAAAGTTCATGAAATCAAGGAAGAAGAGATTCCTGAGATTAATGATGAGTTTGTAAAGGACATAAGTGAATTCGATACACTTGATGAATTCAAGGCTGACATAAGAAAAGAACTTGAGAAATCAAAGGCTGCAAGAGCAGAAAACTCAATGAAGAACAGCGTTCTCGCCAAGGTTTTCGATGCAAATGATATCGATGTACCGAAGCCGCTCGTGGAAAGTGAACTTGACAGTACACTGTCAGAATTCGACCAGCAGCTCAGAGCACAGGGACTTAACCTGAACCAGTACATGGAATACATCGGCAAGAATGCGGCAGAATTAAGGGATGAGCTCAGAGAAGAAGCTGAGAAGAAAGTAAAGACAAGAATGATAGTGACAGCAGTTGCAGATCAGGAAGACTTCGAAGTTACCGATGAAGAAATAAGCGAAGAAATCGAAAAGATGGGCAAGCAGTATGGTCTTGAGGCAGATAAAATCAGGGAAATGCTGGGCGCTGAGAATATCGGCATGCTCGCAGGCGATATCAAGATCAGAAAAGCAGTTGACTTCATGTATGACAACGCTGTAAAGAAATAGGCAGAATTAAGGAGGTCCGGATATGGCATTAGTACCATATGTTATTGAGCAGACAAGCAGAGGAGAAAGGTCGTATGATATATATTCAAGACTTTTGAAAGACAGAATAATATTTTTAGGCGAAGCTATTGATGAACACATAGCAAGCCTTGTAGTCGCTCAGTTGTTATTTTTGGAAGCTGAAGATCCGGATAAGGATATAAACATATATATAAACAGCCCCGGCGGTTCCGTGACCGCCGGCATGGCTATTTATGATACCATGCAGTATGTAAAGCCTGAGATTTCCACGATATGCGTGGGAATGGCGGCAAGCATGGGTGCATTTTTACTTTCAGCGGGACAGAAGGGCAAACGGTTTGCGCTTCCTAACGCTGAAATCATGATCCATCAGCCTCTCGGGGGTGTGCAGGGACAGGCTGAAGATATCAAGATACATGCTGAATGGATCCTGAAAACGAGAGAAAAGCTGAATACAATACTCAGTGAAAATACAGGACAGCCCTTAGATGTTATTGCCAGAGATACCGACAGAGATAATTTCATGTCAGCGGATGAAGCAATGAAATACGGCCTTATAGACAAGGTGATAAAAAACAGATAGACAGGGGTGGTTATTTATGAGTAAATACGACGAAAACAATGAGCTGAGGTGCTCGTTCTGCGGGAAGCCTCAGAGTCAGGTAAAGAGACTGATAAGCGGATCAGGGGTATATATCTGCAACGAATGCATTGAACTGTGCCGGGATATTCTGAGTGCAGAGGATACGAAGCATATGACGGAAAACGATGACTTTTCCGTTAATACTGACAGGCTTCCGAAGCCAAAGGAAATAGATGCCGTCCTTTCAGAATATGTTATAGGTCAGGAGGCGGCTAAAAAGGCACTGGCAGTTGCTGTTTACAATCATTACAAAAGAATAAACAGTGCGGCTGACGATGACGGCGTTGAGATACAGAAGAGCAATATAATTATGGTCGGACCTACAGGTTCAGGAAAAACGCTGCTTGCTCAGACTCTCGCAAAGATACTTAACGTACCGTTTGCGATAGCAGATGCAACGGCGCTTACTGAAGCAGGATACGTGGGAGAAGATGTTGAAAACATTCTGCTCAAGCTCATACAGGCTGCAGATTACGATATAGAAAAAGCACAGCGTGGAATAATATACGTTGATGAAATAGATAAAATTTCGAGAAAATCAGAAAATCCGTCAATTACAAGAGATGTGAGCGGCGAGGGCGTGCAGCAGGCACTGCTCAAGATACTGGAGGGAACTGTGGCCAATGTTCCGCCTCAGGGAGGAAGGAAGCATCCGCATCAGGAATTTCTCCAGTTCGATACAACAAATGTGCTGTTCATATGCGGAGGCGCTTTTGACGGGCTTGATAAGGTTATCCAGCGAAGAATCGGAGAAAAAACAATCGGATTCAATTCAAATGTGGAAGGCAGCAAGGTTGATGAATCCGATCTGATGAAGCATATTCAGCCGGAGGATCTTCTGAAATACGGACTGATTCCGGAATTCATAGGAAGACTTCCTGTGCTTGTGACTCTGGAAGAGCTTTCAAAGGATGCTCTTATGAGAATAATCACTGAACCGAAGAATGCATTGATAAAACAGTACAGCAAGCTGTTCGCCATGGACAATGTGAAGCTTGAAGTCACAGAAGACGCTGTGGAGGCCATAGCGGAACAGGCACTTGCCAGAAAAACAGGGGCAAGAGGTCTGCGGGGCATTATGGAAAAAATCATGAATAACATAATGTACGAACTTCCTTCACGAGACGATGTTGACAAGTGCATAATAACAAGGGAAACCGTAGAAGCGGAAAAAGATCCTGAACTTGTATTGACAGAGCCCGTACTCACAGAGGAAAAGGAAGCTAAGGCAGAAACGGCATAGGCGAAATAACAGGCGGCTTTTGTAAGTCGCCTTGCTTTTATTATAGGAGGTTAGTATGGAAGACAACAACAAACCGAATGTTGACATAGATGACGCAAAGTCAGAAAAGGATGAAGAACAGGTCAGCGCGGAGCAGCTGGCAGAGGACTTTATCGAGGCCGATGAAATGGAGCTTCCGATGATTCCTCTCAGGGGATTGTCGGTATTTCCGAATATGGTGCTTCATTTTGATATAGGCAGAGAAAAATCGATAAACGCACTGGAAAAGGCAATGGTGATGAATCAGCATATTTTCCTGGCATCACAGAAAGATGATAATACAGATCTGCCTACACCGGATGATTTTTACCATATCGGTACCGTAGGAAAGATAAAGCAGATGCTGAAGCTTCCGGGAGACTCGATAAGAGTTCTTGTCGAGGGTATATGCAGAGGCGTTGTGGAAGAGGTTATGTTTGAGGTGCCGTATTTCAAATGCCGCATAAGAAAAATCGAAGAGCCGGAATATCCTGCCGACGATGCAGAGGCTGAGGCACTGATGAGAACTGTGCTTTCCAACTTCGATGAATATATTAGTATAAACCGAAATCTTGCAGCGGAGATTTTCGCATCTGTTGTAACAATCGAAGATCCGGGCAGAATGGCGGACATAATAGCATCGCATCTTGAAATCAAGCTTGAAGACAAACAGCGTCTTCTCGAAATCATAGATCCGAAGGAACGTCTCGAGGCACTCAATACTATTCTGACAAAGGAAATAGAGATACTGAATATAGAACAGGATATTTCAAGTAAAGTAAAGTCGCAGATAAACAAAAATCAGAGGGAGTACTATCTGCGGGAACAGATGCGTGCTATTCAGGAAGAGCTCGGTGTAGCTGAAGATGTTGAGGATGAG
This sequence comes from Bacteroidaceae bacterium, assembly GCA_963614095.1. Lineage (GTDB taxonomy): Bacteria > Bacillota > Clostridia > Peptostreptococcales > Anaerovoracaceae > Lentihominibacter. The sequence continues at coordinate 4,339 of CAVECM010000086.1, forward strand.
GCGGCCGGCTTCAGGGAACAGCTCGAAAAGCTCGATCTGGAAGAGAAGACAAAAGAAAAAGTAGAAAAAGAAATCAGCAGATTATCCAAAATGCAGCCCTCTTCAGCTGAGGCAACGGTAAGCAGAAGCTATATCGAAACTATACTGGCGCTGCCGTGGAATACAGAAAGCGAAGACAATATCGACCTTAACAAGGCTGAGGAAATTCTTAATGAAGACCATTACGGGCTGGATAAGGTTAAAGAGAGAGTTCTGGAGTATCTCGCTGTCATGCAGCTTTCCAAAGGGCTTAAAGGTCCGATTCTCTGTCTTGTAGGTCCTCCGGGAGTCGGCAAGACATCGATAGCGAAAAGCATTGCCAGATCCATAGGAAGAGAATTTGTAAGAATGTCACTGGGCGGAGTCAGAGACGAAGCCGAAATCAGAGGACACAGAAGAACATATATCGGAGCTATACCGGGAAGAATTATAAGCTCCATCAAGGACAGCGGCACGAAAAATCCTGTATTTCTGTTTGATGAGGTCGACAAGATAGGCACTGATTACAAAGGCGATCCTGCATCCGCACTTCTTGAAGTGCTTGACCCTGAACAGAACAAGGATTTCACGGACCATTTCCTTGAGGTGCCGTTCGATCTCTCAAAGGTAATGTTCATAACTACGGCGAACACCACGAGCACGATACCAAGACCGCTTCTTGACAGAATGGAAGTCATCGAGGTGAGCGGATATACGGAAGAAGATAAGCTGCAGATTGCGGAGCATTATCTCGTGCCGAAGCAGATAAAAGAGAACGGGCTGACAAAGAGCAATATTTCATTTACGGAAACGGGACTCAGAACGCTGATTAATTATTATACCCGTGAATCGGGCGTAAGAAATCTCGAACGGGAAATAGGCAATCTCTGCAGAAAGGTTGCAAAGAACTACGTATGCGGGGATACGAAGAAGGTCAGCATCACCGGCAAGAAGGTACAGGAGCTTCTTGGTAAAAAGAAGTTCAGATTCGATATTATAAAAGGCGAGACAGAGGTAGGAGTTACTACGGGTCTTGCATGGACAGCAGTCGGAGGAGATACCCTGTTTATTGAGACAACTGCTGTTCCGGGAACCGGCAAGCTGGTGCTCACGGGACAGATGGGCGATGTAATGCAGGAATCTGCAAAGGCCGGACTGAGCTATATCAGATCAGTGAGCAGCAAACTGAAAATCGATGAAGAATTTTACAAGAAACTCGATCTGCACATACATATACCGGAGGGCGCCATACCTAAAGACGGTCCGTCAGCAGGCGTGACCATGTGCACTGCGATAATTTCCACGCTCACGGGAATACCTGTGAGAAAGGATATAGCCATGACCGGTGAAATCACACTCAGAGGAAAGGTGCTGCCTGTCGGAGGAATAAGAGAAAAAGTAATGGCTGCTCACAGAGCCGGTATCAGGAAAGTGCTGCTGCCTGCGGAAAACGAGGCCGACATTGAGGATATACCTGAAATAGTGAGAAACGATATGGAATTCGTACTTCTGCGCAATGCAGAGGATGCACTGAAGGAAGTTCTTGTAAAGGGCAGAAAAGGGTCTGCCGCAAAGGAAAAAAACAATGAAGATAAATAAATCGGAGCTTGAGGCAATCGCTGTAAAGCCGTCGCAGTATCCGGCCCCTGACATTGCAGAGATAGCATTCGCAGGGAGATCGAATGTAGGAAAATCATCACTGCTCAATCTGCTGACCGGAAGACGCAAGCTGGCAAAAGTGAGCGGAAACCCGGGGAAGACCAGGACGATAAACTTTTACAACATAAATGGTCAGTTCCGGATTGTCGACCTTCCGGGATACGGATATGCAAAGGTTTCAAAATCCGTATCTCAGGGATGGGGCGAAATGATGGAACGATATCTGCAGAACAGAGAAAATCTTGTCAGGGTGGTTCAGCTGGTGGATATCCGGCATGCACCGTCAAAGCAGGATGTCGAAATGTACGGATATCTCAGGCATTACGGACTTGACGGAATTGTCGCTGCCACCAAAGCAGATAAGATTTCCAGAGGCCAGACAGCAAAGCAGATAAAGCTTATAAAGCAGACGCTGGGGCTGTCATCGGGAGATGTTGTGATACCTGTTTCCGCGCTTAAGAAAACAGGATATCAGGAGCTCCTCGACGAAATCGAAAAAATTCTGACCGGGCAGAACCCTGATAATCAGGATTGCGATGATATGTTTTCAGACGATGGCATCTCAGAGATGCAGGAACCGGAGGAACAGAAATAATGCAGTTTTTCGGACTCAGAGTTCTTATAAGAAGAATAAAAGCCATCAGATTCATGATGGCTGACAGGTCTGTGCCCAAAAGAAAAAAAGCGCTTATTATAGCCGGCATAATATATCTTTTTCTGCCCATAGATCTTATTCCGCCTATACTTTTTCCGATAGCGTGGATGGACGATCTGGCACTCTGGCTGTTTATACTCTGGTATCTCAGAGAAGAGCTTGATAAATACTGGAACGGCGGGAAAACAAAGGATTATTCAAAAAAATACCGCAATCGGACATTTGTGGACGATGTTGAGTATGAAGTAGAAGAAAACGGAAAAAAAGGAGAGGATTCCAATGGCAAATGATACGATAGGAACTGTGATGATAACGCAGCAGCAGATTAATGAAAGAGCAGCTGAAATCGGCAGTCAGATTGAGAAGGACTTCGAGGGAGAGTCGATTGTTCTGGTGGGAATACTCAGAGGCGCGGTAATGTGGATGGTGGATATCATGAAGAATGTCAGCCTCGATATGACTATAGACTTCATGGCTGTCAGCAGCTACGGATCGTCTACCAAATCATCAGGCGTTGTCAGAATCAACAAAGACCTTGATACAGACGTTGCCGGAAAAAATGTGATAATTGTCGAGGATATAGTTGACTCAGGTACCACGCTCAGCTATCTGCGCGGATATTTTGAAAACAGAGAAGCAAAGAGTGTAAAAATCTGCACGCTGCTCAACAAGCCGTCGGGAAGAAAGGTCGATATAGACGTGGATTACTCAGGCTTTACAGTAGACGACAGATTCATAGTGGGATACGGTCTCGATTACGATCAGAGATACAGAAATCTGCCGTATATCACGTATCTTGAGGGCTGAACGGAATAAAAAAACGGAGAATGAATGTCTGCCTGCATGGGCTGAATAGTGCGGACAGACTGCAGGCTGAAGAAATTTTATCTGCGAAAGAAAAGTGACTGACAGATATGAAAATAATAAACAATGACAAGTTAAAAGGATTATGGAAAATAATATTCGGGCGAACCACTATATTCATAGTGCTGCTTTTCCTGCAGTTTATGGTGCTTTCCGTGGGGTTCATAATACTCGGAAGAAGGATAATCATTTTCAACTACATGGTGGGTATTCTGGCTGCTTTTATACTCATGTACATTCTGAACGCACGGCAGAGCGCAAGCTTCAAGATGATGTGGATAATGTTCATTCTTGTTGTGCCGATAGTAGGAGTATCGTTTTATATTTATACGAAGCTGCAGCCGGGCACGCGGTTTATTGCCAGGCGGGTTGCAGAGCTGACAGATGAACAGGAGCCTTTTCTGCAGATAGAGGAAAATATCGAAAACGACCTGTACCGGTCGTCGCGTCTGGAATCGGGTCTGTTCAAATACATAAAAGGAAAAGGTCATTTTCCGGTATATGACAATGCCGCTGTCAAATATTTACCGCTGGGCGAGGATAAATTCGAGGAACTTGTATATCAGCTGAAAAAAGCCGAAAAATTCATTTTCATGGAATATTTCATAGTTGACTACGGATACATGTGGGATACAGTGCTGGATATTCTTCTGCGTAAAGTGCAGGAGGGTGTCGAAGTGAGATTTATGTATGATGGTACATGTACGCTGTCGCTGCTGCCGAAGGATTATGACAAGAAGCTGGAAAGCTTAGGCATAAAGTGCAGGATTTTCTCACCGATGATACCGTTTCTGGCAACACATCAGAACAACCGGGATCACAGAAAAATAGCTGTCATAGACGGGCATACGGCTTTTACCGGAGGAATAAATCTTGCCGATGAGTATATAAATAAAAAAGAACGGTTCGGACACTGGAAGGATACGGCGATAATGGTACAGGGCAAAGCGGTCAACAGCTTTACGCTTATGTTCCTTCAGATGTGGAACATCAATGAAACGGGCCATGAGAATTATGAAAAGTATATGTATTCGGGAGACTTAACGATTACGGATTCTGCTGTGCGCAGGGGCGGGTATATTGCGCCTTACGGAGACAGCCCGCTCGATCATGAGGAAGTGGGCGAAAAGGTGTATCTTGATATACTGAATTCGGCGAATGATTATGTGCACATTATGACACCGTATCTGATACTTGATGAAGGGATGCTCAATACGATAATTTTCGCAGCTCAGAGGGGTGTCGATGTCAAGCTGATACTGCCGCATATACCGGATAAAAAATACGCATACTGGCTTGCCCGGACGCATTACAAGGAGCTTATCAAAGAAGGCGTGGAAATATATGAATATACACCGGGTTTTGTTCACGCAAAGGTATTCACAAGTGATGACGAAAAGGCCGTTGTCGGAACGATAAATCTTGATTTCAGAAGCCTGTATCTGCATTTTGAATGCGCCGCATACATATTGAGAAATCCTGTGGTTTATGACATAGAAAAGGATTTTCAGGCGACGCTTGGAAAATGTGAAGAAATCACTTATATGAAATGTGATGAATATAATATCATTTACAGGATAATAGGCAGAGCACTGCGTTTTATCGCACCGCTCATGTAATTCTATGCCGGCTTTCAGCCGGCAAATTAATGAAACACCGCAGGGGTGTAACCTGATGCCGGCCGAGGGTCGGCACATTACGGAAACACCGCAGGGGTGTAACCTGATGTCGGCTTACAGCCGACAAATTAACGAAAGGAATGGTGAGATGTTATTCAGCAATATTACAATACTTGATGAGAAGCTTA
>CAVECM010000087.1:0-9165 GCA_963614095.1 Bacteroidaceae bacterium
GTTATAATCAGCATTGCTGCATTTACCGCATATATCGGCCATCCGTCAATCAGCACATTCAGCGCCCCGGAAACAATCAGCACAAGTGTTATGAATATATATTCTGCAATCGGGAATCGGAACCATATTTTTCTGGAAATAATGGTTCTCACCCAGAAGAAGACCGCATATGCGAGCCCTGTTGCTATTGATGCTCCGACAGCTCCGCAGATCGGAATCAGAATCCAGTTAAGTGATATATTCACTGCCGATGCAACAATCGATACCACTATGAGATTGAGTGTCTTTTCCTTGAAATATATTCCCATCACCGTAACTTCCGATATAGTATACATAATCGGATACATCATCAGGAACGGTGCGATTTTTACAGCGTCCGCATATTCACTCGACAGAATCATGAAAATCACATCTTTTACAAGAAGAACACAGATAAAAATCGCTGTCATCAGAAACGCCACCAGCCTGCCGGCCTTGACAAAATTATTCTTGTCAACATTCTCATTATTCCACTGATGCGCCACCGGCACCCAGAAGCTTGTAAAGCACGACTGCACAATACCGATGATATTTGCAACCTTGAATGCGACCTCATACATTCCGAGCTCGGAGTAATCGCAGAAGGCTCGCAGCATCACCTTGTCCATTCCGCTCAGCGCCCAGCCGATTATCATCGTCGGCACAATAGGCAGTCCGAACATGACAAGCCGCTTCATCTCCTGCTTATCCAGCAGTGAGAATCTTATTCTGAAACGGCTGCGTTCAATAAGCAGTATTATCACAGTATAAATCAGCTGCGCGAGTGTCGTTCCTATTACTATCGAACGGAAGCTGCGCTCATATCCCAGCAGTAGTCCTACCATGCATACAAGTGTCAGCGACTTGAGCAGTATCGACATCATGGAGTACAGAAGCCCTCTCTGCTGCATACGGATATCCATAAGTGCGAATTTTTCCGCAGCGAGTCCCGGAAGTATCGCCATCAGCGCATATACGCAGAACATCTCATTATCGGTATCAAACAGCAGCACAGATACATCTCTGCGGAATATAAAAATTCCCGCATCTATCAGTATCACCAGAACTATCGACGGAAGCATCGAATTCGTAAGCAGCTTTATCTTGTCCTCCGATTCATAGTACCGCTTGGTGTATGCCTGATCCATCCCGAGAAATACAAACATCTGCAGTATTGATATCGCCAGCGTGAACATGCTGGCTCTGCCGTATTCGTCAGGCGTTATGAAATATGTAACGACAGGCACCGTGATAAAACCCAGTACGGCTCCTATTATCGGTCCTACCGAAAACTGTCCTAATTTTTTTATTAAACCTTCCAATTTACCGTCCTCTGATTTTTATTTATATCCGCATAATATTCAGCTGAAGTGCGGCTTCACTCTGATTTCTGACTGCTCTCTGTCGGCTCTGCAGTCTGATTTCCGGTCTGTATACTTCTGGCGTAAAGCTCACACAGCTGCGCTGCAATCACTTCAGGCGAGAATCTCGATACAGCGTATTCAGCAATCTTTTCGGAATTGTAATCGCAGGCATGCTCCGCCATATATTTAAGATTCCTCACTATCTCGTCCTCAGCGTCGTCCGTGAATATTCCTGTTTCCTCTGTCATGAATTCATCCGGACCTCCCGATCTGGTTGAAATCACAGGAAGACCTGCCGCCATTGCCTCGATAAAAACAACACCGAAGGTCTCTGCCTCGGATAAAAGAACGAATGCCGATGCTCTCGAGAAAAGCTCCGCTATATTTCTGCGTGACTGAAATCCGAGCATATGAATGTTATCCGCATTGCCTGCCTTCTCAATCTCGTTCTCTATGTTTTCTTTTTCCGGGCCGGCTCCGCATATGTAAAGCTTGTACTGCGGATCGCATTCGAATGCTTTGCTGAAGCATCTCGCAAGTAGACCCATTCGTTTGTTCGCCGTGAGGTTTCCCACGCTTACAAATACTTTTTCTCTGTCTGCAGCTGCTGCTTTTTTCATCCGGAAAAGGCTCGTGTCCACAACATTATTAATCACTATGCTTTCAAAGCCGTATTTATCGTATATCGCCGATGCAAGACTCTTGCTGACTGTAATAAATCCGTCTGCTCTTCCGTAGCCTTCATTTACTGTTTTTCTGAAGTAATCGCTGCCATTATCCAGCTTTGTGATATTGGAGTGCTCGGTTACAAAAAACTTTGCCGCTGAGCCGGTATTATCCAGAGTCTTTGCTGTAATATATGCATTATCCAGAAAATGAGCATGCACTATATCAAAATCACCGTCTTTTGTGATTTTTTCTCTGAACACTTTCGTGAATTTCTTTATTGCTGTATTATGAAAGAACTTCTTGTTAATCGCTCCCAGCGGGATGCTGATTTTTATTATCTCCATACCCTTGTCACGGATACGGGATACGCCCAGGGGTCTTTTTCTTCTTATCGATCTGAGATCCAGTGAAATAAGACAGACATCATTTGAAGCCTCTGCGAGTGCATAGGCCTGGTCAAACTCAAAGCAGCCGCTGTAATCATCAGTCAGCTGACGCGCAACTATACATATCTTCATATTCTAACTGCTCCTGCTAATTGGTATTTATTATTCTCTGATGCTTTTGTCCTTTATCGACAATGTGAACAATGAAAAGTAAAAAAATGTGGACGGCAGATATGTGTAAAGCATGTATCCTCCGGATGTCAGCGATACTATCGCAAATCCCAGCGCACAGCATATCGTCAGCACCAGCCCTTCATCCATCAATCCATCTCTGATAAATGCATACATTTTCTTTATCAGATCCTTTGCTGTGAAAAACATAAGAGCTATCATAGCAAGCCCCGCCGGAATTCCTGCAGAATATGCCATCTGCAGGTAAACGTTGTGTGCATTTGCACCATGATATGTCCTCAGTTCTTCCTTGATATCGCGTCCTTCTTTTTCATGCCCCAAAACTCCGATATTATTTATATAATCCTTCCAGATTTCTTTTCGCCCTGATGTGAACTGATCGTCATCACCGCTGCTTTCAGAATTATCAAGACCTTTTGTATATCTTGCCCCCATTCTGCCAAGCATACCGCTCAGCTTAACATTATCATATTCATTTGTTATCTGTATGTCAGGCAAGGCCTTTATTATCTGAACTTTTACATCTGTGAGAACAAAAAACATTGCAAAGAACAAAACAAATGCAAGTATAAGAAATGCCAATGCGCGCTTTGCAAGCCGCACACATCCGCCTGCATCATGACATCTGATTTTTCGAATCAGATACATCAGGAAAACTACGGCCAGCTGCATAAAAATCGCTATCATCGATGTTCTTGAATTCGAGTATACAGCGACAACCACGGCCAGTGCCAGAGGAATGTACAGAAAACAGATATTTCGATTTTCTCTTCTGCTTTTGCTCTGCCCATTGTCACTGCAGTCATCCTGTTCATTTTTCTTATGCATGCTTCTGCTGCGGTATGCATCACAGATAAGATAAATATTTGCGGCCACCGCAATTATCATGAAGTTGCCCAGAGTGTTCGGATTGGAAAGAATCCCGGTATACTGTGTCTTGCCTATAGGTGCTCCCATCAGAATACATATTAAAATAAAAGCAATAAATGAAATCATTATTGCCCTTGAAATTGCTCTGCAGACTGCAGCCTGTGAATGTGAATAAAAAACGAGGTTCAGAAACGGGATAATAATACAGAAAACAATACCCACTGCGATATATCCCGCAACAGAATATAATAAACCGTTAAACAGGAATAAAAGTCCTGTCAGGACTATCGGTATCCCGTATGTTTTTTTTACGCTGAAGCGCTCGATACTGTCTCTCCTTATCAGCATCAGCACAGCAATAACCGAAAAGAATGCCCCGGCACTCACAACAGCTGAAAAAGAATCGCTCCCCTTAATCAGCGGCACTCCCAGTGAGACAGCAATAATACATATAATTAAAGCTGTCAGAATCGTACCCCTGCACTTTACAGCTGAATTAATCTTTTCAGCTTTATCTGCAGCATTTATAAAAAAGGATTTCATCAATTGTTTTCTCCTGTCAATCGTTATTATTTCAGACTCATAATGTCTTTATACAGCAAGCACAATTTTTCTTCCTCTGTTTTCCAGTTAAATACATTCTTTACTGCCTCTATGCCGTTTATGCTCATTTTTCGGTATTCTTCCGGATTGTCCAGTAAATATTTTATTGCCCTTGCTATGTCAGCCGGGTCATCCGGTCTGACAATAAGACCGAATTCGTACTTTTTCACCATTTTGATATTGTATTCAAAATCAGATATCGCGAATGGCAGTCCATACATCATGCATTCGTATACCTTAGTCGGGAAATTGGTTCCGAAAGGATACTGTCCTGTATGCAGAATATTGCTGACTCCGATAGAAGATTCCCTGTAGATTTTGTCCACTTGATCTTTTGTGCAGAATCCCCTGTAATCAACACACTCGAATTCAGGTTTACCGAGCATATGCTGCTCGAATTCAGCAGGGGAAAAATTTCCGCCGATAATAAGCTTCACGCCCGCCTGATAACATGCATCTACCAGCTGTTCTATACCTCTTTCTCTGGTCAGACTGCCTACACAGCATACGACAGGTTCTGCCTTTTCATGTGCTCTGAATTCAAAGTCGTCTTCTATTATAGGAAAGTTGTCAATGAATACGCATCTTTCCGCTCTTCCTTCAAAGGGATGTTTTCCCTCTATTTCACATGGAAAAATCGCTGCCGACAAGTATCTGCATGCTTTGTTTTCAATATGCAGATAAAAGTCCGCCGCTGCTTTTCGTATTGCTTTGGGGATATAGTATTTGTCCAGAATCTGCTTGTAATAGTATTCATGGCTGTCAAAAATAACCTTTTTCCCCATGCGTGCCAGCTTTTTCACATACAGCAGAAGCTCCGGATCATGAAGATGATAAATGTCAGCATCCAATTCGACAGCCTTCTCGAATACAAGTTTTGTACCTTTAGTAATACGGCCCAGTCGTCCGGACGGCATTTCTCCCACCCCGACAACATGAACGCCTTTGTATTCATAGCTGTCGCCTTTTGCAACAAGATACACATCGTTTTCTTTATCCTTGGCCAGTGAAACGCATTCTTTCTTGAGAATCCTGCCGTCACTGCTGTTATGAGCGCTTGTAATATGACAAATTTTCACTGTCATTAAAATTCACCTTTCATATCTGTGCTTGCGAAGTCCTTCAGCGGCAGTTTTACCGGCTGACCTGTCTTCTGGCTCTTGTATATAGAAAGCACAACTTCCAGGGCATTTCTTCCGGCAACGGCATCAACATACGGCTTTCTGTCGTTTTCGATTGCGTCTATAACATCCGCAAACAGGCTTGTATGACCGTTTCCGTAAACGTTGCTTGTCTCTTCCTTGAGCCCCTTGTTCCTGGTATCTGCTTCTGTTTCGTCTGCAAAATCCCACACATCGATATTGTTGGTCGATGTACCGCCGATTTTTACAGTACCGTTTTCTCCGAATATGTAAAGAGTCTCTTCAAGGTTCTTAGGGTAAACATTTGTTGTGCCCTCGATCGTACCTATTGCACCGTTTCTGAACTTCACAACAGCCATGCCTACATCTTCTGCCTCAAGATAATCATGGAACTGCTGTCTTGTTGCTCCGTATATTTCTTCGATTTCATCGCCCATCATCCATCTGAGGAGGTCGATTCCGTGTATGCACTGATTCATCAATGCTCCGCCGTCCTGAGCCCATGTGCCTCTCCACGGTGCCTGCGTATAGTAGTCCTCATTTCTGTTCCATCTTACATGGATTGAACCGTGAGAAAGCTTGCCGAATCTGCCGCTTTCTATCGCTGATCTGAGCTGCTGAATCGCTACATTGAATCTGTTCTGATGACATGCAGAAACCTTGACGCCCTTTTCCTCCGAAAGCTTTATAATCTTGTCTGCATCCTCTATACTCATTGCCATCGGCTTTTCGATAATGAGATTAACGCCTTTTTCTATGCAGTATAAAGCGATTTCCGCATGTATGCCGCTCTCTGTTGCGATACTTACGAGCTCCGGCTTTATTTCTTCTATCATTACTTTGTAATCTTCATATCTTTTTATTGATGTGTCGTCCTGCAGTTCATGCTTCGCAAGAAGCGCCTCCATTTTTTCCGGAAGGACATCACATACTGCTGCGATTTCCAGCTTGTTGTTGACTGCTGCCTTCATATGGTTAGTTGCGATTCTCCCGCAGCCTATCAGTGCATATTTCATCTTACCTTTATTTCCTCCTAAATTATTTCTCTTCAAGACCGTTATCTGTTTCGGCATAGCTTCTTCCGCATTCGCTGCATTTAAGTCCATCCTTGAGAACTGCGCCGCATTCGCACACCCAGCCGATTCTCCTTGCCGGAACACCTGCCATCAGAGCATGGTCAGGCACATCCTTTGTAACTACTGCACCGGATGCAATCATTGACCACTTTCCCAGTGTATGTCCGCACACTATGGTCGCATTGGCGCCCACTGTAGCACCGGTTCTCAGCAGGGTCTTCTTATATCCTGCGCTGCCTTTCGGATATTTTGCTCTCGGCGTCAAATCATTTGTGAAAACCATTGATGGTCCGCAGAAAACATAGTCCTCCAGTTCAACGCCCTCGTAAACAGACACATTGTTCTGAAGCTTGCATCCATTGCCGATTCTGACATTATTGGAGACATTTACATTCTGGCCCAGCGAACATTTTTCACCTATCTCCGCACCTGTCTGTATATGGCAGAAATGCCATATCTTCGTACCTTTCCCGATTTTAACGCCCTCGTCTACATAGCTTGATTCATGTACAAAGTACTCACTCATTCCAATACTCCTATTTAGATATATTTTTAATATGCTTTACATATAAACTGTGTGGTACGGCAAAATTGCCCGATACATGTTCGCCCTTACCCACATTTCTTGTAACGACTGCACCCGAGGATATTTTAGCTCCTTCTCCTACTGTAACGTTTGGAGATACAACCGCCGAAACACCGAGAAAAGCATTATCCTCAAGGGTAACTCCTCCCGCCAGTATTGCACTTCCTGCAAGTGTGCAGCTTTTTCCAAGTACTGAATCATGTCCTATTACAACATTATTATCCAGTTTACTGTTGTTATCAATAAATGTTTCTCCGTACATTACACCCTTCTCTACAATCACATTCGAATGCAGTTCAACATTATTGCCTATTCTGAGTGTACCCGTGCTTCTTACCAGCTTACGCTCATCATCGTCTCCGTAGTAATAAAATGCGGGCCCGCCAAGTACACTGCCCTCTCTTATTATAGTATTGTCTCCGATGTACGTTCCTTCCTTAATAACAACATTGGCAGAAATTACTGTATTTTTCCCTATATATACATTCTTGTCCGCAATAACTGCCCTTTCAGATACCACTGCAGTCGAATCTATATATGTCTCAGTTTCCTTTATATCCGGATTTCCTATTTTCTCATGTGCTTCAAAAAAAGTCTTCTTCGGATTCGGTGAAATTATTATGCCGCCTGAATATGTGTTTTTTAATGCCTCTGCAACAGCATCCGTACAGATAACTCCGCTGATATCATAATCCAGAAAGCTATCTATATATTTAACATCTCCGACAAACGATATGTATTTTTTCTGTCCGTCCCATTTCTTTCCTATCAAATAAAGACCATCGAAATCACAGTCGCTTACTATTTGAAGCTCATCACTGCACATTTCCTTTATTTCTGATAATTTCATTCCAAATCCTTTCACTCTTTTTTCTATAAAACCTCTATATTTTCCCGATCAGCGATATCTTTCATCGCATTTCTGGTATCAAATATCGCAGCAGCATTTTTCTGTATCATATCGTAATCGATATTTGTGTGTGCTGCGGTGATAACTATGAGGTCATATCCTGAAATTATATCTGCATCGATTTTATCTATTCCATGGAAAATCTGCCCTTTATCTTTGTACTCTGCTATCCACGGATCATAGAAGTCAGTCTCTGCTCCTGCTTCCTTGAGCTTCTCTATAACTCTGATAGCCGGGCTTTCTCTGTAATCATCGATATCATTCTTGTATGCCACTCCCAGCACAAGAACCTTTGAACCGTTCAGAGCCTTCTTGTGTCTGTTGAGTATTGCCATAGATCTGTCCACACAGTACTCCGGCATTCTGTCGTTGACCATCATCGAGCTTTCTATCATTGATGTATGGAAACCGTATTCGCGCGCTTTCCATGAAAGGTAATACGGATCGAGCGGTATACAGTGTCCGCCGAGTCCCGGACCCGGATAGAATGCCTGGAAGCCGTAAGGCTTTGTCTTCGCGGCGTCCACTACCTCCCAGTAGTCAATTCCCATCCTGTTGCAGAGAATAGCCATCTCATTCGCAAGACCGATATTGATATTTCTGTATGTATTCTCGAGTATTTTCTCCATCTCAGCAATTGCCGGCGAAGAAACCTCGTAAACGTCTCCTTCAAGAACGGCCCTGTACATAGCCGCAATTACTTCTCTCGCATCATTACCTACGGCACCTACGACTTTCGGTGTGTTCTTTGTCTTGAACTGCTTGTTGCCCGGATCGACTCTTTCAGGCGAGAATCCCAGATAAAAATCCTCTCCGCACTTGAGACCTGAGGTTTCAAGTATAGGCTTGAGCAGTTCCTCCGTAGTTCCCGGATAAGTAGTGGATTCAAGGACAACCATCGTTCCCTTCGTCATGTATTTTGCTATCTGCTCTGCAGACGACTTCACATAGCTGATGTCAGGCTGCTGGTGTTCATCCAGCGGTGTCGGAACACATATCGCAATGAAATCCACATCCTTGACGAAGCTGAAATCATTTGTTGCTTTGAGCATGCCGCTCTCAACGATTTTTTTCAGATCATCGTCAACAACATCTCCTATGTAATTAGAGCCTGCGTTGACCATATCAACCTTTGCCTCCTGCACATCAAAGCCAATGGTTTTGAACCCTGCCTTTGCTTTCTCGACAGCAAGCGGGAGTCCTACATATCCGAGGCCCACTACACCGACAGTGATTTCTTTATTTTTGATTTTCTTCAATAATGATTCTTTCACTTGACTACTCCTCCATTACGCTCAGAAATTCATTTGCTAAGCTTGTATAATTAAAGCGTTCCGTGCATGCCTTGC
>CAVECM010000088.1:0-9025 GCA_963614095.1 Bacteroidaceae bacterium
AGGAATCATAAAGTTATACACAGCGATTTCAACCTGATTCCCCCGAGATCAACGGGCAAAGGTTGAAATCCGCATGTAAATGCATTCCGCACTGAAAACAATCGTTCAAGCATCAAACAATCAATTCAATTAAGTCTATTCAATTGAGCCATTCAAACTGCAGCAATCTGCAGCAGAGAAAACCCATAAGTATAAAACTCGAACAGAATATTAATCTGCGCAGCCCCGGAATATTAATCCGCATACCCTCAAAAGTATTTATTTGCAGCTGATCCGCGCAGCAGCCTCGAATACTAATCTGTATAGCTGCCAAAATGCAAATCCGCATTGCGGGGCCGCGGCATACAGAAAAGCGCATTCTATTGTTAACTTCCAGAAATAATCCTACTCAACAACAAAACGGGTCCATTCGAATCCGTTATCTGTTGTCCGTGCAGGGAAAATAAAAAATTGTTGACAAACAATATTATATAACGTATAGTATTAATCAAGAAATGATATTATACCTAAAGGGAATACTATATATTAAATAGCTGTAATTTCCTGCATTGCTCAATAAGGAGCAATTAAAAAACGGTAAAAGGAGGAAATATGGGTTTCAAGATTGAATCCGGACTGCTGGATGCATGCGCCCTTGCAATCCTTGAAAAAGGTGATACATATGGGTACGAGATAACGCAGTCCATGAAAAAAGCCATAACCGTGTCAGAGTCAACGCTCTATCCGGTGCTGCGAAGACTGCAGAAAGACAATCTGTGTCAGACTTATGACCGGCCGTATCAGGGGAGAAATCGCCGATACTACACAATTACTGAGGCCGGCAGAACAAAGCTGCAGGATTACCGCAGGCAGTGGCGAGAGTATAAAAGTGCAATAGATGTATTTTTGGAGGTAAAGAGAGCGGAGGAGTAAAAGATGAACAGGAGAGAATTTATAGATAAACTGAGAAAGGAGCTTTCCAGACTCCCGCAGGAGGAAATAGACGCAGCTGTTGAGTATTACGAGGAATATTTTGATGATGCGGGGCGGGAAAACGAAAAGGAAGTTCTGGAGCAGCTGGGCAGTCCGAAAAAGGTAGCCGCACAGATTAAATCCGAATATGCAATAAAGCTTTTTGACAAAGAAGAAAAGCCCGCAGTCAAAAAGAAAATATCGGCAATGTGGTACGTGATTCTTGGGATATGCTCGGCTCCGGTATCGATACCGCTGGCAATTGTTCTGGTAACTGTAACGGTGACGATACTGATTGCCCTGGCAGTATGCGTAATCTGCCTTTTTGCAGGGATAATCGGAGGAATACTCTGTGCAGTCGCCTGCGTGATTCTTGGCATCATGGCAATCCCTGTATCGATTTCGACAGCGCTGATGTTTGCAGGGGCCGGAATATGTGCACTGGGCTTTATGGCTGCTGCGGGAGTGCTGCTTTTCATAGGAGCCAGAGCCGGAACCAGAGCTGTTGTAAAGGCTGCAAAGAAGCAGAGTGAGAGAAAGAAGATACGAAAGATGCTCGATAAGAGTGAGCGGAAAAAATGGAGATACAGCGAGCCGGAGTCAGATGCAGAGACGGCAGACCCTGCAGCAGTTCATGTAAATGCCGCAGGTGCCGAAGAAGTATATGCGTCCGAATATGCCGAGGCTGCCGATACTGAGGAGATATACGCCGAAGCGGCAGAAAACGAGGAAAAGGAGGTTGAAAAGGATGAGTAGAGGTCTCAGAAGATTTTTTATAGTATGCGCGATAGTTGTCGGCGCAGGCCTAGTGCTTTCACTGGCAGGGCTTCTTGGCGGAGGTATAAACGGCTTCAGCAAAATGAGTGAGCGCTACACATGGATAAGAATGGGAGCAGGGCAGATGGAACAAATCGACATCAGCGGCGCAGGCACTTATGATACAGTAAAAGTAAAAGGCAGCATGAATATCGTGGTTGAGGGCAGCTCTCAGACTGCCTGCACACAGATCCGATACGATAAAAACAGCGGAGTGCCGGAATACAGTGTAAAAAACGGTGTGCTCACGGTTGACGCTTCAGCCCTCGACAAAGGTGTGCTGATTAATTTTGAAGATGATGACAGCATACCGACGCTGGTAATCTCGATGCCTGAGAACGAACTGAAAAAACTGGCGCTTTCCTCGGAGGATTACGGGGATATATATATCAGCAATATCAGTCCGGAAGAAATATCAGCCGCTGTTGTGTCAGGATATATTGAGGTGACAGGTGTAAATTGCGGCACTGCGTCATTTTCTTCGCGATACGGTGACGTTGATCTGGAAAATATCGTTTCAGACAAGCTGGCAGTCACTGCGGCGGATGGCAATATAGACATGCAGAGCGCAGACTGCGGCAGCATAACACTTTCCTCGGAATACGGCGAAATCGAGGGCGATAATATTAAAACCGAGGATATTAATGTAAAGAGCCAGCAGGGTGATGTGGAACTGAACGGGGAGTTTGCAGGAACGACAGATATATATCTTTCATACGGAAATCTGGAGTTTAATACATACCTGTCAAGAAGCATGTATACAATAGATGCGATGTCAGACATCGGAGTAATCAGTGTAGGAACCTGCGATGCAGATTATGATGACGCTGACAGTGATAATCATTATGATTCGGATGACTATGACTCGGATGAGCACGATTCACATGATCATGACAGCGACCATGATTCAGATCATGACTGGGATGACCATGACGATGACTCTGACCGGGACGACCATGATTCAGATTATGAGACGCACGGCGGGAGATTTACAAGCGGCAGCGGAGCTTACAGCCTGAAAATCGTATGCGACCAGGGTGATGCTGAACTGGGATTCGGCAGATAAACGAGATAAAAAAAGCAGACGTTCGGCAGCGCAGATACAGTAATGCGCAGCAGGCGTCTGCTTTTGATTTCAGTTAAAGTAATGCGCGGCAGGAAGGATGTCTTTTAATCTCTGATATACATTTTATTTTGTATATTACGGTGCACAGCAATTCGAATAATATGCATCAGTGTGTTTAATGCGGTCGTTATCGGCAGATTAACTGCGGACATATGAAAAACCTCTGCAGTTTCAGGAATCTGTGAAACTCAGAGGTAAATCGGTGCAAGTCTCTTATAAATTGATAACCGCTTTTGATGCAATGCCTTTTATCTGCAGTGTGCCGTCCGCAAGATCACTGAGCTTGCAGATGATAGGCGGATAAAGACCGGCATCAGATGCAGCAGCCATAAGAATAAAAGTATCATCCTTGCGGTAAAGCATTCGAAGCGTGTCAGGTGAGCCCTTGTATGAATAACATACGACCTGTCCTGCTTTATACGGAATGCTGTCCGCATTGCTGCTGTCCGCGATTCTGTCTAAGAGAACCATTGCGCCTCGCGGTATGCAGGCTTCTTTCATGCCGTTGTCCCTGGCAGCGAAATAGAATGTATCACTTTCACCTGTTTCAGAAAATGAATCCACTTTTCTTTCACGCGGCACATCGAATCCCATCAGCCAGGCCTCTGAGACATTCAGTGCAGCCGCCAGTTCACACAGCTTTTGCTGTTTAGGTGCAAAAGATCCTCTGAGATACTGACTCATTGCACTTTTACCGATGCCGGTTTTTTTGCAGAGGTCAATCTGTCGGATATTCTGCTCTTTGATTATCGCATTTAATCTTTTTGCGAATGTTGATTTTCCCATGATAGCAAGTTCCCCTCATTGTTATTTGAACACGCTTTGATTATAATATTATTTCAAAAGAATAGCAATAATTTTAAATGGAATTTTTAGTTTTTTTCATACATTTAATGGCAAAAGCGACATGAGGCATAGTACGAATAACAGGCGCTTATGGTACAATACACCCCCTAAATAACTCTGCTTAAATATGTGTTTTTTTCAGTCGTACAAACAGCAAAGAAATCATTTGCGGAACAAGCCGAATCACAGCAAAATATGGCAGGCAGAATACACAGCAGCACTAAATACAGCAAAATATGGCAGGAAGAATACGCAGTTCAGTCCGGAACACAGCAATATTCTCCGAGGTCAAAGGACGTGGTCTGATGCACATCAAAGCCCCGCAGGAAGAATTTCCTGCGGGGGTTTAATTCATTGATTTAAGGAGATGCTTTCGCTGCCGGTTTCAGTCCATTAATCCGGGCAGGCAGCCGTATCATCTGAGCTGAGTGGAAAGATGCACCATCGTCTGAGCCGGAATTATTTCGCCGTTACCTTTGCGATTGCAGCATCGAGGATATCAAATCCGGCATTCATCTGCTCATCTGTAATAACGAGCGGCAGAAGGAATCTGATGCAGTTGTCTCTTACGCCTGCGCCGAGAACCACAAGTCCGTTTGCCATACATTCATTGATAATAGCCTTGCACTCTGCCTTTGCAGGCTCCTTTGTCACTCTGTCCTTTACAAATTCAATCGCCAGCATTGCTCCGACGCCTCGTACATCACCGATAATTTCGTATTTCTCCTGCATCTGAGCGAAGCGCTTCATCGAAACATCACCGATATGGCGCGCTTTTGCACAATAATCATCTCTCTCCATAATCTCGAGAACCTTCAGTGCCGATGCTGTAGCCAGCGCATTGCCGCAGTAAGTGCCGCCCAGCTCGCCCGGTGAGAATATATCCATGATATCCTTTCTCGCAGTGACACACGCAACAGGAATGCCGCCCGCAACAGATTTCGCACTTACAACGATATCAGGCTTTACACCCCAGTATTCACAGGCAAACATCTTACCTGTTCTTGCATATCCGGCCTGGATTTCATCAGCTATAAGCAGGATGCCGTATTTGTCGCACAGCTTTTTCAGACCCTGCATGTAATCCTGCGGAGGCACGATGAAGCCGCCCTCGCCGAGAACCGGTTCAAGTATGATTGCAGCTACCTGGTCAGGCGCAACATATTCAAGGAAATAGCTCTCTTCAAATCTGTTCAGGCAGTGGAGTCCGCAGGTCTCTTTTTCGAGCTTGTGAGGACATCTGTAGCAGTAAGGGAACGGGAATCTGTGAACGCCCTGAGGAAGCGGTCCGAAGCCTGTCTTGTAAGGCTTGCATTTGCTTGTCATTGCCATGGTCATATAGCTTCTGCCGTGGAATGCACCTTCAAAGCATATGATTTCACTTCTTCCTGTGAATCTTCTTGCGATTTTCACAGCGTTTTCGTCAGCCTCGGCACCTGTGTTGACGAGAATTGTTTCTTTTTCACCGTCAATAGGGATTATTTCGTTCAGCTTTTCTGCGAGCTTAGGATATTCCGCATAGTTGAATACGTTGAGGTTAGGTGCAAAATAGCGCTCTGCCTGTGCCTTTACAGCCTCTACAACTTCAGGGTGGGAGTGTCCTATATTAAGTACGCCTATTCCCGCAACGAAGTCGAGGAAAATATTTCCGTCGACGTCCTGAACCATGGCGCCTTCGGCTCTGTCGACAAATACCGGAGCCAGCATTCCCACGCCGTCAGTAACGTTGTTTTTTCTGATCTTCAGAAGCTCAGCCGATTTAGGGCCGGGGATAGTATCAGTAACGATTTTAGGTAAGCTTGTTCTTAATGATGACATAATGTTTCCTCCTTAATATATCCATAAATTTTCAAGTGTATGCATTTACCGTTCATGAAGTGTAAGTTTGTATGCATATGCCGTTCATGAGTGTGAGTTTGCATGCATATGCCGTTTGTGCCTCGTAAATGTCTGCACATTTACCGTATTCGCAGTGCATGTGTCTGCAGGCTGCTGTTTATCAGGCAGCGCCGTGCCGGGAGTGAATTGAGATGAGTTCCCTCGGCCGGTTGTGTCTTTCGGCATTGCCGTCTTTACCTTTATATAAAAGCAACCGCTGTGCCAAAACCGCAGGAGGATGCATCAAAAATTCAAAAAAATAAAACCCTCGCAAATCCAGTGATTGCAAGGGTTCGGAGTTTATGTAAATATCTGCGCTGTGCGTTCGGCAGGTATGAATGGTCAAGCCGGAGAGGGCAGATAGTCTGTATCGGCTATGAGCTGTCCGGGAGGCGTCAGAACGGCTGAAAATACGCATCAAGCCATTACCGGCTTGCAGCAGCCGCAAAAGACTATGCCGGCACAGCGCCGGTGCCGGTTTCAGCTTATGAATTCGGCGGGCGACAGTGCTTGCTTATGCGGCGCACCGTTTTTTTCCCGGTGCTGAATCGTTATTTTTTCGGCTCAGCCTTTGTTCGCGTAGCCGGGCACGTATTTCCTGAGCTTTCTGGCGGCGGTCGTCTGCCCGATTCCCAGCGCTTTTCCGACAGCGACACTCGTGTGGTATTTTTTAAGTGCCTGCACGAAAATGTCTTTTTCAAAGCTCTCCATTATCTCAGAAAGCGAGCTGCCGGTAAAATCAGCAGGGCGCTTTACACCAAAACGAAATTCATCCGGAAGAGCATCCTCGGATACAATATCCTTCTTGGCAGTGACGACAAGCCTCTCGACGAGATTCTCGACCTGGCGTATATTGCCCGGCCAGTCATACTGCTCCATGAGATGAAGCGCATCAGGAGAAATATCGATATTTTTCTTGTATCTTTTATTGAACTGCGCCAGAAAATCCATTATGAGCGGGATGATATCGTCCCGGCGGTCACGCAGCGGCGGAATATTTATATCAATAACATTGAGTCTGTAAAACAGGTCTTCCCTGAATTCACCTGCTTTTACGGCTTTCTTCAGATCCTTGTTTGTCGCGGCGACAAGTCTGAAATCAACCTCGATTTTATCCAGTCCGCCGACTCGGCTGATTGTCTTTTCCTGAATTACCTGCAGGAGCTTGACCTGAAGCTCGGAGGAAAGCTCGCCGATTTCGTCGAGAAACAGCACGCCCTTGTCGGCAAGCTCGATTTTGCCTATCTTGCCGTTCTGGTTTGCTCCTGTAAAGGCGCCCTTTTCATATCCGAAAAGCTCGGATTCTATCAGTGCAGGCGGAATCGCACTGCAGTTAATCTCGATAAAGGGGCCATTTGCCCGGCTGCTGACCATGTGGATGATTTTCGCAACCATGCTTTTGCCGACGCCGGTTTCCCCGGTTATCAGGACGTTCGAATCTATGTCGGCAATCTGAGTGATGAGCTCGTTGATGTCGGACATGCTCTGGCTTTTCGTAATAAATGTGTTCTTCTGAGCATCCTGCATTTTGAGCCGCAGGAGCTGCGCATTGTATTCTTCCATTATGCTGTTGAGTTTATCGTATTTCTCGCTGAGGGTCGTCATGTCGGCGATGTCGATGGAGTTGAAGCTGATGACATACTCTATTTCGCCGTCGGCGTCGAATATCGGTACTCCGGTTGTCAGAACGGTTTCACCCCGCTTGTTTTTCTGCAGGATTGTGGCCTTCTTTTTCTCCCTGAGAACAGAACTTGTGACAGACGGTCTGAAGACGCCTTCTTTTTCCAGCTCAAAGACCGACTTGCCGATTACTTCATCTGTAGTTACTCCGAAATGTGTTTCATAGGAATCGCTGACGCGCAGAACGATGCCGTTTTTATCAGTAAGCGTCACATCGTTTTCCCCGTCCATGACCCTGAAAATAATGTCCATTTCGTCTCTGCTGCATATTGCCTTGTCCCGGCAGTTTCTGCATAAGCAATTTTCGTATTTCATGATACAACCCACCCCCGTAATCCGATTCAAGCAGCGCAGTAATCATATTTAATACAACACAAAGGAGAAGACACGGAATTTGTCCTCTCCTTTTAAATTATACACTATTGAATTAAATTTTCAATTAAGGTTTTTTTCGGGGTTATCCGAGGGGGGTGAGATGCTGCCTTCCGAAGCAGGGCTTTATCTCACGACGCCGGATTTTATCTCACAACACCGGATTCTTTTGCTGCCTCTGCTACAGCCGCAGCAACCGCCGGACCGACTGCCGGGTCGAACGCCTTCGGGATAATGTAGTCCGGGCTGAGCTTGTCATCCGGAATCAGATTCGCCAGTGCCCGGGCGGCGGCCATTTTCATTTCCTCATTGATATCTGTGGCGTGAGCATCGAATGTTCCGCGGAAGATTCCCGGGAAAGCCAGCACGTTGTTTATCTGATTAGGAAAATCAGAACGTCCCGTGGCAACGACTGCCGCACCTGCAGCCTTTGCATCATCCGGAAAAATCTCAGGTGTAGGGTTGGCACATGCGAAGATTATCGCATCCCGGTTCATGCTGCGCACCATATCCTGTGTCACGAGCCCCGGAGCCGACACGCCGATGAAAACGTCTGCGCCCTTTATAACATCGGCCAGGCTGCCCTTAAGCTCGTCCGGGTTTGTGACCTCGGCCATTTCCCGTTTTATCCAGTTCATGCCCTCCTCGCGCTCCTTGTAAATCGCGCCGCGTCTGTCTGTCATGGTGATATTCTTGTATCCTGCGGAGAGCAGCAGCTTTGTTATCGAAATCGCAGCTGCACCTGCACCGGAGGTGACTATTTTCACATCTTCTTTCCTTTTTCCCGTCACCTTCAGCGCATTGGTAAGACCCGCCAGTGTGATGACCGCAGTGCCGTGCTGATCGTCATGAAAAATCGGGATGTCGCATTTTTCCTTGAGCTTTCGTTCGATTTCGAAGCAGCGCGGCGCCGATATGTCCTCGAGGTTGATGCCGCCGAAGGAGCCGGATATCATGTATACGGTATTGACGATTTCGTCCACGTCCTTTGATTTCACGCAGATCGGGAATGCATCCACATCCGCAAAGGATTTGAAAAGCACGCATTTGCCCTCCATCACGGGCATTCCGGCCTCGGGACCGATATCGCCCAGTCCCAGCACTGCCGATCCATCGGTCACTACCGCACACAGGTTCCACCTTCTTGTGAGCTCATAGCCTTTTGTCAAGTCTTTCTGTATTTCGAGGCACGGCTGTGCTACCCCGGGGGTATATGCCAGCGAAAGATCCTCATCGTTTTTAACGGGAACTGTCGCGGTGACTTCTATTTTTCCGCGCCATTTTTCGTGCAGTTTCAATGATTCCTTTGCGTAATCCATCAGTTTCCTCCTGTTTTGTGAGATTTGTATGCGCTGC
>CAVECM010000089.1:0-8911 GCA_963614095.1 Bacteroidaceae bacterium
ACTTGATGCTATGGAGGCTGAGCTTCAGAAAAAAGACGAGGAGCTTCAGGCACACGAGGACTGGACAAGAGCAGTCGGAGAAGCGACTCCCGAAGAGAAGCGCGCATTTTTCGGCGAAAACACAGCTCCGGGAGCAGATACAGAAGGACTGCATACAGCAGGAATGCATAATGCAGACAGTGTGACACCGCAGGCGGCATACGCTGCAGGCGGAAAGTACGCAGGAGCCTCGGCCGAGACGGCATCAAATGCATCGGCAGCAGCCGGGGCAGATGCTGAAAAATCCGAAGAAGATATGATGAGAGGTCTCGAAGAGGCAAGACAGGCGCTGCTGAACGCACAGAAGCAGCAGGGAGATGTTCTGGGCGCGATTTCGCAGATTACCGAACATCATACAGAGAAGCTTGCGCAGGAACAGCACAGGAAGCTTAACCAGCAGCAGGCACTGTTAAAAGAAGAACAGGCAAAGCTGCAGGCTTTGCTTGATGAGCATAAAAATGAGCGCCTTGCCAGAAAAGAGCGTGAGACGCACGAACGTGCGATAAAAGCTCAGAAGGCAAAAATAGAGCAGCTTATGAAGGAAGAACGTGCCAATGCAGCCCGGGAGGAGAAAATCGCCAGGGCTAAGAAAAAGCGCGATGACAGAATACAGAAGGCTGAGCAGAAGGAGCGACTCAGGAGAGAAAAGCGTGAGGCGGCCGAGCAGGCCAGGCTCGAGAAAGAACGCCTGAAGGAAAAGAGCATTGCGGATGCAGAGCTCGGCGGCGGCGTAGTGAATGTCAAGGGCCTGAAAATAAACACAAAGATAAAGGACACACTCTCTGTCTCATTCAAGGATCTGCTGGGTTTTGCAGGAAGAAAAGAAAGAAAAGAGCCTTCCGAGGAAAAAACCCGGGAGATGCGTGAGGAACGCGAGAAAAGAAGAGAAGAAGCCAGAGAGGCCGTAGAGCTTACGGTCAAGCAGCGATATCAGGACTATGAGAACAGCCCGTTCGGAAGGAAAATGCGCAGATTCAAGAATTTCTGCGACAGGCGGAAAAAGCCGCTGCTTGTTGTGTTCTCGATATTCTTATTGTTTGCTGTCGGTGTTGCGGGTGTAATCAACTACTGCACGGCGTACGAATACTCGTACAATGGGCAGACGCTCGGACTTGTGAAGGAAAAGGACGATGTTCTGAAAATCACGGATCTCGTTCAGGGCGCACTGACCAGAGATAAGGATGTTGACGTTGTCATAGATCCGAAGTCCGATATAGAGTTCAAGCGCGTGACAGCACTGGGAGATGTTGAGATTGACGATTCGGAGCAGGTGCTCAAGCGCCTTTCTTACATGGGTAATCTCAATGTAAAAGCGTACGGAATTTATGTAAACGGCGAGAAGGTCGGTTCTGTTAAGAATAAGAAAACCGCGGCTGCCGTAATAAAGGATATAAAAGAAAAATATTCCAGCAAGAGAGACGGCGCCAAGATTGAAAAGGCTGAAATCATCGAAACCGTGGAAAGCCGGGAGACAAACACCGAGCTGGAGGATGTGCTGTCCGAAAAAGAAATGGTTGAAAAGCTGTGTACCAGCGGTGAAAAGGAAATCCACCATAAAGTAGTAAAGGGAGAAACTCTTGCGGATATTGCCAAGCAGTACTCGGTTGAGGCAGATGACATCCTGGCAGACAACCCGGATGTGGATAAAAAGAAACTCGAGGTCGGCAGCACTCTGCTTATAAAACAGAATGCACCGATACTGACTGTTAAAATCACAGAAATGGTCACATACGAAAAGCAGATAGAGCATGAGGTTGAAAAGCAGGAAAATGCTGATATGTATGAGGGCGATACCGAGACGAAGCAGGCCGGAGAGGACGGCGTTTCGGAAATAACGTCCAGAATAGTGCTGATAAACGGTGAGGAAACGGAGGAAACTCCTATTGTCACTACAGTCAAGAAGGAGCCGGTAACAGAGATAATAGCCGTGGGAACAAAGGAAAGACCGCCTACAGTCGGATCCGGAAAGTACATATGGCCGGTAGCGAGCGGGTATACACTTACATCCAATTTCGGAACCAGATGGGGAAGATCGCATGAGGGTATCGACCTCGGAGTTTCCGTGGGAACAACAGTAATGGCTGCTGACGGCGGTACAGTAACGTATTCCGGCTACAGCGGGGCATACGGATATCTTGTCATAATCGATCATCAGAACGGTATGGAGACCAGATATGCACACAACAGTGAACTTCTTGTAAGCGTGGGCGACAAGGTTTACCAGGGACAGAGCATAGCGAAGTCAGGAAATACCGGACGAAGTACGGGACCGCATGTTCATTTTGAGATTCGAGTCAACGGAACTGCAAAGAATCCGCTGAATTACCTGCCGTGATGACTGCACGGGCAGAATTGTCTCTTGAGAGGAGTCTGCCCGGCGGGAACAGATCCGCGGGGAGATGATTTCGCTGAGCTCCGGATGAAACAGATAAAAAAGACTCTGCACATTTCGGGAGAGTGATTAGAGAAATGAGTAAGAAACGACGAAGTACAGAATTCAAAAACAGCAGCCAGGTCATCGATATGGAGAAGGCCAGAGAAGAGAGGCTGGAAAAAAGGCGGGCTGAAAGAGCGAAAACCGAGGCAAAGGCGGAAGCCGCCGCCGGACGCAGAACCAGAGGAAAAATGGCTATCAGAAGAAACCGCATGAGGCGGAGGATAGCGATAGCCGTTGTTGTGCTGGCTGTGCTGGCCCTGTTCTCATATTCGATAATCAACATAATTTCGCTGAAAAAAGAACAGCATGAAGCGGTTGAAAAGAAGCAGGAGCTTCTGGAAGAAAAGAAGCAGCTGAAAAAAGAGCTGGATGAGGTATACGATCTTTCCAATATCGAGGAGCAGGCGCGCGACCAGCTCAGACTTATCAAACCGGGGGAGACGATATTCCTGTTTCCGGATTCAATAACCGACGGCGATGACGAATGATGCTGTATGTTTTTATTCGATAAAATCCGCCGATGATAATCAGCATCACCGGCAGAGGTCCTGTGCCGCATAATCAGTCAAGGCAGCGGGCAGACTTTCAAGACTGTGCACCGCAGCTGACAGCGGCTGCAGGAGGAAATGACAGATACAGAAATGAATATAAAAGAAATAATAATCGTTGAAGGACGAGACGATACGGCGGCGATTAAAAAAAGTGTAGAAGCCGTCACAATAGAGACACATGGATATGGTATAACAAGAAAGACCTGGGAGCTTATAGAAAAAGCATATGAGCAGACAGGAATAATAATCTTCACAGACCCGGACCACGCCGGCAGGCAGATAAGAAAAAAACTGACGGAGAGATTCCCGAACGCCGGTCAGGCTTTTCTCGACAGAAGCGATGCCGAGAAAGACGGAGACATCGGCATAGAGAATGCATCCGCAGAGAGCATAAGAGCAGCGCTTTCCAGAGCACACTGCACACTTGAAGAGCTCAGCGGGAAAGAACAGCTCACTGTTCAGGACATGATGGAGTACGGCCTTACGGGATATGCGGACTCCGCTCTGAGAAGAAAAAACGCCGGAAAATCGCTGGGAATAGGATACTGCAACAGCAGAACATTTCTGCAGCGCCTCAATAAATTCGGCATAACGAGAGAAGAACTGGAGAACGCACTGCAGGATATGCAAAACCTGCAGGAGCTGTAAAGTCCGCAGGACGCTGTAAATTCTGCAGGAGCAGCAAGGCCGCGGAAAGACTCAATTCCGCAGGCAGAATCTTTTTAAGAAGCAGATATCGGCCGGCCGGAGAAATACAACGGCAGGCAATAAATATACACATAAACAAAGATAATTCGGGAGATATTTACATAAATATGAAACTATATTCACCGTCCACGATACAGGACATACGGGAACGATACGATTTCAAGCTTTCGAAAAGCCTCGGGCAGAATTTTATAACTGACCGCAATGTGATTGACAGGATTATCGAGGGTGCACAGATCGGTCCGGAGGACCTCGTTATAGAGATCGGTCCGGGAATCGGAGTGCTGACGGCAGCAGCGGCAGAGCAGGCCGCAAGGGTCATAGCCATTGAAATCGACAGGAAGCTGATACCGGTACTGGCGGAGACGCTTGCCGGATACGACAACATACGCATAATCAATCAGGACGTACTGAAAACCGACATAAACGCACTGATAGACGAGGAACGGGCAGCCGGAACATTCACCGGCAGCGTCAGAATCATAGGCAACCTGCCGTATTATATCACGACGCCGATAATAATGGGCATACTGGAAAGCGGCACAGAGGCTGAAAGCATCACGATTATGATGCAGAAGGAGGTTGCTGACAGAATAAAATCAAAGCCGGGCGGCAAAACGTACGGCGCATTGTCTGTGGCGGTGCAGTACTACTGCGAGGCAGAGCAGGTCGCGGCCGTTCCGAAAGAGGTATTCATACCGAGACCGAAGGTGGATTCATCAGTTCTGCATCTTTCCGTAAGAAGCGAAAGACCTGTGGACCTCATCGATGAAAAGACCTTTTTTGCATGCATAAAACACGGATTCGGACAGAGGCGCAAGACACTGCTGAACTCACTTACAGGAGTCAACGGTCTGCCGAAGGATGAAATCAGAGAAATCCTGCAGGAAACAGGAATAGACCCGATCCGCAGGGCCGAAACACTTGACATAAAGGAATTTGCAGCCATTGCCAACGCAGTGGCCGCACGTTGTGGGAGATAAGTGAAATGGAGAAGCTTAAGAATTTCTGCAGAAAATATATAAAAAATTATGTAGTACTGCTGTTTATAGCTGCAGTCGTACTGAATCTTATAATCGAAACACTCGCAAGACATTCACTGATCCAGGGCGTGCTTTTTATGGTACAGAGTCCCCTGGTATTTTTATGTAATGTTCTGCTGATTTTTGCGGTGATATCGCTGGCACTGCTTTTTAAGCGGCGCGTGTTTGCGGCATGCATGCTTTCGCTCATATGGCTGGCACTCGGCATAATCAACGGTGTTATACTTTCCAACAGAATGACGCCGTTTACGGTATACGATCTCAAGAGTCTCAAGGACGGCTTGTCAATTGTATCGAATTATTTCAAACCGACGACGATAACTCTGTCCGTGGCAGGCGTCGCACTGCTGGTTTTCATATTCATACTGCTGTTCCGAAAGGCGCCGAGGATTGAGGGCAAAGTTAATTACAAGAGATCGATAGCAGTGATAGTGATTATCGCGGGAGTAACATTCGGAGCATTCCAGGGAGCTATCAGGGTCGGGATTCTCGACACGTTCTTCGGCAACCTGGCATACGGCTACAGAGACAACGGGGTACCGTACTGTTTCCTCGTCACATGGATGGATAAGGGAATTGACAAGCCGAAAGGATATTCCGAGGAGGAGATAAAGAATATTTTTGACAGCGGAGAGCTGGGCAGCGACGGTATTTACACACCGGGTGAGGATGACGATACAGATGTTGAAAACACACCTAACATCATATTCCTGCAGCTGGAGTCGTTCATAGATCCGACACAGGTTGACGGAGTGGAGTTTTCGAAAGATCCTGTATCGAATTACAGGCAGCTGCTGAAGGATTATTCCTCCGGATATCTGACAGTGCCTGCAGTAGGAGCCGGAACAGCAAACGTGGAATTCGAGGTTATGACAGGGATGAGTGTCAAATTCTTCGGACCGGGAGAATATCCGTACAAGAATATACTCACTGAAGAAACCTGCGAGTCGACACCTTACGATCTGAAACAGCTGGGCTATTCGACACATGCGATACACAACCACAGAGGAGTGTTTTACGGCAGAAACAAAGTCTTCTCGAATATGGGATTTGACACGTTTACAAGTCTTGAATACATGAACAATGTCATGAAGACTCCGAAGAACTGGGCAAAGGACGCTATTCTCACGGAGCAGATAATGGATGCGCTGGAGAGCACCGACGGTCAGGACTATATCTACACGATTTCTGTTCAGGGACACGGCAAATATCCTACTGAGCAGGTAATAGAGAATCCTTCAGTCACGGTGACGAAGGCCGATTCGGAGGAACAGCGATGGCAGTATGAATATTACGCCAATCAGGTGTATGAGATGGATCTTTTCATAAAAGAGCTCACAGATACGCTTGCGTCTTACGATGAGGATGTAATACTCATCATGTACGGAGATCATCTGCCGGCACTTGACATGGAAGAAAGCGACATGAAATCCGGCTCGCTTTACAAGACGCAGTACGTTATATGGAATAATTTCGGCATGAAAAAAGAAGACAAGGATATTACTTCATATGAACTGACATCAGAGGTTCTGAGCAGACTGGGCATCTCGACGGGACTGATGACTAAATATCAGCAGAACCATAAGGACGATGCCGATTATCTTGCTGATCTCGAGGCGCTGTCGTACGATATGCTTTACGGAAAGCAGTATATATACGGACAGACTAACCCGTTCAAGGCAACGAAGCTCAAGATGGGTGTCAAGGATATAAAGATTGATGAAGTCGTACAGATTGGCGAAAATTATTATATAAAGGGCGAGAATTTTACGGAGTACAGTAAAATTTCGCTTGATGGAAAGATTCTGAAGACCGTTTACCTCGGACCGACGATACTGGCACTCAAGGAAGAGGTGGACCCGGCGGATGTTTCGAGGATGAAAGTCAGCCAGGTAGAGAAGAACAAGGAAATTCTGAGTACGACCGAATAAAGGCCGGGGAGAGACTCCGAATAAAAGATTCCTTTAAAGGCTGCGGGGGAGAGAGCCTCTTGGATAAAAAATTTATTCTCGGAAGCTTTCCGTGAAACAGGACGGGAAAAGGAGGTATGAGAAGTGATAAAGGTACTGGCAGTAAATACGAGTCCGCGGAAGGGCCGCAACACTGATCAGCTGCTCGATGAAGTGCTGGCGGGCTGCCGCTCACTGCCGGATGTGGAAATTACAAGGATGGGCGTTTATGAAGCAGCTCCGGAGGATTTCAGATACTGCAGAGGGTGCTGGGCATGCGCCAAAACAGGCAGCTGTGTGTGCGGCGACGATTTTATAAAGCGGATATACGATGCAGTGGCTGAAGCGGATGTTGTCGTTTTCGGCGTGCCGGTTTACTTCTATGGGGTGACCGCTCAATGCAAGACGATAATGGATCGTGCTCTGGCATATATGCCGGTGGGCGACGGTAAGGTTGCGGCAACCGCAATAACCTGCGGCAGCGCAGGGGTTGCGAGCACCTTTCAGGCCATGCAGAGCTTTTACAACTGCAATGATTTCGTGGATGCGGGCTGGGTAGCCACTTACGGAAAAACGAAAGATAAAGTGAAGGGCAAAGAAGTTGCGTATGCACTGGGGAGAAAAGCGGTAAGACTGGCAGCTGTGCTTAAGGAAGCACGCGAGGCGGCTGCGGCATCAGGCGACAGCGAAATGCTCAAGGACCTGGAGCACAGCAATCACTTTGCGTACGGCACACATACATTCTGACTTTTGAGCCGGATTTTAGGCGGAGTCCGGGATGGATATATGTGAAATCATATCTTTATGGCACCGGGCAGACAGACTCAGTCTGAATCCTTCAGATACCATTCGATTATGTTTATTTTACCTTCAGTAATCTGTGCGATTACATGGAGGTTTTTTTGTGCGGCGGATTCATGACTTTCGCTGCTGCCGGTTTCCTCGGTTCCGTTTACAGGCACATCAAAAGAAAAGCTGCCGCCGTTTCTTGAAATGGTAATTACAGTACTGCTGTCTGCCGAGTCTTCTGAACTCGAGCTTTCCGAACTCGAATCAATTGAACCGGAACTTCGCGGACTCGAGCTGCCAGAACTCGAACTTTCCGAATCGGAATCACTTGACGACTCTGAATCGCCGGCAGCTGCATCAGCACTCGGCCGGTACTTCAGTTCGCCGTTTTTGTCGACAAGGGAGCTGCCGTCATCAGCGGCCAGGATATTGAGAATTCTTACAGCAGTTGATTCCGCAGCATAGTAATCGCTGCAGCTTTGTGCGTTCGCCTTCGCATCACTGAGCCTTTCAGAAGCCGAGGCAAGGTTGACTGCGGCAAAGCATGTTACTGCGAATACTGCGAATACGACAGCAATCAGAATGACGGACGATACGAATGTAAGCCGGAAGGGAAGTCCGGTGTCAACAATACTGTAAAACCGCTCGCTGCCGCGTGCCGGACGGGTTGTACGGATGCTGCGCCGGCCTTTTGCGCGGCGGTTCATGGAATGTCTTTTTTCTCCGGTCATGCGGCTTAACTCCTTTCCTGTATGAATCAGATTAATAACTGAATTAACTTATCAGCTGCAGGCAAAATGCTGCGGGCACACCCGAGGCAGGATGAATCAGCTGAGCTTTACATAATATGCAGTGTCTAAAACGAACTGAATGAAAGCGTGTAGATTTCATCATCGGTATCACCGTAATAAAACACAAGTGTATACTGAAAAGCAGCACCTGAGGATGTTTTCGCGGCAACAGCCCTGTAGGCATGTGTTGCCTGCGTCGACGGATTCAGCTCACTGTCGTAATAAAGCGTGAGCGAGTTCTCCGTGACCTCGGTCTGGCTGTGGGAACTCATAAGCTGGCTTGCCTTCGACAAATCACCGTGTGTGGATTTCAGGGTTTCGGCAATCGAGGAGGCCTCGATAACAGTCCGATCCAGCAGCCGGGCCTCGGCGGAGTAATCATCCGCACGCATGAACAGGCAGACGCACAGCACTATTACAGCTGCAGTCAGAAGAACTGCAGTAATCAGAGCTGCAATGAGAACCGATCTGCGTGAGATTTTATCGGAAATCCTGTGCAGAACATTTCGAGGCGCTTCTTTTGAAACCTTGCCCGCCGGTTCAGCCACTTGAGATTCTGAATCCGCCGGTTTAAGCGAGCTGTCGGACTCGGAATTTCCCGGTC
>CAVECM010000090.1:0-8838 GCA_963614095.1 Bacteroidaceae bacterium
CATTTCTACTCACACGCCCCATGCGGGGCGCGACGGTTTTCCGAGTGCCTTTTGCCCAGCTATAATCCCAATTTCTACTCACACGCCCCATGCGGGGCGCGACCATCGGACTGGACAAGGTTATAACATGGCTTGAATTTCTACTCACACGCCCCATGCGGGGCGCGACTGATGAGTTTAACGAAAAGCTGATTGAGCTTGATATTTCTACTCACACGCCCCATGCGGGGCGCGACTTCAACCCGGTGTCTGCGCACCACTGGATTAAGATTTCTACTCACACGCCCCATGCGGGGCGCGACTTCGAGGTGCTCAGCCTCTTTTATGAGGCTTCTATTTCTACTCACACGCCCCATGCGGGGCGCGACCGAGTCCCACGCCGATGTATCGACCGGACGAATATTTCTACTCACACGCCCCATGCGGGGCGCGACCGCGACATATAGTATGTGTCGCTAATATACGCCTATATACATGGAACGGACTTAAAAAGCATAGCATAATTTGCTGTTAAACTCAAGAATTAACATATTTTAAGGTCAAATCATAGGCGAACCTGTGCATGATTTTTGCATCACCGCAGCTTCGCCTACTGTTCATTCAAACAATTATAACGCCTTCTGGGTCATAGGTCTCTTTTGCACCAACATGTTCAATTTTCTTTTTCCAGTTGTTTCCTAAATAGTAAAATCGTAAGCTGTCTGAATCCTCGTCAATCAATTTAATTAGTTTGTCTTTAAGCTTCATAAATGACGAATAATCCAAATCGGCTTCAAAAACAGAATTTTGAACTCTTTGTGCATGGTTTTGACATTCTTTTGCAACTTTGCGTAACCTGGTTTTCCCAGCTGCCGTGGATGTGCTGACATCATAACTTATCAATACCATCATAACTCTCACCTACTTTTGTAAATATGGAGGATATTCTTCTAAATCACCTCTTATATACTTTGCTAATAAATTACTCTGCACATATGGTAAAAGTCCCGCTGGTATTTTCTGCTTTAAATATGGATGTGCAATTGTTTTCCTTTTCCGTTCTTGCCAGCGAGATAATACTTTTTTTCTCCCATCGTTGTTCAGCCATACCGCGCCTGATACTTGTTTTTCGAAATCCTTTTCTCCGACAACCTGCAGGTTTAAAAGAGATAATACAAAACGTTCCGCAATACATCGTGTTTCTTCCACAAGATCACATGCCAATGAACTTCTCCCGCTTCGAAGCGCATGATAAAAACCAATATAGCTGTCCAATCCAACAGTTTCTAATGCTGCCGCATATTCACTTGTTTCTAAGGTGTAAATAAATGACAATAATGCATTCACTGGATCTAACGGAGGTCTTTTGCTGCGCATCTCGAATGAAAACGGAACTTTTTTATTCGTTATGAGCTTATCAAAAACAGAAAAAAATGCTTGTGCACAACTTCCTTCAATTCCCAGTGCTTCCTCTATACTGTTTGCTGACATTATTTTTTCTATTCCATTTGCAAGGAAATCTACTACTTGCTTTATATCCTTATCTTCACGCAATTCGGCATTATCATGAAGCGTTCTTCGTAATAACTGCCGAGTATTACTGAATTTAGCTGCTGCGGTGTTCTTCGTCAATTCAAGCCCTTTGTCTCGGAAGCAATCTATTTGTTGTACTCTTAAAAAAACATTTCCTTTGGTTTCACCACAAACTTTTGCTAAGAATTTACCCTGCGGTGAAATGAAATTAATTGGAATTGTCAAACTTACACATTTTCCCATTAATGCCGGCGAACATCCTATATAGCTAAAGCACACGATATTCTCAATGTTTTCAAACGGAATTCTCAGCTTCGTTTCTTTCTCCACTTTACATACCAGATTTTCCCCGTCTAAAGTCAAGTATGCCTGTTCATTTGTTATATAAACTGTATTCAATAACTTTCGCATTTTGATATCCTCTCAACATCTATCGAATATCTTCGTCCGCAATATGCTGAAGTTCTTTCCGGAAACTGTAGTCCTTTTTCAGAGAAGGCATACAAAGATCCTTCATAGAACAACCGCTGCAATTTTGCTCCCTTCTGATTGGCGGGATATATCCTATCATTAAATACGCCCTCATTTCCTTTAGCATCTGTTTCAGCTCAGAATCAAATTCTTGATACGACTCTGCAAAATCTACCGGAATTCTTTTTTTAATGTCAGCATAATATATCACAGTATCACATTGGCACTTAAAAACGTAGTCCACGCATAACTTCTGTGCAAAAACTTGCATCATATCATCCCGCCGGTGAGTTCCTTGTTTGGGCTTAGTAGGCTTATACTCTACTATACATATTTCATATTTCTTTTGGCTTCCGAACAGCGGAACACCGTCTTCAAATTCCTTGCATTCCAGGCAATCAGTTATACCGTAAAGATTATATTCCTCCAAATCATTATATACAGGAACCGATGTATATACCTTTTTTCCTCTTGCAGAATAATTGCGCTCTGGATCGTGTACTCGTTTATGCATTAAATTTGCCTTTGTTACAAATGCATTTTCTGCCCATGCTTTGTCGATTTCCAAAAGCCCCCAGCGATGCGGGCAGTACATATAATGCTGAATAGACCTAATCGTTATTTCATCTGTATTCATATTTTTTCAATAAATGTAACGCCCTCTGGCATATTATTATCAACTTGTATATCGTAATCACTGAATTTTCGAGGAGGCTTATTTTCTTCCTTTAAAGCCACAGTCACCTTGTCAAACAATATATGTGACGGAGCATTTCCTAGAATACTTTCATGTTTAAAAACATACAGCTTTCTCATACACATCTTTCCTCTTGCTGCACTATGATCATTTTCAAACATGTTGATAATAGCATCCCATAAAAGGTCTATGTCGTCATCGGATAAATGAGTTACCTTTTGCGCTAGCGCTGCAGATACATAGCCCTCCGCGCGGTATAATGCATACGGTATAATACTTTTGCGGCCTATCTCGGTTTCTCCGGTCTCCTGACGTTCTTCTGTGGTTCTAGCCTGTCTTGTAATCGTTACATCTTCAACACTGATAGGTGAAATACTTTTTGCAAAAGTGAGTTGAACAGGTCCTCTGACTATTCCACATGGGTTGTCACCGGTAGACATAACAGCTCCGAAAGCACGCACATCAAAGTAATTCCTGCACATATAATCTCTTGCCTTTTTTACATCGTTAACATTTTTGCCTTTCTTACCCCGTTCTAATTGTTCTTTTTCATAAGCCTCTGTAAATTGTGTATTTAATGCCTTATCCGGTTTAATAAGTATGTTATATCCTGCCTCGCCTTCTTTTGACAGTTCCACAAAATTTCTGATTTTCCTTTTGAGACAAACATCAGTTATATACCCATATCCGGTTTCAGCGTCCATACGCGGTGCATTGCCTGCGTCTGGATCTCCGTTTGGATTACCATTCTCTACATCAAAAAGCATAATGAAATCATATCTGTTAGTAATTGACATTTTTAACCTCCATTTATTGTTCTACTTCTTCTTTATTTTTTTCAAAAAAACTTTGTCTCTGCTGGTAATATCCAATAATGAATCTGCCCTGATCGGCTAGCAGCAATGTATCCGGAAAACCATCTTGAAGCATATTCATAATTTCCCCTATACGTTTATTATGAATAACATAAAGACCTTCATTTTTACTTTTTATTTTTCCGAGATGATTCTGTGTAAGCTTTAATAATTTAGGAAAAACAAGAACCGGCTTTGATGCAGCAGATGCAAAAAAACGATCCTTTATCGTACTGTTCAATTTGCTTTCAGAAGCGTCTTCTTGTATTTTTTCCAGAACAGCAAACAGCCTGCCGCATAAATATGCCTGATTAAAATTATTCTTATCAAGTGCCACTTTTAACTCCTCCTTTTCACTGATTCTATTCAAAATTGCTTTTATAAGCCCTGCTCGAATATTATTTAAACGAATAAATCTATTGTCTTTTGTATCGTTATCAGTCTTAATCCTCCTTATAACTAACTCTAACAATGCAATAGGATACCTATATCCATAAACAATTGCTTTAAACAAACTTGAAATCAATGCAGGATTGCATGTTTCGTTTTTGCTTTTGGGAGAAACCAACTCTTTCTTTATTCTATAGAGCGGAATCGCCTCAAAATTTTCAGATATCTGCATCTCCTTTTGAAATCGCAGTATATTCCACAACACATCAGAATATCTTTTTCTGTCAATAAATTTTATTGACAATCTTGTGGCATTTGGCTTAATACCAATCATATAAAAAATTACATCAGGGTCGATATCTTCAAGGGATTTCAACTGTTCTTCATATATAATGCCGTCTTTGCTGCGACGCATTAAATCGCTTAACATTTGCGTAGTTGCCTCAGCATCCATTTTTTCGGAGGTTCCATTCAGCATAGCTAAAAACATATCCTCGCAGTTTTCATCAGGGTTCATCGCCCAGAATAAAATCGTCAAATCGTCCATTAAAATCTTATGGCTGCGACCCTGCAGTAAATAATTTAAGGCCTCTGTATACTTTTGCATGGCAGCTTCCGAAATATTACTGTTGAACGATTGTTCATTTCCATACGAATTCTCTGAATCATTATTAAATGATACCAGACTCGTCCCTGATGACTGTCCTCCGTAAACTCCTTTTATTTTTCCATGTACACGTGCAATCGGACTATAGGCCCCTGTTACTGCACACTGCATGCATATTTCATTACTCTCTGATAATTTTGCGTTCTGCTCCCATTTACTTTTAACTAAAGCGTCTTCATGCAAAAGCATATCCGGTTGTCCTGATAGACAAATTGCAAAACGAAATGTTTGATATTTTTTTCCAAGTGAAAGCAGTTTTTCATTATGAATTTCCGCATCCGGATTCCAACTCTGTAAAAAATTACGATATGCATTCACTACAGGAGAATCTATTCCATCGATAAATTCCAGATTTTTTTTCACGCAAGCTTCATGGGATTTTTTTGCTTTATTATCGCTTGAACTCATATTTCCATCAATATAGTTTAAACCAAATAAATAAAGCGGACGGTGTTCTATTATATTTGCATCAATAGCTGTCTTTTCAGTACGTTTAGGCATATAAACCACCTTCGGGATTTTTTTCTCTTTTGTTTTTCCATTTTTTAATACTTCCGTTTCGGTTATGTGCCAGTCTATGATTTCATCCAGCTCGCCATTTGGCGTTAAAGCAATTAAGTAATGTATTCCAATACTTGAATATCCCTCAGGAAGAACTTTCCCCGCAGCTGCTAAAATATCGTAGTAATCGCATAATGCTTTAATCAGCATAATAATTCCTCCCTATATTTTCTAACATCTATTACTCCATTTACCATATGCGGCCGATAATATCGGGTAGTTGCCCGGTCTGAAAACTCCGGATTGTCCCAGTCCTGATTAAGCGGTATACCCTTGTCTTGAAATTCAACTCGGTAACTCATAAACCCTAAATCGACATCACCCATCTCCAGCACACGCTCACTTATCAGATTACTGTCAAAATCATCTACCATTTCAATTCGCTTTACCGGAAATTCACTGCATCCCAGACAAGGTGTTCGAAAACACTGCCCTTTTTCTAATCGTCTCTTCAGAATATTAAAATGTTTGCTTTCCGTATCGTTTTCTTCACTCCGAAGGCCAGTCATTTCAAAATGAAATTCAATACCGTATTTTACATTTTTTAAAAGCATCGATGCCCGTTGGCTTCGGACTTCTGATGTGTAAATGGATGGATCAGCATCCTTTCCGTTCATTTGTTTTTTTATCTTGCTTAATAAAATCTTTTCTTTAACTTCATTTCTGCGCACATTCGCAAATTCGATTGGCTGAAACACAATAATTTTATCAATGACATATCGTATAGCAGGCTTCCAGTAAATGCTTTTCAACATACCCTCTAATGCTCCCGGCGTCGGAACATCATAGCTTACCCGTTCAACTTTGAATTCCGGCCGGGTAAAGCATGCATAATCTCCTTCTACTATAATCTTAAATCCATAGCTCATGAACTTCCCTCCTACGCTATATAAAATAATCTTCTCCTTCGAACTTTATTCCTGTTTCTTCATCATAGTAATCCATATTTGTCAAGCACCAGATCCCACTTTCATAATCTTCAACAACGTGCTGCTTTATAAGGTCATCCAGTTCCCATGGTTTTACTGAGCACGTGTACTTTTGCAGTTCTCGTACATTGCACTGCCCTGTAAATTCCAGCTGTCGTATCAATTCCCGACTTTTTTTGTCACGGGCCACTGCAATCGAAACCGCCGGTGCATCTATTATTTTAAACTTTTCTCCATAAGTGCGAAACGGAATATTATCGAAAGAAGAACATTCTTTACTTATAGTATTTCGTTCCAGAAATTCCGCCTTCATATGAAAAAGGCGCTTATAATATTCGTCAATACACTCCTTTACAGAAATATCTGCGTATTTCTGAATTAATCCCTTTGTCAGCTCTATTTTTTCATCAGCAACTGCACGTGCAGCATTTTCATTAAATGAAAAAATACATGTCACTGCATTCTCTCGCTTTCCTTCTCTATTACATCTTCCGCCGGCTTGCAGAATATTGTCCAGGCCGGCCATCTCGCGAAATACACTATGCATATCTAAATCAACCCCTGCCTCAATAAGCGATGTTGAGATTACTGTAATGCGGCGATTATCCGGAATTTCCTGAGGATAAGGAAATTCTTTTTCCAATGCACGAACTGCTGTCTTTATATCTCTAATCACACGTTTCCTGTCACAAGCAGCCATATATGTTGACAGATGATATTTATTTCCGCTGCAGTTTTGATATAACTCTTTCGCCTTAGCCTTACTGTTAACTACAATTAAAGATGTCGGATATTTATTAGCTCGGCACAGCAATTCATCGTCTTCAATTGACCCGATGTTCATATAACTGCATTTCTCAAATTTTACAAAATCAGATGTATCATCAATCAAATTCAAAATACTACTGTCCGGCAATGCATATTTATGAATCAGACCTTTAAAATCAGGCATCGTTGCAGTCAAAAATAAAGCCTCGCTGTTTAAGTATTTTGTGATATATGATACCGCTTGAAGGCATGGCTGCAGATACTTTTGCGGCATTAAATGTACCTCATCAAAAACAAGAATACTGTTTGCCATATTATGCAGTTTTCTCAGTTTCTTTCTTTTGTGCGAAAAAATCGATTCGAAAAACTGAACAACCGTTGTCACAATAAATGGAGCATCCCAGTTTTCCTCTGCATTTTTCATAGCGTCACGATAATCCTCACTATATGCTTCCTTACCTTCTTCGCCTTCATATGAAAACGAGGACTGATGCCTGAGAATTTCGGCATCGTCACCAAAAATACTTTCAAACTCGTCTAC
This sequence comes from Bacteroidaceae bacterium, assembly GCA_963614095.1. Lineage (GTDB taxonomy): Bacteria > Bacillota > Clostridia > Peptostreptococcales > Anaerovoracaceae > Lentihominibacter. Next base: position 7,391 of record CAVECM010000090.1, read on the forward strand.
AGTCTGGTCTATTATCGAGTTAAAAGGTATGATATAAATAATTCTTTCTTTGTGTTCTGATATGGCTTTTTCTAATGCAAATTTTACACTGCACAGAGTTTTTCCGCTGCCGGTCGGCATATTCAGCAGGTAAATTTCAGCTGGTTCTTTTATTTTTCGAAAAGCCTGCTCCTGAACATTTCTTCTAGCTCGCTGCAAATCAGTTTGGCAAACAAAACTGCTTAAATGATTATCTACACGGGCAAGACACCTTTTGAAATCAGCCCGTGGCACGTACATCGAACGTGTTCCGCAGAATGTGCCCGTATCGACGGAATCTGCATCGACAAGACATGAAAAACAATATCGAGTAAAAAAAGCAAATTTATCAATACAATTTTCTTTTTTATTATTGCATCCGGCAGCCAATATTGTTATAAAACTTGAAGTATTTATTTCCGGTATATTGAGCTCATCTTTATAAGCGGAATATACATCAGGCTGTTTTCTTCTTAATCTTCCTGATAAAGTGGAAACCTTATCTACATCGTTTTTATTTCCGCCGTCCGGAAGGCCAGAATGATGTCCTGCAATGCAGTATGCAAGTAATTTTCCTACCGGATATTGGTATAGTAATTCTGCCTCAATTGCACCGTCAATAGAATGTTCCACCCGGATATTTTCACCTCGTATTCTTCGTTGAAATTCCGGTTCCCACTTTCCTATATCATGCAATAATCCTGCAGCAAAAGCTATTTCTTTAAATGCAGGGACTGAGTATTCTCTGCTTAAAGCCGCAGTGTTTTCACTATGTGACTTGACACTTTGCACTGTTTTTTCAACTTCATTGATATGTGCAATATATTCCAAGAAATCATCCTCCTGTTGCTTAAAACTTTCCGCCCTTTAGTCTATTGATCCTAACATTATTATCTGATTTCAGCAATAAAACGGTCTTACTGAGTTTATGAAATCACTATTCCCGTTTTCCCGCTTTTCTGTCGGTCTTATAATTATATATATTTATTATAACATTCGAGATGTCCTATAAAAATGACACCTCGAAAGATTTTCCAAAATTCATTCACATAGGTCTGTGCAAACAAATATGTTTCGGATTTTAAGTTAATAAAAAAGACTGCCAATTCAAATAGTATAATCAACAGTCCTTTTAGCTATCTAAGCTTATTGTGAAAAAACATCTGTCAACATATAGCACTTACGTTTTTATTTCAGATTCCGCACTTCATCCTCACTGAGTCCTGTCGCTTTCACGATTGTCGGGATATCCATATCCATGGCAAGCATGTTGGCTGCTATAGCGCGCTGCTTGGAAAGCTCACCCTCTCTGACGCCTAGTTCTTTGCCTTTCTTGAGACCTCGTTCTTCACCCTCCTTGATACCAAGCTCTTTGCCTCTTTTGAGACCTTGTGCTTCACCTTCTCTGACGCCGCGCACGTACCCGTCGT
>CAVECM010000091.1:0-8664 GCA_963614095.1 Bacteroidaceae bacterium
CATCTGTGCACCTCCAGTTTTTTATAATCTTTCCGTGAGGTGCCTCACCCAGCGTTATCTCCAGATCACTGTCATAATATAACTGAGCCAGCTCTTCAAAATCATTTGTTTCCCGTATTGTGTACTTCATACTGCATATCCTCCTCTGCAACTTTTGCTTACAAGTGCTATATCTGCCTTCTTCATTTCTTTTTTGGATTTTTCGGAGCGTAATCCTTCATCTCGGGAAGCGCTCCTCCCGCGACTGCCCAGAAGTACAGACTTGCTGTACTGCAGTAGGGTGAAAGCCGTCTGCGGTATTTCTCAAAGAGTTTTCTGTCGATTTTTCTGTGATGATAGACCATGCGCATACCGCGCTGAACAGCAAGGTCATCATAACTCAGTATGTTCGGACGCTGCAGACAGAACAGAAGAATCATTTCCGCCGTCCAGACACCGATGCCCTTCAGGGAAGTAAGCGCTTTTACTGCTTCATCGTCCGGCATATGCTCCACAGCGGCAAGGTCAAACTTTCCGGACACAATCTTTTCCGAAAAGTCCCTGATATATTCCGCCTTGCGGAATGTCATGCCCAGTGCCTGGAGCGTGTTTACATCTGCTTTACTTACAGATGTCGGTGTAACCTCGCCGAAAGCATCATTCATCCTCTGCCAGACGGTCTGCTGCGCCTTAGTGGATATCTGCTGTCCGATGATATGATGGATGACAGAAGAGAACAAATCGGTATCAACCGCACGGTCAATATGACCCAGTTTGTCTATAATCCCGGCAAGCCTTGCATCTTTTTCTTTCAGATATGCCGTTTCTTTTTCACCATACTCAAAAAACAATCTGCCTGCCTCCTTTCGTCTGAATTTAAACCTATTGTAAATATATCGTATTTTTCAGCAAATTGCTACCGGTATATGTCTGTATATCGTCGAATATTATCAATATGCCTCAGGAGAAGAATCGGAAAACAAATTAAGCTGCAGAGATTTCCTCAAATCCGCTGATTTCAAACCTCCGTCTGTTAATTATTAAACACATTTACCCTTCCCGGAAATCAAAAAAACTAAAGACAAACGGTGAAATTTATTATATAATCTATTGTAATCGTTTAACTTAACGGAGGATAAATATAATGAAAACAATCAAAATCGGTTTGCTCGGAATGGGGAACATTGGTACAGGAACGTACAAAACTCTTGAAATGAACAGAGCTGAAATAGAATCCGCGGTTGGTGCAAATGTCGAAATCGTAAAAATTCTTGAAAGAGACACTGCACGCGACAGAGGCATCGTCGTACCGATGGAAAAATTCACGTCAGATGCAGACGAAATATTCAAGGATCCCGAAATCGATATCGTAATCGAGCTCCTCGGAGGAATTGAACCGGCAACTACATTCATGCTCACAGCAATGGAAAACGGCAAGCATGTCGTTACAGCCAACAAGGCAGCTGTTGCAGCAAACTATCACAAGCTCACAGACACAGCAAAGGCTAACAATGTGGCGCTGAAATTCGAGGCCAGCGTAGGCGGCGGCATACCTATCCTGGGAACACTTACAGGCCCGCTCAGAGCCAACAAGTTCGAAGAAGTACTCGGGATTCTCAACGGAACCACTAACTACATACTCACTATGATGACGCAGGAAGGTCTTGACTACGATACAGCCCTTAAGGACGCACAGGCGCAGGGCTTTGCAGAAGCAGACCCTACAGCTGATGTCGAGGGTATCGATGCGGCAAACAAACTGAGCATACTCATGGCTCTGATGTTTGACAAATACGTTGCACCTACAGACATTCCTACTACAGGCATCACACAGATTACAAAGGAAAAAATCGAAGAGGCACGTGCGAACAACTGCACAATCAAGCTCATTGCCCATGCTAAGAAGCTCGAAAACGGCGAGGTGGAATATGCTGTACAGCCTATGAACATGGATAACAGCCACCCTCTTGCAGGCATCAACAAGGAATTCAACGCTGTATTTGTAAAGGGCAATGCAGTGGACGACCTGATGTTTTACGGAAAAGGCGCAGGCCCTCTCCCTACAGGCAGCGCAGTACTCGGCGATGTAATCGACATAATAAACAATGTGATTCGATAAAACAGGCAATCTGATCAGACAGACTTCACCGGTGCATACAGACTGAAATCTGCACAGCCCGCCTGAATATACGAACAACAGATATATGAATATGATATGGGGCATCATTGTCCCATATTTATTGTTTAAATGTGCAAAGCACAAAACCAATCACAGGAGGTCAATATGACTTTATTTGAAGAATGGAAAAATCTGATTGAAAATCAGACAGAGGAGTCTTTCCCGGAATTCTGGAAGGAATACAGCGGAGCTGAGACTAAAATCTACAGCGATATCCTCGACAGACCTGAAGAAAAAATCACCGGAACATTAGGCGAACTGGCCGCAGCATACGAGGTGCGCCCTGTCATCTACATGGGATTCCTCGACGGAATCAACAGCAGCCTCAAGACCGGCAACGACTTTGAGAACTTCGACGAAAATTCGGCAGTGGAAATCGAGATTGAACCCGAGACACTGTTTTACAACATGCTTGCGGCAGGTGCAGACTATCTGTACTCGCTTCCGCAGTGGACAGATATACTCGGCGAAGATAAGATGACTGAAATCGCCAAGAAATATAAAAAATCAAAGACAGTCGTAAAGGGAAAGAAAATCGGACGAAATGAACCATGTCCGTGCGGCAGCGGCAAGAAATACAAGTACTGCTGCGGCAGATAAAGCACAGCATCAGATAAATTACTGCATTAAATAACCGGGTCCGGCAGATTTGAAATCCGCCGGACCTTTTATTGTGCGCTGATGTTTCTGCGGCACAGATTCGCTATAACACACCTGCCGCATCCGGGATTTCTGGCACTGCAGCAGTTTCTTCCGTGAAATATGAAGCTGTGATGCGCCTCCGTCCATCGTTCCTCGGGCAGCGCCTTCATAAGCGCAAGCTCGGTCTTAAGCACATCCTTTTCATTTACTATTCCTATTCTGTTTGTCACTCTGAAAACGTGAGTATCCACCGCAATTCTCTGATGCCCGAACCCCACGGACTGAACGACATTCGCAGTCTTCCTGCCCACGCCCGGAAGAGAAATCAGACTGTCATAGTCGTCCGGCACTTTCCCGCCGAAATCCTCAACCAGTTTCCCTGCCAGCGCTATTATATTCTTTGACTTTGTCTTGTACATACCGATGGTCTTTATTATTTCTATCACATCATCCTGATCAGCCCGCGCCAGCTCAAAAGGCGTCGGATATTTTTCAAAAAGCGCACCGCTTATTTTGTTGACGCTTTTGTCTGTGGTCTGTGCCGACAGCACCACCGCTATCAGAAGCTGATATGTATCCATATGCTCAAGCGCGCACCCCGCATCGGGATATTCCGTGCGGAGTGCGTCAAGCATTTCATTAATCTGTTCTTTTGTAAAAGCCATTGCCGTTTGTTCCTCCATGAATGCTATTATATACTATCCTATGGCATTCTGCGCCGGCAATTTCTCCGGTCCTGCGTTTTTATTCAGCCCGGCTCATATCAGGCCGGTCTTTATCAGCTGTGTTTTGTATTCAATTTTTTTATTCGGCCCGATTCTTCTTCAGAGTTGAGACAATCTGATATTTCTGCCCTTCAAAATATGTGCACTCCGGTTCAATCTCACTGAATTTTTCCGGATGAGCATGTGCGCTTTCGAATATATCCTCATTGAACACAACAAAATTTGCCAGCTTTCCCGCTTCAAGAGAACCGACCTTGTCATCAAGGCGCATTCGCTCTGCATTTACTGCTGTATAGCCGTGTATGAGCTGCTCTATCGTCAGTTTGCCGTCAAGAGGCGGTCTGACACTTCCCTCATATTTTTCAGGGTCGAGCGGCACCCATGGATCCACTCTCGTCATTGCTACCTGCATACCGATCATAGGATTGGCTCTGGCTGCTTCCTGATAGCTGAATACATCGCTGGAAAATCCCACCTTGCCGCCGTCCGCAAGCACCTTCGTATAGTCATGCATAGTCGCCCAGCGCTCTTTTCCGAGATATGTCTGCGCACCCTCTCCGAAATATCCGCCGGCCCAGTGAGTGGTGTAATCAATATATATTCCCAGTTCTCTCACTCTGTGTATATCGTCCGGATGGATAATTTCACAGTGAGCCAGGCATACCTTGATGCACCAGTCGGCACCGCATATTTTCTCTGCCGCTTCAACTGCATCGCACATCAGTCTGAATGCACCGTCACAGATAGTATGCACGTGCAGATCTATTTTTTCGCTGTTCAGACGCACCAGCATATCCGTGACTTCCTGACATGTGGCGTACGCTTTTCCATAATATTTACCCTCGGGATCGTTGGCAAAAGGCAGTACACTGAGGCAGTCGCCCATTTCATTCGTGCCGTCGATAAAGAATTTGATGGTATTGCATCTGATATGCTCCGTCGTGTAAAGCTTCTGCCATCTGCGCAGAGTTTCTATAGCCTCGTCCAGATGCCCCACGTCGCCTGCGCTCGATGTGGCCTCGAAGAACATGTTCAGGCGTCCCGCTTTGTCAAGCTCGTATATGTATCTGAGATTTTCCTCAGACTCTGTGATCCCCTCCATAAGACCCATGACGCCGTACTGCTTCAGATAGTCGAGGAAAGGGCCGGTTGTTTCATCGCTCATCACCTCGTTCGGCTTCCATCCGATTTTTTCAAAAATTCCCAGGTCTCCGCTGACGATTGATTCATGTGCCCAGCCTGTGTATCTTCCGTTTTCGTCCTGTATGAAATCCGGTTCACCTATCGGACTGACGCTGTGCGGTTTTCCGTCCTCGCCCATGAGCATTTCAAGTGCGGCAGTGTTGTAGCAGCATGCATGATCTCCGAAGTCCTGCATTCTTGCCGGCCTGTCGTTTACTATCTCGTCAAGGAAACTTCTGTCCGGACCCTCCGGAGCAAATGTTTCTGTGAAATAACTCTCGTAGTAAAAATACGGGCAGTCTTCCTTCGGGTTCTCAAGGGCCGCTTTTTTTATGTTCTCACGCAGTTCTTCCTTGTCGTGGGTAAACGGCCCTCTTACGAACCAGAATGTGCTCGATACGGTTCCCGGATGCGTATGTCCGTCCAGCAGTCCGGGTATTACAGTCTTGCCCTGAAGATCGATTATCTCAGGTTCTGCACCGCATGTGCTGCCTGCACCGCCGGTTCCTGCAAAGGCCCGTGCTCCCTCGTTATCGCCTACATAAATCAGCTTTTTCCCTTCTGTCACCATAGCCTGCGCCCATGGCATATCAGGATTTTCAGTATAGACTCTGCCGTTTAAAAATATTTTTTCCGCCGCCATTTTACACCTCACTTGTCACTTTTGAATATTGAACCCGAAATCATTGTTTTTTCGATTTCTTTATTCAGTTTATTCTTCTTTCTTTCCCTTCAATATAAACACTGTGAACATTTATCGTGCTCAGCTTTTCTGCAGGCACCGTATACGGATTATTATCCAGCACAACCAGATTTGCCAGCTTACCCGCTTCTATCGAACCTGTCAGATTGTCGATGTGCAGCTGCTTTGCGCCATCTATTGTATATCCCTTTATTAAATCTTTCACAGAAAGCTTGGCAGATAAAGGCAGTCTGACGCTGCCGGGATACTTTACGGGATCCACAGGAAATTCCGGGTCCACTCTTGTTGCCGCTACCTGCATACCGAACAGAGGATACGAACGATGAAACTCATAATTTGTCACTACATCACTTGAAAACGTAACCATTGCGCCGCTTTCCAGCATCGGATTGAACTGATACATCGTTTCCCATTTTTCTTCTGATATGAAGTTTTTTGCCTCCTCGCCGAAATATCCTCCTGACCAGTGGCAGCTGCAGTTTATCGTTATTCCCAGTTCTGCAGGTCTTTTCATATCTGCCGGATCAACCAGCTCGCAATGAGCGAAAATGGGCTGACAATTCCACTGACCGCCCTCCGCTTTTATGCGTTTCTGAGCTTTTTCGACAGCATCGCACCCTGTGCGAAATGCCCTGTCTCCGACCATATGTATATGCAGATCCAGTTTTTCGCTGCTGCACAGATAAAAGCAATCCGCAAGTTCTTCAGTATCCATAGTTATCTCGCCGAAATTTCCGGGGTCATTAATATGTTCGGAAAGCAGTGCACTGTTTCCCAGCTCATTGGTTCCATCCAGAAAAAGTTTCATCGATGTGAATCTGATGTGCTCTGTTCCGTACTTTTTCCGGTACGCTTTCAGCTTTTCTATTGCCTCCGGGAGCTCACTGTAATGATAAAATCTCACCGCGACATCGTAGAATATTTCAAGCTTTCCTTCCTTATCCAGCTCATATATAGAATCCAGCAGTTCTTCCTTCTCAATAAGGCAGTCCGCAAGGGATGTGATTCCGTAAGCTTTGACGCTGTCAAGATAGTTTTCCATTGTTTTCTTATCAAGCCCCGGCGGTCTCCATCCTATAGCATTATATAGTTTGTCTTCAAAATAAATCCATGCTCGCTCTTTAATCCAGCCCGTCGGTTCTCCGTCTTCATCTCTTTCAAAGATTTCTATCTGACTCGGATCAGGTGTGTTTTTATCCACGCCCATAAGCTCAAGCATCCTGGAATTCACCCAGCACATATGATCCCCGAAATCCTGACAAAGACATGGCCTGTCAGAAACGATTTCATCAAGCATTTCCTTTCTCGGTCCTGTGATTCCGAACATGGATGTGGGATAATATTCAAAGAACAGGAAGGGCACCTCATATTTGTCGTGTGCCTCAGCATATTCTTTTACAAACCGGAGCAGTTCATCCTTATCCTCCGTCCACGGCAGTTTTACATGCCATGCCGTTGATGCACATCCCGCGGGGTGCGTATGGCTGTCGATAAATCCCGGCAGAACTGTTTTCCCGTCAAGGTCCGTCACCTCAGCATTATCGCTGTATGCCACTGCGCCGTCACTGCTCCCTGCATAAATTATTTTTTTACCATCAAGTACAACAGCACTGACCTCGCTGTTATCTTTGTTTAATGTGAATATCTTTCCGTTTTTCAGAATACGTTTCAAAGCTTACACCCTCCTGCAGATTATGCGTCAAGATTCATTTCCGGAGGCAGCTTCCTGAATCCCTTGGTCTTTACCGCCAGGACAATAATACCGACAGCAAGCCATACAAGACCTACTATCTTACCCTTAGGAGCGATATTTATCCAGAGTACTGCGCATATAATCATGCCCACTGCAGGCATTACACCATACCTGAAAACTGCTTTTGCGCCTCTTTCTTTTTTCTTCTTGAAATAGTAGAATGGTACGCACAGATTTACAACAATGAATCCTGTTATTGCGCCGAAGCTTATGAGTTCAGCTCCGGACAGAACATAATCAGTGAAGAGTATTGCTATAAAGCCGACACATCCTACCATCACCAGGTTGTAAAGCGGCACTCCGGTTTTAGGGTGGAGATATCCGAACACCTTTTTAGGTAAAATATTATCTCTTCCCATGTTGTAAAGGATTCTTACTACTGCGGCCTGACCGGAAAGTGCACATGCTATACTTGATAAATTATCTGTCACCAGGAAAAATACGTCCATATGCGGAACAAGTGTTATTCTTCGCAGAAGTTCGAATATACCTGTATCCGGATCCTCGATATGCTGATAAGCAGACGGCCATACTACCTGTGCAAGATATGCGATTATTGTAAACAGCAGGCCTGCTCCCACACATACCAGTACAACAGCTTTCGGAATGTCCTTTACCGGATTTCTGGTTTCTTCAGCAAGAGTTGTTACCGCATCGAAGCCGAGGAATGATACACATAAAATTGCTGCCGGATACATTACCATCCTCAGATTGAATAATTCTGAATTAAAAAATGCAGTTCCGTCAATCAGCTTTGAATCTCCCTCGATTCCGCCCTTCAATGTAGTAACAACACAAACCACAATAAATACAGCCATCATAAGCAGCTGAATTCCAACAAGAATCGTATCTGCTTTTGCCGTTCCCGAAACTCCTGCTGCATTAATCAGGAAACACATAACAACAAGAACTACTACCCAGAGCCATACCGGAACTCCCGGAACATATGCTTCCATATATACTGCAACACATAAGAAGCAGACCATCGGCATGAGCACATAGTCAAGCAGCATTACCCAGCCTGTGAGAAAACCCACATGCGGGTTGAGCGATTTCTGTGCATAAACATATGCCGAACCTGAGCTTGGGAATGCTTTTGTCATGCTGGCATAACTGAATGCTGTAAAAAACATTGCTATCGCTGTAAGAAGCATACACAAAGGATACATACCGCTGGCAACTACAGTTATATTTCCATAATAATTGAACACAACCGTCGGTGCCATATACGCAAGACCAAACATTACCAATGATCCTACACCCAGTACTTTTTTAAATTCACCTGTTTCAGAGCTTTGCAAATTTCTGTCCTTTTCCATTGCTAACCTCCTTGTTTTAAAAAATTCTGATAATTCCGTTGATGACATTAAAATACAGCTTTTCCGATATAAAAGCAATGCCGTTTTGTATCCTTTTTCACGTTGAACAACACGAAAAAGGATGTATTTCGACATTGCCGGAATATTTATATAATTGTATTCTTTAATAAAGCTTGCGGGAA
>CAVECM010000092.1:0-8659 GCA_963614095.1 Bacteroidaceae bacterium
AGCGCTGTGCCTCTGACGGGGGACCTACCAGCGACTCACTCCGTTCGTCGGGTTAGGTCTCCCTAAAACTCGGCGGTTTTCGGGGTTCTCGGGAATGGGAGTACGTCTCGGATGTTGCTCATTCCTGTTATGTACATGATGATTCGTTCAAAGCCGAGGCCGTAGCCTGAGTGTTTCACGCCGCCGTATTTGCGGAGGTCCATGTACCACCAGTAATCTTCCTCGGTCATGCCTGTTTCTTCTATTCTTGCCTTCAGCACATCGTAGCGCTCTTCTCTCTGGCTTCCGCCGATGATTTCGCCTACACCCGGAACCAGCAGGTCGCATGCCGCAACAGTCCTGCCGTCTTCGTTCAGACGCATATAGAAGGCCTTGATTTCTCTAGGATAGTCAGTTACGAAAACAGGCTTTTTGTAGATTTTTTCTGTGATATATCTTTCGTGCTCTGTCTGCAGGTCAATACCCCACTCAACAGGATACTGGAATTTTTCCCCGGACTTTTTAAGAAGCTCCACTGCTTCTGTGTATGTGATTCTTGCGAAGTCCGAATTAACAATATTGCTCAGTCTTTCTATAAGTCCTTTGTCTATGAACTTGCTGAAAAACTCCATCTCTTCCGGTGCATTTTCCATGACATAGTTGATAATATATTTTATCATGGCCTCTGCCATATTCATGTTGTCGTTGAGATCGGCAAATGCCATCTCCGGCTCTATCATCCAGAACTCTGAAGCATGTCTTGCGGTATTTGAATTCTCCGCTCTGAATGTAGGCCCGAATGTATATACATTTCTGAATGCCAGTGCAAAAGTCTCAGCCTCAAGCTGACCGCTTACTGTCAGACCCGCCTCTTTTCCGAAAAAGTCATCAGTGTAGTCAACCTTGCCCTCGGCATCCTTAGGCAAATCATTCAGATCAAGCGTCGTTACCTTGAACATTTCGCCTGCACCCTCGCAGTCGCTTGCCGTGATTATCGGAGTATGCACATATACGAAATTCCTGTCCTGGAAGAACTTGTGAATAGCATACGCAACCATGGATCTTACGCGGAAAACCGCAGAAAATGTATTGCTTCGCGGTCTGAGATGAGCTATTTCTCTCAGAAACTCCATGCTGTGGCGTTTCTTCTGCAGCGGATAATCAGCATCAGAGCCCGCCTCTATAACGATTTCCTTTGCTTTTATCTCAAACGGCTGCTTTGCTTCAGGAGTAAGCACAAAAGTACCCGTCACCTTCAGGGCTGCCGCAATCGGCGCCTTTGCAATTTCCTCAAAATTATCCAGGAACTCAGCCTCGTAAACCACCTGCACCGACTTGAAAAAAGTTCCGTCATTGAGTTCTATGAAGCCGAATTTGTTTGATCCTCTGTTCGTTCTTATCCAGCCCCGCACAGTTACATCGCTGTCCGCATGCATCAGACTTTCTCTGTACAGGCTTTTTACTTCAACATCTTTCATCTGTTCTCTCCTATTGGTCAAATACAGTAAACGAAAAAGACAATTCTGCTCTGACATCCGCAGGTGATTTACAGTGACTGCCCTCATGCGGACGCAGATTAAATATTTCAATGCCGTTTACCATGGCTTATATTGCAATTTTACAAAAGTAATGGCTTGCCTGATGTCTTTTGCCAAAACACCCGGCAGCCATTTTTCATTCAGTATTCTCGATTCCGCGGTGCATCCGGTGATGCAGTCCGCGCATTCGATGCCAGCCTAGCAGATTCTTGTTCCCTCCGGTACGATGTCATCAACGAATATCACCTGACATCCGCATGCATTGTTCGTTCCCGCCAGAAGCATTCCCTCGCTCGTAACACCTGTAAGTCTCGCAGGCTTCAGATTCGCAACAACGATAATCTTCTTTCCCTCGAGCTCTTCAGGCTTGTAATCGTTCTTGATGCTCGAAACGATAACTCTCTCCTTCAGACCATCGAACAGCGTCAGCTTGTAGTTGCTGTGCGCCTTTCTGATTTCCTGACACTTTACAATCCTGCAGACTCTGAGATCCATTGCGAAGAACTGATCTGTGGTAATCTCCGGTTCAACTATAGGCTGAACCTCGTCCGGTTCACCGTATACCTTCTTTTCTTCCTCAGGCTCCTTTTCAGCCTCGAGTGCGGCCTTTTCAAGTGCTTCCTCTTCTTCAGTCTTCGGGAAGCTGAAGTCGAGCAGATGCATGAATCTTTCTCTGTCTATAGCGTAGAGGAACAGGTAAAGTCTCGGTCCTCTCTCCTTGCTTATCAGGAGCTTGTAGACTATCTTGAAGAACTGTCCCTGTATCTTTTTCAGATTTTCAATGTCTGCACCGTAGACTTCCTTCGGTATATCGTAAAGCTTCGTGTTCAGTGTGTCCAGAGTGTAGTCTCCGGCTTTTATGAAGTCGTAAAGAAGCGCGATTTCCTTCTTCTCGTCATCGGTGAGTGTATTGTAAAGATCCCAGTCTCTCCATCCGCGCAGCTTGTTTGCTGTTTCCGGAGCGCACTGATACAGCCAGTACTTAGCCAGCTCAAGTCTTGTATCGAAGTCTTCGTACTTGTATGGTGTTCCGATTTTCTCAAATACGGTTTCCATCATCGGCACATTGAAGTCAACGATTGATCCGAGCTGCACCAGCAGATTCATCGGTGCAGTCTTTATAGTCTTGCCCTCTATAAGACTGTATTCGATAACCGATGCATTGTGCTCATTTGCTTTGCCTGAGATATAATCATTGTACATCTTGTCGAACTCAAAGTACTGACGCAGTATGCCCTCATCGAAGCAGAAGTCAAATGCCTTTTTCGGATCTGTCTTTGAATAAAGCCACAGGATTATCTCCGGTTCATATATCTTAAGCAGTGTTTCCGGGGTGAGATTAAGTCCGGACGATCCCGACATCTTTCCTGTCGAACCCTTGATTCCTATGAACTCATAGCCCTGGAACATCGGAGGCTCATTTCCGAATATTTTTCTGCTGATAACGCTGCTTGTCTCGTAGCTTCCGCCCGGGCTCGCATGATCCTTACCGCCCGGTTCAAAGTCAACACCTTCATATCTCCAGCGCATCGGCCAGTCGATTTTCCATGCCAGCTTGCAGTTGAAATCCTTTGTGAAATCAAATGTTCCCTTATGTCCGCATTCACATTCATATTCAGCTGTAGTGCAGTCATCCGAAACCGATAAAATCTTTGTGGTGTCTCTTCCGCATTCAGGGCAGAATATGCTCACCGGATAGTATGCATCTCTTTCACCTTCCTGTGCATCCTGCGTACGGAAACTGTCAAGTATATCAAAAATCTCTTTTCTCTTTTTTACTGCCTCGATGACATCATCCTTGTATTTCCCGGACGTGTACATATCTGTCTGATATCTGTAATCCATCTCAATGCCGAATTTCTTGATTGAATCCATGAACTCGGCCTCGAAATACTTGGCATAATTTGCATGCTCTGTATCAAACGGATTAGGCACTGAAGTATACGGCAGTCCTATATATTTTTCAAATTCATTGTCAGGATCCACAGCCTTGACATTCACAGGCACTTTTCTGAATCTGTCATATTCGTCCCACGAAAAAAGCAGACGCGCCTTTTTTCCCTTTTTCTGCAGCGCTTTCGCAACAAACAGACTCGTTGCTATATCTCTGAAATTACCTATATGAATAGAACCTGACGGACTGATGCCGGCCGCACATACGTACTCCTCCTTATCCGGGTTCTTCTTGATTATCCTGTCTGCGATTTTTTCCGCCCAATGCAATCAAAACACCTCTTTCCAAAATCTTATTTTATGCCTTTTTTATTTCCACTACTTCATAGTTTATGAACCCGTCGGGAACCTCTACTACAACCTTATCGCCTTTTTTATGGCCTATCAGCGCATGACCGACTGCTGATTCATTTGAAATCTTGCCCTCAAACGGGTCGGCTTCTGTAGTTCCCACAATTGAGAATTCCTCTTCTATGTCAAGATCGAGATCCTTTACAACAACTTTGAGACCTACGTTCACGACATCTCCCTTGACATCCTCCTCCTGAACGATTCTTGCCTTTCGAATCATCGTCTCCAGCTTATGGATACGCTCTTCAAGATCAGCCTGTTCATTCTTTGCGGAATCGTACTCAGCGTTTTCCGATATATCTCCGTAAGAAATCGCTTCTTTTATACGTTCTGCGACTTCAGCTCTTTTGACGGATACGAGTTCTTCATGTTCGGCAACTATTTTGTCGTACCCTTCCCGGGTTAATATTATTTCCTCATTCATGTTATCTGTCATGTTGGTAAATCTCCTTTCGACCTATTGTCGTATCGGAATATTATACTTTAAATCCGGTCTCTTGTCAATCGCTGCAGCGGTCTGAAATCATTGACAACACGCCGCCGCAGTGGTATTGTAAAACCAATATGAAACTATCGCTGCAGCATCATAAAAATGCCCGCAGTAATACATACAGGGAGGTAATCAACATGAAAATAAGCGGAGCAATTTTCGATCTTGACGGCACACTTCTCAACTCGACACAAATGTGGAAAGGCGCTGCCGCAAGATACATCACATCACTTCGAAAGACACCTGAGCCGGATCTCTGGGAAAAGACAAGAGGAATGACGGTACCTGAGCTTTGCGCATATCTTAAGAGTGAATACGCCATCGCAACTACGGAGGAGAAAATCGCCAAGGGTTTTAATGCAAAGCTGCGCGAGGACTATCTTGCAGACGTCGACATCAAAGAATATGTCCCGGTTCTGCTCGAACGTTTTAAGCAGAAAGGCGTTGCAATGTGCGTGGCAACTTCCACGGACAAGGCTATCGCTGACGAAATACTGGCCAGACTGGGAATCAGAGACTATTTTTCCAGCATCGTCACATGGAAAGATGCAGGCTGCGGCAAAGTCGATCCCGGAGTATTCAAATATGCACACGGCGTTATCGGAACACCAAAAGAAGAAACTATCGTTCTTGAAGACGGACTGCTTGCTGTAAAGGGTGCCAAGGAGGCCGGCTTCTATGTTGTTGCGGTTGCAGATGATCTTGAAGCCGAAAACAGGGACGAAATAAAGAAAACCGCCGATAAATTCATCGACAGCTTTGAAGAATTGCTGTAAAGCACTGAGAACCGGTTCGCTCCGAGCCCGGATTGAAGTCAGAACCTGAAAGATTAGGGTCTGAGAAATCAGAGCCGAGATTGAATTGAAGTTAAAGCCGGAAATCAAAGCATGAATTTACAAATGCCGCAGCAGCGATTTTTATCGCTGCCGCGGCACTTTTTTTCATCAGATTTATGCATCGCACGACTCGTCGTTCTGCTGTGCATACTCTTCCTGCTCCTGCCTGTATTCACGTTCTTCCTGAATAAATTCCTGTACATCCAGCATCCTGATGACCGCCGCCGTATCTCTGGCATCATTCAGCGCATCGTGAGCCTTGCCGCCTCTTAAGCCGAAATAATAGAATGCATAATCCAGCGAATAATTCCTGTTGTCCATAGTTTCCTGAAAGTCAAACATCAGCTGCGCATCAAAGGTCTCCGGTATCCAGTCATAATCCATTTCATGTATGATCAGATTCTCGGTGAGCATCTTCAGATCTGACGGTCCCCATGTGAGCATAACGCTGTCGCTGCCGCACCACTCCCGGAAGCTGGCTGCAGCCTCCTCGAACAGAGTGCCGTCCTGCAGATCAGCAGTGGTTATGGATGTCAGTTCCTGCACCTTCCTGTTCATTTTCCTGTAAAACACCGGCCGCACCTTGGTATTGAATTCATCTATTTCTTCAAGCCTTTCATCCAGCTTGACGGCGCCGATCTGAATTATTTCACCGTCCAGCCTTATCGGTCTTTTCACGCGTCCGTATTTATTTTCAGGCATATTCCATTCGAGGTCCATAACTATATATTCCATATCACTGTCTCCGGATTAAAATAAAAAAAAATGCAGGCGGTTTACCTGCATTCAAATAACAATATTAACGCAGCACTCCGCACGTTGTGTTTTGTGTCCGAATACAATTTTAACACAACTGTGCCGCGCTGCCAACTAAAAAGACGTGGTGTAAATGCCGCCCGCTCTTTCTCTCTGAGCTGAGGAGTAATCAATGCCGCCCTCCATCCGTCCGGCAGCGGTTTAATCCATGCTCGTTTCGGCAGATTTCACAGCATTTACGATTGCTCTTTCCATGACCTCTGCTGCCAGCGTTCCCGCCACATTAATATCAGCCTCAACACTGCCTATGGATGCAGCATATATCGTATCGCCGTCCGCCAGCGTTCCCACAGGGTTTATGCACCTCGCATATGCATTTCTCGTCATGGATGCTATCTTGCTCATTTCCGCCTTGGAAAACCTGCCGTTTGTGATGACTGCACCTATTGTCGTGTTGCCTGTGAACATATCGGTTCTTTCGCTTATTTTGTAAAGCTCTGCACAGGTATCCATCAGCTCCGTACCGTTCTCACTGCGCAGTCCTGCTATTTCCTCTCCCGTTTCCGGATCGTATACATCCCCGAGTGCGTTTACTGCCACAACAGCAGCCATTTCAAGCCTTCCAAGCTTCACTGCATATGTGCCAAGACCCGAACCGGACGCATATTCCATACCTTTTATCTTGCCGACAGTCGCCCCGCATCCTGCACCGATACTGCCGCACAAAGCTTCCTTGCCTTCGGCTGCACTTCGTTCTGCATTTCTGCATGCTTCATAGCCCATCCTGCTGTCCGGTCGGATAAGCGCACTGCCGATACCCAGGTCATAAAGCGCCGAGCCGCACACGAGCGGCACTTTTGCAAAACCCGTATCATAGCCGATATCGTGCTCTTCAAGATACTTCATTATGCCGTCGGCCGCAGCCAGCCCGTAGGCCGAGCCTCCTGCAAGCATTATCGCGTTCACCGGATTGTCTGCTGTCGTCGGGTCCGTAAGATGCGTCTCTCTTCCTGCCGGACCCCCGCCGCTTATATCTGTCCCGACCCTTGCGCCGCCGTCAAACAGCAGCACAGTTACTCCTGTCCTCGCGTCATGGTTCTGTGCGTTTCCTATGCGCAGACCTTTTATCTCTCTTATATCTATTACCTTTAATAAATCCGCATGATTCATATTGCTTCCCCCTTGTCAGATTCCTGTGCCCTCCGGAACAGAATATGTATCAGAAGCTTGCTCCGAATTTCACATCATGTCTGTCTGACTTCATCATTTATGTCTGCCGGATAATTCCGTCAGCAACAGCAAGACCGCAGCTTTCACACTGCGGTCCGGTTCATCATATTCAGATATATTCTCTACCACCACGTCAGCTTGGCAATATTTTCGCGGATGTGATCACAGCTCTTATGGAATCCTGCTTCCTCTTCTTCCGAAAGATCCAGTGTAAACACCTGCTCAACGCCGTCTGCACCTATAACGCACGGAAGAGATGTGAATATTCCTTCCTCACCGTACTGCCCTGTCATAAGCGTCGAGGCCGTCAGTACTGCATGTTCATTATGAAGAACAGCAGCACATATTCGTGCCGTACAGTTTGCCACTGCATATTCCGTGCAGCCCTTGCCTGCAAATGTCACATATCCGCCCTGACGCGCTCTCTCTTCTACAACCGCCTTATCAAAAGCATATTGTTCAGGGTATTCCTTAGCCAGCTCTGAGATCTTCTTGCCCGCGATGCTTGCCGATTTCCATGCGGCAATCTGAGAAAATCCGTGCTCGCCGATCATGTGAGCGTCAACAGATTTAGGACTGATATTTGTTTCTTTTGAAATCTCTGCACGCAGGCGCGCCGAATCGAGACCGCAGCCCGTGCCGATAATCTTTGACGGATTGTATCCTGTCAGATGCCAGATTGATGTGCAGACAATGTCACACGGATTTGCAACAGAAACCAGCACACCGTCAAAGCCTGCACCGACAACCTCTTCAGCAAATGTACGTGCCGAGTCCGTTGTTCCTACCAGTTCTCCATCCCTGTTGCTGGCGCTGCCGGCTACGTTTCCTGCGCTGTTGATAATGATGTCACATTCGGCAAGGTCACTGTAGCGATTGCTGCAGTTGACGATACGTGTATTGTAAGGTACAAACGGCAGCGAATCATGCAGATCCTGCGCCTCGGATATTACCTTCTGATCATGCAGACCGCAGAGATAAAGCTCATCTGCAATACCCTGCAGAAGCAGGCTGTTTGCCACGTGCGCACCCACATGTCCAAGCCCTATTATGCCTATTTTTCGTTGTGATATCATAATAATGTTCCTTTCTGTTCAGTTTGCTGCACTGATATTCCATTGTTCGTTTTTTCATTGAAACAACGCCGGGTGCGCTGCACAATACTGCTCCCCCCGGCGTTCAAGTCTGATTATTATTTTACCGCTAAACTGTGCGCTTTGCAAGGTGCACATAATAAATATTCCGCTCTCTGCCGCACACTCTTCTGTTTAAGCTTTATCTTGCGCGGACTTTCCTTCTTGCAGCAATCAGAACTGCGATTGCGCCTGCACTTGCTGCCATAATGCCTGCCGGAATCCACAGTGTCGTGTCATCACCTGTATCGACAGCATTTCCCTTTGAAGCGGAGCTTCCGGAATCTGCAGCAGAATCCGAATCCGCATCGGGATTTGTATCTGCATCAGGCGACGGTGTCGGATCCGGTTTTACCTCTGCCTGCGGAACCACCTCTGCGAAGCACTTCGCAA
>CAVECM010000093.1:0-8493 GCA_963614095.1 Bacteroidaceae bacterium
GAACTGTTCAGACCTCACTGCAGGCATGATTTCTAATTCGGCACAAGGACATTTGGAGCCAATGCAAAAAAATACAGATGTCTGCTTGACGTTGCTGCAAATACATAGTAAAATACTGTTATTGCTTTTAAGCATGCCACTGTAGCTCATCTGGCAGAGCAGCACATTCGTAACGTGCAGGTGGCCGGTTCGATCCCGGCCAGTGGCTCCAGAGAAACTGCGGTCTGTGGTATCGCAGTTTCTTTAATATACAGAGAATGAAAAAACGGGAAATATCAAAGAGGATATTTCCGAAAGAACAGAAAACCCAGGGAATGGGGAATTGGCGCAGCCGGGAGCGCGCATGACTGGCAGTCATGAGGTCACGGGTTCGAACCCCGTATTCTCCACCAGTGAAAAACCCTGCAGGACGCTTGAACTCAGCAGCCTGCAGGGTTTTGTTATGCGGGCGGAAGACTTTTGTCTGTGATTTTCCTGCACCCTTTATCGATACATTTACCAAAATTCGCCTCTGAGCATTATAGTTTTGGTAAAATTCCCGATATATTTGCTGCCGTGAAAATGTCATTTACCAAAACCCATACTTTATGTATGAGGTTTTGGTAATTTTTTTGGCAAAAGGCGATTTTTCCATGCTGAAAGTACCAAAATGCAGAGTCTGAATCTTTGATTTTGGCAAACACTACGCTGAAGCTGATGCAGTAAGAGGATTTTTTACCAATAATGCCCTCACGGCAACCGAGTTTTGGTATTTTTAATTTCCGTCATGCAGCGAGGCTGTCATATACGTTCAATCCTGATTTTATTCGCCACAGGCATCGGAGCGAGGAGCCGTACTATAATAGCTTCGGCCATAACTCTGTCACAGTGAATATATTTCTGTGCCGGCAGAATCCTGTAACGGCTTTCTCTTCAATTATAATGTGCAGCTATAATTCTGTCACAGTAAATAATCAGATGTATTCTGCTTATCTGAAAATTAATTCATCCAAGACAATTACGCGTTATCAATTTGCGGAATCGACTATAACTAATAAGCTGAGTTTCGGAAAAAGTTTCAAAAGTGTTGCGTATACAACAGCTGGTGTTGTTGAAAAAACTGCTTTTTGTTTTAAACTCTGTTATAATAGCATCATGGCGAAATGGTGATTATGTTGTGAAGGCTTTGTATCGAATTCATGTTCGACGCAGGCAGGGTTTCGATGCAGGCACGATGCAAAAATTTCTGTTTCGGCAGGCATGCTGATATGGATATGTACAGCATGGATTTTAAAGTGAAAACAAATTAAAAGGAAGGAGATGATTTAATGCGGAAGAAAATGCTGAGCATTATCGCAGCATTGGCAGTGGCGTTATGTATGATGCCGGCAATGGCGTTTGCGAGTAGTGCGGCGGCATCAGTCAGTGATTTGGTAAGTCGCTCCGGGACGAATGTCACGGTAACGGATGCATCCTCAGGCAGCACTTACACAATCGCAAGTCAGACAGAAATGACAGACTTTATCGATTATGTAAATAACGGCGGAAACACAGAAAATGTAACATTTACTGTCACACCGCTTGCCGACGGGGCAGCCTATTCGGTTACGAGTGTCATAGCTCCGGTCGCAGCATCAAATGTTACCAGTGCTTCCACCAACAGTCCTGCAATTGCAGACAGTGTGGCAGGCTTTGAGGGTACATTTGACGGCGGCGGAAGCACATTTAATCTCAGTATTTCAACGAGTCTGAGCGCTACCGGTATGTTCGGATACGTGAAATCGAGCGGAACGGTGAAGAATTTTACCATCACAGGTACTGTAACGGTGACCGGATCAAAGGACGCAGTCGGAGGAGTTGCAGGATTCAGCAAAGGTACAGTTGACAAGATTACAAATAAGGCTGAGATATCAGCAGTATCCGCTTACAATGTAGGCGGTATTGTAGGGTTCAATGAAGGCTTTGTGCTGAATTCGGCAGGCAGACTTGAAAATCCGAACGATGCGGACACTGCAGCATCGACAGTGGGAGCTGTCACAGGATATAGTAAAGTAGGCGGCATCGTGGGAGAAAATGCCGGAATTATCAATTCATGCGGTAATGCCGGTGCAGTAAAAGGCAGGAATTACAGTAAGAATGGAGTCGGAGGTATAGCAGGCCGCAACGGCAATAATAACGTTGCCGTGGAAACAGGCAGAATATACAACTGCTGGAACTCAGGCGATATCAGATGCAGAGCAGACGGAGCAACTTCTGGCGGCGGCAAATGGGTCGGCGGCATATGCGGATTCGAGAACAGCCTGTCGACATGTGTCAACTGTTATAATATAGGCAGCCTTACTGCTTATAATACAGTAGATAATATCGCAGGGAAGATAGAAGGCACGGTTGTTAACTGCTACGGACTTATTGACAGTGATGGCACTTCATCCTATACAAAGGCCGAGGGCTACGACGGGGCGGTTAAGAGAACCGCGGCAGCCATGAAGACGAAATCGTTCCTGAATGAAATCAGCGTGGGTGCAACGGAGAGATGGGCGCAGCCGTTAAATTCAGAAGGCGGTGCAGCCGGGTATCCGTATCCACTCAGAAATGCTGCAAAGACAGACAGCAACCCTTCAACGGTGACATACACATTGTCAATGACGTCTGCTCCTGTGAAGACTGTTTACCAGGCAGGAGAAACGTTTGATGTATCCGGAATGGTTGTAACGGTTTCAAACAGCGACGGCACCAAAGGATATCTGACCGATTTTACGGTAGGAAACACATCGTCGCTGACAACGGCCGATGAGAGTGTCAGCGTATCATGCGTTTACGGCGGGCAGACATATACTTACTCTGTGTCGATAGACGTTGTAAGTCCGTCAGCGTTTTATCTTAATCCGTCAACCGGTGATGATACCAGGGACGGCACATCAGAAGCAAATGCGGTAAAGACAGCAGCTAAAGCCATAGAACTGGCAACAGCAGATTCTGCAAAGGGCAATACTGTTTATCTTATGGGTACTGCAGACCTTACAGCAACTCCCGGAGATGCATCAACACAGGGGAATGTAGTGTTCAAGAGGGGCTCAGGCTTCACGGGAACAATGTTCAATGTGAATGCAGGAAGCGGTACTGTTCTCATGAATAACTTTACTGTGAATGAAAGCGGAACGATATTTGCAGTATCAAGCGGCACACTGCATCTGCGCGGAAGTGCGTATGTGAAGAGCAGCAGCGGAACGGCTATCGATGTTGCATCGTCCGGCAATCTTAAGATAGAGAGAGCTCTTGTAAGCGGCAGCACCAACTGCATAAGCATCGCAGGAAGCAGCAATACGTTTACATTGAGTGATTTTGGAGGAACCACACTGTCAGGTAAAGTATATCTTGGAACCGGTGCGTACATAACAGTGGGGGCGAGGATACCTTGCAGCATTGCAGTAGAGTTGGAAACTGCCTCGGATGGTCTGACTTTTGCAAGGAGCACGAGTAGTTATTCATTGACAGAAGAAGATGCAAGTAAGGTGAACGTTGCCGGATATACTGTCGGATGTGAGAATAATAGACTGTATATATATGTTGAAGAAGAATAAGCAAGTTATAGTAATCAGTGCGGGGGCTGTCGGTTTATCAGCTGGCAGTCTTTGCATCACAGAAGCGAGGATACAATGAAGAAAAAAAAGATAGTACCACTATTATTGATTGCTGCTCTTATTTTCACTTTGGCACCTGTGTCACCGTTTGCAGATAAAGCAAGCGCTGCAGATTTAAAAAGCATGATAGAAGGCGCTACAAGTGACGTAAGTATCGAAATTTCCGAGGATATGTCAATAGATGAGGATATAACAATTCCGGAAGGAGTTAATGTGACTTTGGAGGGCAAGAATGATGCAAGGCTTACCGTGAATAAATCATTCTTAAGCACAAACTCCAATTTGACACTTCACAATTTGAATATCAACGCAACAACAGATGTGTTCAAGGGAAAAACCAAATGTAAGCTGATTATTGACGGAGGCGAAATGAGCACCAGCACATATATCGTTTCGGGAAATGGCAGTGCACAGAGACCGTACTTATATATTTACAGCGGGAAAATACAGACTACCAGTACCACTACGTCGATGATGTCAAGCAGTGCAATGAGGATATACTTTTGTCCAACAGGTGACATAGACCTAGAAACAGCGTGTAAAACGTGGATGTGTAAGAAAGTATATGTCATAGCTCAGGAAAATTTTAAAATAGCAGAGTGTGCAATTGACGGTACTAATGTAAGCGATGATATTCTAAGTAGTATGAATAATAGTACAGCATCTGCAACGTATGCTCTTTTTGGAACAAGCACGCAGATAAAGTCGAGCATTACATTTAAAGTTAAAAAAACCGCAGCACCTGCATCCAAACCGGTTTCCGGCAGTGGTCAGCTTGAGAACGGTACAGAGTATATCTGGAGTTACGGCGGCAAGATTGAGGAGTCGGGAGACAACCTCGTCATAACTCCTTGCAATGAGGAAACCATGAAGTATGCTGTCGAGACTGTATACATTGACGGCAAAGCAGTCACAGATTACACCGCAGCAGATGACGGGACTGTGACAATAGCTAAGAGCAAGGTCTCAAAGAGCCTTGTTGTAATGTTCGGGTACACAGGAAATTTTAATGACCCGGCTAATGGGACGCTCTCCGTTAGTCGGGATGGAAAAGTATTGACGAGCGGAGACATTCTCCATGGCGGAGATGTACTTGATATATCCTATGAGGATAAAGACGGTGTATATGCACTTGATGAGCTTGAACTGACAGGCATAACAAAAGTTGATGACAGCTATGTTGTGACAGCAAAGAACGGAGATCCGACACCTGCAGTTTCAGCCACAGTTAAACAGCTGAAGAATGTTGAAGTTAAGCTTGGATATGATAATTCAAGCCATGTGAAATCATATTCACTCTGGGTTAACGATGAGCTTGTGAAGGAAAATGAACCGTCCAAGACAGGAGCAGAAGCTGCCGAAGAAGCAGTGGTTATGGTTAAAAAGGGCGATGTCATCAAGGTAAAGCCTGTTGAAATTGATGATGATCAGATTTGTATTGGTGTTGTAAATGATATTACGAACCATGCGATGGATTACAATACTGCGAAAAGTCTTTTTGAATACCATGAGGAAGACGGGACATTCACTCATACTGTAGGGGATGAAAAAACCGTAGGTATTGCTATGGCTACATATGCGGTAACAACGATAGAGTGCGAGACACCTGAACATGGCAGTATCAATGCGAGTGCAGCCGGGAAGGTTACGGTTGACGGAAAAACATATTATCCTAATCGCTATTTTAATGAAAAAAACATGCTGACATTTAACGATGTAATTGTGACAGTAAAGCCGGATGAGGGATACAGAGTCAGCTATGTTGCACACGTTAGTAAGGACGGCACTGTCGGCAGTCATTTCAGCTACGTGAGTGAAAATAAGTATACCCATGATATTGCGGGAGACGGCTTGAGTAGTGCTGCTGAGACTTTGACGGCAAAATTTGTTAAAGACGAAGGTGATATCAAGGTTTCAAACGAGGATGAACTCAAGGAGGTAGCAGAGCTTTCGGCAAACGGTGATGAACTGCTGGGGGTAAATGTTATTCTCACGGATGACATTGCTGTTACGGGTAAATGGACTCCGATAGGAAGTTATTATATTCCGTTCAGAGGCAGCTTCGATGGACAGGGACACAAAATAACCGGTTTAAGTGAATTCGAACCGGTGAAAAGTAATAACAAGGATGACTACTATTGTTACGGTCTGTTCGGACGCATAGACAAAGGCTCAGAGGTGAAGAATGTAACAGTCTGTGGTGAGGTGAGCACGTCTTTCACGGGAGACAATGATACGTATATAGGCAGTGTGGTCGGATATGCAGTAGATTCCTCAATATCGGGATGCCAGAGCTATGTGGATTACACTACAGAGAATAATCTCAGAGGTGCAGGTATAGTAGGTAATATGAAAGATAGCTCTATATCATCATGTATTAACTATGGTGATTTTACATGTTCAAACGGCCGCACTTGCTACGATGGAAGCAGACACACAATTTCCAGCAGTGCCGGTGGTATTGTAGTAGCTATGTCAAATTCTCAGATGAAGAACTGTATTAATTATGGCAGCATGACATATACAGACACTGAAGAGTATAAGGATGAAGACCAGAAGGGAAATGTCATAGGCATATATGATACACCGATAGGTTATTTCGGAGGACTTGCATACAATGCTTACAAGTCAGTTATTGAGAATTCGGCCAATAAAGGTGATATAACAGGAAACCTGATTCAGATGGGCGGTCTTGCAGGTGCCTCAAGTTATACAACGATAAAGAACTGCTATAACACAGGCGAGCTGCATAATACCGGCAAGTATCAGACAAAGGTGTTCAGAGTATATGCAGGCGGTCTCGTGGGAAAGGCTACGGATCCGACAGCTGCGTATGAGATGGCATTTGAGAACTGCTATTCGTCTACAAAACCGGTGCAGGATTATACCGGAACGCGAATAAGCGATATGTGCGATTCTTCTGCGGCATCTTACAGCAACTGCTACAGTAAAGCGGATATCGATAAGCTTTCGGGAGGTCTCACGGCTTCGATGCTTTCTTCGTCGTTCAAGGATGATACAAACAACCTCAACGGCGGATATCCGATGCTGACATGGGAAAGCGATGAGAAGGACACAACAACTCACGATGTTTCGTTCACAGTGAATCCGGATAATGCGAAGGTTCAGGTGTTCTCTGACAGCACGATGACGAATGAAATCGAGGCTGAATCCGGAAAGTATGCACTCACAAGAGGCACATACTACTACAAAGCATTATGTGACGGATATCTTGACAAAACGGGCAGCTTTAAGGTAAGCAACAATGACAAGTCCGTGGATGTGGAGCTTCAGGAAGCAGTCGAGATTACCTTTGATGTGGATCCTGCAGAGATTGTTGTAAGCGTTACAGACAGCACAGGTGCAGAAGTTTCTGCAGCAGAAGGAAAGAATAACACGTTCAAGCTGGCGAAGGGTCAGACATACAAGTACAGTGCATATCCGGAAGGCTATAACGGCATATCAGGTTCGTTCACAGCTACGCAGGACCGCACAATATCTGTCAAGCTGACAAAGGCGGTAAGTGATGCGAAGGCTTTAAACGGCGGAATGACAATTACCGAAGGCGGGGTATACAAGCTCGCTGACGGAGCGACAGGAAAAATCATAATAAATACGACAGAACCTGTGACGATTGTCGGCTCAGGCGTTGGCGATAAGAATATATACAGCAATATATATATCGACTGCGCAGAGGGAACAGATCTGACGCTGCAGGATGTGTACATCTCCAATACTCAGGGCACAGCCAACATGATTAATTTCAAGGGCAAGGGCAACAACCTGAGGTTTGAAGGCACGAACATACTTGATATGAATACCGGGGCAACCGGCTATGCCATGATACATGTTCCTGACAGTGCAGAGCTTACAGTCAGCGGCGGTACGGCGTACCTTTACAAGCGTGAACAGGGCGCAGGCATCGGCGGCAACGGCGGAGCCAAAGACGGCGCAGGACAGACTGCAGAGACCAACGGAAAGATAACGATAAAGGATGCGAAGATATTTGCCAAAAACTCGAAGCAGGGAGCACTTATCGGAGCAGGAGCAAATGCAGGAAAGCAGGAGCCGCAGCCGATAACAATTGAAAACAGCGAACTGAATCTGATAGCAATATCCAGAGCAGCAGCAATCGGCGGAAGCGCCGGATCCGGCGGAGCATCAAAGGGCTCGGATGTAACGATTAAAGACAGTATTGTTAACATCAATGTAGACTGGACAGGCTCGGCAATCGGCGGCGGCGGTTATGCTGACGGCAACGATTCCGACGGCGGTACGCTGAAGACAAGCGGCAGCTCGATCAGAACATTTATTGATACCAATGCCATAGGCAGCTGGGAAGTTGATGAACCGGGAGTGCATGAAAACAAAGCCATCACTGCAGACATAACGGATGAATCCGGGGATAATGAACTGTATCTTGCAGAAATAGATACGACTGTTCTTCCGGATACAGACACGTATGAAGTCAAGGTGGACGGCAAGCTTGTATATTCGGGCGGACTGCACAAATATGCATTTGTCAACGAGAATTACACAAAGAATAATCAGTCTGATATAGAAAGTACGATAGACAACTGGACGGAGCTTGACGACCCTTGTCTGTATATTTACATGACAGGCGAGAAGCACGATGTGACGGTCAACGGATACAAGGTAAATGTTGACTGGAACTCAGCGACAAAGAAACTCAAGGTCGATACGTCGGAGGATATAGTGAAGACGCTCTTCGATGACATCAATGTCAAGGACGATCCTGAAAAAATCAAGGAGCAGCTTGCGAAGGCAGAGGCGGCTTACGAAAAGCTTACTGACGAACAGAAAGCAAATGTGGCATCCACAGTCGAGGCGAAGCTGAAGGAGCTCAGGGATT
>CAVECM010000094.1:0-8387 GCA_963614095.1 Bacteroidaceae bacterium
AAAGCGGAGAATGAATCTGACCATGGTCCGTTATAATTAACACTTGGATGTATATATGGATTTTAGGAGGAAATATTTATGACTTATATTCAGGCAGTGATTCTGGGACTTGCACAGGGACTTTCAGAGTTTTTACCGATAAGCAGTTCGGGTCACCTGGCGCTTCTGCAGTATTTTTTCGGTATAAATGCGGACAATGTGCTTCCGTTTGCGGTTCTGCTTCATCTCGGAACACTTATTTCGGTATTTATCGTTTACTGGAAGGATATAGTTGATCTTGTGAAGGAACTGGGTGCAGTGATAAAAGATATATTTACAGGCAAGGGGCTCAGAATCAATGCGAACCCGACACGCCGGCTGGGATTCATGATAATCGTCGCCACAATACCGACAGCGGTTATCGGACTCCTTTTCAATGACCTTTTCAATGCTATGTATCTTTCACTTATCGCAATCGGCACGGGACTTCTCATCACCGGTACCATACTGGTTATCGCCGAGAGAATGGGAAAAAACAACAAGAGCGTGGGAGAAATGAAATTCAGGCATGCTTTCTTTGTGGGACTCATGCAGGGCGTCGCAATCTGCCCGGGCATATCAAGATCAGGCTCAACGCTTTTCGGAGGACTGATTTCAGGTCTGAACAGAGAGTTTGCTGTAAAGTTCGCATTTCTCATTTCCATTCCGTCTATACTGGGATCGGTGATAATTGAGGCACCTGATGCTTTCGAGGCAGGAATGGACATGTCTCTTATCGGACCTGTGCTTGCAGGAGTGATTGTCTCTGCACTTTCAGGGCTGTTTGCCATAAAAGCAATGATCAAGCTTGTTTCGAACAAGAATCTTATAGGCTTCTCGATATATACGTGGGCACTGGGTATTGCCATTATTGTTTATGCACTGATATTTGCATAAAACATATCCGGCAGAAATATCCACTTGTTTACAGAGGTGAAAACATGACAGAGAAGAAGAAACAGCGGAAGAAGCCGTCGTCCGGCAGCACAGCGGGCGGGCGCGGATCCCGCACATCGAAATCATCGGCTGCCGGCAGAGGTGCGGCCGGGGATTCGGCCATACGGAAAACTGACAGCAGAGTAAAGGATGAAATAGTATCAATCATCCTTTTTGCTGTGGGAATTTTTCTGATTATAGCCTTTCAGACCTCGGCAGCAGGTGCTCTGGGAATGTCTCTGTCGCATTTTTTCAAAGGGCTGTTCGGATTTGCGGCATATATTCTGCCGTATTATTTCATAATATACGGTATTCTGCTGTTCAAAAGGAAGACAATACATGTAGGCATAAAATCTGCAGTGCTGCTGATGATTATTTTCTTTATGATATCGCTGCTCAATTCCGGACGTTTTATTGACGAAAGCATATTAAATGAGAATTTCTGGAATGCTGCAGTGTACTACAACAACGGAATGGCACTTGATGACGGCGGTGTTTTCGGAATGATGGCAGGAAAAACAATAGTTATGCTTATCGGAAAGCCCGGGCTTTACATATTGTCGATAGTTGTTATCATTATATGTCTGCTTCTCCTTATGAACACACCGGTGTCGCGTTTTCTTGAAAAGGCAGAGGAAAGAAAAACACTCTATGAGGAACAGCGCCGGGAACGCATGGAGGAGAAGAGAAGAGCAAAATATGAAAATACATATTCGCCGGAGCCGGAGCCTGCCGCTGCGAGCCGCATCCATGCCGGCAGCAAATCCGAATATCTGCCTGCGATTGAGTCTGATACAGATGATATTGCCAGTCAGAGAAAGGCAAATGCACGCCGTAAAAAAATTCTCGGATATATACGTGATGAAAATCTCGATGAAAAAAGAGAAGAGGAGCTTGACTTCTCACTTGGAGAAAACAGAGAAAAAAAAGCGGCCGGGCAGAAAAACCCGGGTGCAGATGAATCCGACCCGATAAACCGGACTGAAAAATCAGATGACAGCAGAAAGACTGCTGCTGTGCATACATCTGTCAGCACGCCTGATTACAGTGAGGCTGAACCGGAAAATGACAGATTCGGAGAGCCTATTAATACGGGCGGATTTTCACCGAAAAAAATGGAGGAGAAGCTCTCGAAGGCCGAGGCCGCGAAGAGCATGCTGAGGGATGATGACTTTAACGTGACGACGACATCTCAGAGCTATAAGTTCCCGCCGATAGATCTGCTTAATAAAGCAAAGAAGCAGAC
The DNA here is from genome assembly GCA_963614095.1 of Bacteroidaceae bacterium. GTDB lineage: Bacteria > Bacillota > Clostridia > Peptostreptococcales > Anaerovoracaceae > Lentihominibacter. The sequence goes on from CAVECM010000094.1 coordinate 2,201, forward strand.
AGGCAATATTGAAAAAGAGGAAAACATGCTCAGAGCAAAGGCAAGGAAGCTGGAGGATACGCTGCACAGCTTTAATATAGACGCACAGGTCACAAACGTTACACAGGGACCTACTGTAACAAGGTATGAGGTGCACCCGAACAGCGGCGTCAAGGTTAAAGGCATAAAGAGCCTTGCGGATGATATTGCGCTGAACATGGAAGCAAAAAGCATTCGAATAGAAGCGCCGATACCGGGAAAGCCGGCAGTGGGAATAGAGATAGAAAACGATAAGATCAATATGGTCACGGCAAGAGAAATCATTGATTCGGCCGCATTCAAGAAATCAGAGTCAAAGATTACATTTGCGGTCGGAAAGGATATAGCAGGCAAGGCAATTGTGGCAGATCTGAAGACGATGCCGCATATGCTTATCGCCGGTTCCACAGGCTCGGGAAAGAGTGTGTGCATAAATACGATTATAGCCAGCTTTCTCTATAAAGCAAAGCCCGATGAGGTTAAGCTTGTGCTTGTAGACCCGAAAGTAGTGGAGCTTGCCAATTACAATGGCATACCGCATCTGCTCATTCCGGTTGTGACAGAACCGTCAAAGGCCGCGGCTGCTCTGAACTGGGCTGTTGCGGAGATGGACGACAGATATAAGAAATTTGCTGCCGAGGGTGTCCGCGGACTGTCGGGATACAACAAAGCAATGAAGGAAAAGGGCGAGGACGAAGGCGTGATGCCTCAGATAGTCATAATAATAGATGAGCTTGCCGATCTGATGATGGCTGCGCCGTCACAGGTTGAGGAATCAATATGCAGACTGGCACAGAAGGCCAGAGCAGCAGGCATGCATCTGATTGTCGCCACACAGAGACCTTCCGTTGATGTCATAACAGGATTAATAAAGGCCAATATACCGTCAAGAATAGCGTTTGCAGTCTCTTCCCAGGTTGACTCAAGGACAATTCTGGATATGTCCGGAGCCGAGAAGCTCGTAGGCAAGGGAGATATGCTGTTCAATCCGCTCGGAAGCGGCAAACCGATCCGTGTGCAGGGTGCTTTTATCTCTGACGATGAAGTCAACAGAATTATTGATTATGTAAAGTCGCAGAGCGAGGAGTCCGGATACTCGGAAAACGTGCTTGATTCCATAGAACGTGCCAATATTCCCGATGCAGAAAAGGACAATCGCGATCTGGAGGATGAACTGCTGCCGGATGCGATTGAGCTGGTAGTACAGGCACAGCAGGCATCGGTTTCAATGCTTCAGAGGCGCTTCAGGATAGGCTACAACAGAGCGGCAAGAATAGTTGATATGATGGAGGACCGGCAGATAGTAGGACCTGCAGACGGAAGCAGACCGAGGCAGGTGCTTATAACTGAGGAAGAACTTTTAAATATGAAAGAAAGTACAGAGGATATTGAAAAGGAATGAAACTATACATAGAAACAATGGGGTGTCCGAAAAATTTCAATGATTCGGAAAGCATAGGCGGTATCTGGGAAAATAACGGCATGTCTCTCACAGACAATCCGGCAGAAGCAGATGCGATACTTGTAAATACGTGCGGATTTATAAATGATGCAAAACAGGAGTCCATATCATGTATTTTCGATATGGCCAGGTTTATAGATGAATCCGAGAAGCTGAATCCCGATAAGGAAAAGAAAATCCTGATAGTATCCGGATGCCTTTCCCAGAGATACGGAAAAGAGCTGGCGGATGAGATGCCGGAGGTTGATATTTTTCTCGGCGTGAACGATTATGAAAGGCTGCCGCAGCTCGTAAAGGAATATAAGAGAGGCCGTCATCTGCAGGCATTCAGCTGTCAGCCGGATGCATTTTATGAATTTTCCGCAAGAAAAATCAGAGAAAATCCGTATTCGATGACACTGAGAATCGCCGAGGGCTGCAACAACTGCTGTGCATACTGTGTTATTCCGCAGATAAGAGGCGGCTACAGAAGCAGACCGATGGAAAATGTGGTGGCGGAAGCTGAACTGCTGGCCTCGAAGGGATGCAGAGAAATTATTCTGATAGCACAGGACGTTACAGAATACGGCAGCGATCTTTACGGAAAACTCATGCTTCCGGAGCTTCTGCGCAGACTTTGCAGAATAGACGGCATCAGATGGATCAGGCTTATGTACTGCTATGAAGACAAAATCACGGATGAGCTCATAGAAGTCATGGCGTCGGAAGAAAAAATATGTAATTACATAGATATCCCGCTCCAGCATATATCGGATGAGGTGCTCAGTGCCATGAACAGGCGCTCCACGACAGCGAGCATAAAGAACACTCTGAAAAAGCTGCGTGATGCGATGCCTGACATACATATAAGAACTACCCTGATTACCGGCTTTCCGGGAGAGAGCGAGGAGGCGTTCGAGGAGCTTCTTGACTTTGTCGAGGAAACGAGATTCGAGAGACTCGGCGTCTTTGCATATTCACGTGAAGAGGGAACTGTCGCCGGTGATATGGAGAATCAGATAGACGACGATGTAAAGGCAGAGCGCGCCGATGCGATAATGCGCAGACAGCTGGATATTTCCAGGGAAATAAATGAATCCAAGACAGGCAGCACACTTACCGTTATGGTTGACGGCATTGATGAGGACGGTGCATATATCGGCAGAACGGTCTACGATGCACCGGAAATAGACAACACAGTGATTTTTACGGCGGAGACTGAGCTTCTGCCGGGCGATATGGTAAAAGTGAAGATAACTGATGCATTTGATTATGATCTTACAGGGAAGATGGAGGAATAAATATGAATTTGCCTAACAAACTTACAATGGGAAGAATTTTTGCGATACCGGTGTTTATAATCGTGTTCCTGCTCGGTTACAGATATGCGGCAACAGTGATTTTCATACTTGCAGCGCTCACCGATATGCTCGACGGACACATTGCCAGAAAGTACAATCTCGTTACGAATTTCGGCAAGCTGATGGATCCGCTTGCTGACAAGCTGCTGGTAATGTCGGCGCTGATATGTCTGGTGCAGCTCGGCGATGTTGCCGGATGGATGGTGGTTGTCATTCTCGGACGTGAATTCATTATAACGGGTATGAGACAGGTTGCCGCCGCACAGGGCATAGTAATCGCTGCCGGAGTAACGGGAAAAATCAAGACAATAACTCAGATGATTGCTATTCCGCTGCTGCTGCTTGATAACTGGCCATTCAGACTGCTCAGCTTTGAGCTGCCGATGGATACGATATTCATCTGGATAGCTCTTGCTATGACTGTGATATCGGGAGCCGAGTATATAATAAAAAACAAACAGCTGTTTTCTATGTAATAAACGGTGTTTTGCAGCAGAATGTTTTACGGGACATAAAATGCTTTTAAAGAATTGTTTTTAAGACAGATGTTTTTCTGAAAAAAATTTGCGGCAGAAAGAAGGAATGAATTATGAAAACCGCGATTTTGAGCATAGGCACAGAGCTTCTTTTCGGACAGATTGTAAACACAAATACGGTGTTCCTTTCGCAGCAGCTGAATATGCTGGGGTTCGATGTGATGTATCATTATACCGTAGGGGACAATTACGGAAGAGTGGAGGATATTCTGAGACTGGCACTTGAGGATTGCGACATGGTGATAACAACCGGAGGTCTCGGCCCTACGCAGGATGATCTGACAAAAGAAGTCGTATGCAGGGTGATGAATGATAAGCTTGTAGAGAATGTTAATGAAATGAATTCGCTCACGGAGTATTTCAAAGCGGCAGGTAAGGTTATGACGGAAAACAACAAAAAACAGGCTTTTCTTCCGTCGCGTGCTGTGGTTTTTCATAATGAAAACGGTACAGCGCCGGGCTTTGCCGCAGAAAATGAAGGCAAATATGTGATATGCATGCCCGGACCGCCGTATGAAATGAAGGATATGTATGAAAAAAAGGTAAAGCCGTTCCTGCAGACGCTTTCAGAAGAAGTGATTTATTACAGAATGGCCAGAGTTTTCGGCATAGGCGAATCCCGTCTGGAAACAGAGGTTCTTGATCTGATAGACGGACAGACCGACCCTACACTTGCCACATACGCCAAGGAAGGCGAGTGTTCGCTCCGGGTGGCATCAAAGAGAAAAACACTTGAGGAAGCTCGCGGCGCTGTCGATGAAATGCTCACAAGGGTTAAAGAACGCGTCGGAGAATATATTTACAGTTATGATGATGAAGAGCTTGTCAGTGTTGTGTGCAGAAAGCTTATGGACCGGGGACTGACGCTGTCATCGGCAGAATCATGTACGGGCGGCATGTTTGCGGCAGCCGTGACTGATATTCCGGGGATATCGGCAGTATTTCAGCGCGGGCTTGTGACATACAGCAATCAGGCAAAGATGGATGAACTGGGAGTCAGAAAAGAGACTCTCGAAAAATACGGGGCTGTGAGTGAACAGACTGCTCTGGAAATGGTTGAGGGACTTAAAAAAGTAAGCGGCAGCGATGTCTGTGTTGCGGTTACCGGAATCGCAGGACCCGGAGGCGGAAGCGCAGAAAAACCTGTCGGACTGGTTTATATAGGATTCATTTACGGAGATAAAAAGCTGTGCAGAAAGATAAATACCGGTGACGATGACAGGAGCTGGAACCGCAGATATACTCTATTGAGCATGCTTGATATCATAAACAGGAATATCTGACATCTGCAGGTAATTTGTCAGCCGGCAGAATTTCAATATACCGGAAGATACTGTTTGTAAAATATTGACAAAACACTCCGAAAGATGTAAAATTATTCCATAAGCAGTCTGCCGCCGTACGCTGCAGACTGCAGCAGGCAAATGTATATATGTGAAAACATTGATTTGCATATTATGCCGGATTAAGAGATGCATCAGATATAAAAATTTCTTGACCGGAGATGAAAAGTAGGGTATTATAATAAAAAGAACAAACGTTCTTATATGGAGGGAATCGGATGGCAGCTAAAAATGAAACGAAAAATATGAAAACAGCCAGCAGAGAAGACAGAGACAAAGCTCTGAATGAAGCACTGGCACAGATACAGAAACAATTCGGAAAGGGTGCTGTGATGAGACTCGGTGATGACAGCGCCAGAATGAATATAGAGGCAATATCAACCGGATCAATGAGTCTCGATCTCGCTACAGGTATCGGCGGTGTACCGAAGGGCCGTATTATAGAAGTATTCGGCCCGGAATCTTCAGGTAAAACGACACTTACGCTGCATATAATTGCCGAAGCTCAGAAAAACGGAGGCAGAGCAGCATTTATCGATGCCGAACATGCTCTGGATCCTGAGTATGCGAGAAATCTGGGTGTTGATGTGGATGAACTTCTGGTTTCTCAGCCGGACTATGGTGAACAGGCTCTGGAAATTGCTGAAATGCTTGTAAGAAGCGGTGCAGTGGAAATCGTTGTTGTCGATTCCGTTGCGGCTCTTGTACCGAAGCATGAAATAGACGGAGCTATGGGAGATGCCACAGTGGGTCTTCAGGCCCGTCTGATGTCACAGGCTCTCAGGAAGCTCGCCGGAGTAATCAACAAGACAAATACTACAATTATCTTTATAAATCAGCTCAGGGAAAAGATTGGCGTCATGTTCGGAAATCCTGAAACAACAACAGGCGGCCGCGCACTGAAGTTCTTTTCATCCATGCGTATTGATGTAAGAAAAATTGACAGCATCAAGTCAGGAGACCAGATTCTGGGAAGCAGGACAAGGGCAAAGATTGTCAAGAACAAGGTTGCTCCGCCGTTCAAACAGGCTGAATTCGATATCATGTACGGACAGGGTATTTCAAAGAGCGGGGACGTTCTCGACTGTGCCGTTGATGCGAAGATAATAGAGAAAGCGGGTTCGTGGTACAGCTTTGACGGCAGCAGGATCGGTCAGGGACGTGAAAATGTCAAGAAATATCTTGAAGAGAACCCGGATATCCTTGAAAAAGTAGAAAGCTTGCTTCTGGACACGCTTAAAGGCGAAAAAGACAAGGCAAACGAAGAACCTGAAAAAGAAATTGCAGATGCAATGGATGAGGAATTTTTTATCGACGAAGACGGCGTGATTATAGAATAGCAGAACGATAATAAAATGATGACTCGGAAACTTCATTACAATTGATGAAAAGCCCGGTGCAGAAAACAAAAGATACATAGACCGGCAGCAGTAAAAAAATTGTAAAAATAATTGAAAAATCAACATTTATTCTTTACAATTGAGCTCA
>CAVECM010000095.1:0-8173 GCA_963614095.1 Bacteroidaceae bacterium
CATCAAGGTCGTTCCGGTAGTTGCCAATGTGACACTGGCACAGAGAGTTGCACGCGCAGGAGCAGATGCAGTAGTTGCAGAAGGAACAGAAGCAGGCGGACACATCGGTGAGACAACAACAATGGCACTGATTCCGCAGATGGCAGATGCACTTGATATTCCGGTTATCGCAGCCGGCGGTATCGCGGACGGAAGAGGCGTGGCAGCAGCATACATGCTCGGAGCAGCAGGAGTACAGGTCGGAACGAGATTCCTGGTAGCAAATGAATGCATTATTCACCAGGGCTACAAGGACGCTATTCTGAAGGCAAAGGATTCCTCGACAGTTGCAACAGGCAGGAGCACAGGTCATCCTGTAAGAATAATCAAGAACAAGCTCGCAAGAAAAATACTTTCGCTTGAGAAGAAAAACGCTCCGGAAGAAGAGATTAATGCGCTTTGCACGGGAACACTGGCAGCCGCAGTTGTTAACGGTGACGCGGACAACGGCAATATCATGTCGGGACAGATTGCAGGACTCGTCAAGAAAGAACAGCCGGCAGCAGAGATTATAGAAGAGATGTTTAAGGAGGCAGCAGAGATTTATGAAGATAGGAATAGTATTTGCAGGGCAGGGCGCACAATATAGCGGAATGGGAAAGGATTTTTACGATAATTATCCTGAATCCAGAAAAGTGTTCGATACCGCAGGCGACCAGATCAAGGAATGGTGCTTTAACGGTGATGAGGACACACTCAAACAGACCCACGTGACACAGCCGACGATTTATACGACGACAATGGCAGCTTATGAAGCACTGCTTGCAGAGCTCAGGAAGCAGGGAATCGCTGACAAGCTTGAAATCACAGCGCTTGCGGGCTTCAGTCTCGGAGAATATTCTGCGCTGACGGCAGCGGGAGCGATAGATGAGATCGGCAAGGGCATAGACATCGTTTCGAAACGAGGCGTGCTGATGCAGGAAGCAGGACTCGATGAGGAAGGTAATGCAAAGGGCGCCATGGCTGCGGGTATCGGCGACAGGCAGGCAATTCTCGAGGCAGTTGAAGCGGCGAGAGAAGACGGAATTCTCGAGGGAGTAAACTTCAACTCGCCTATGCAGACAGTTGTGGCCGGCGATAAAGCGGCAATAAAGCGATTCAGAAGAGCGGCAAAGGAGAAAGGCGTCAAGGCAATCCCGCTCAAGGTCAGCACGGCCTTCCACAGCCCGATGATGATTCCGGCTGCAGAAAAACTCAGAGATGTGCTTACTGCGGCAGAACTTAAAGCGCCTGAGAAAAAGGTTTATGCGAATGTCACTGCAGATGACATCATGAAGGATTTTGACGGAAATGATGCAGGTGCGTATCTTACGGATATGCTTGCAAAGCAGGCAATGAGCCCGGTTCACTGGGATGAGATACTGAAGAGATTCGAGGCAGACGGCGTGAAGGCTATCGTGGAGGTCGGTCCGGGGCATACGCTGACGGGTCTGACGAAGAAGACATGTCCTGAAATCGCGGCGCTCAACGTGGAAAACATGGAGACGCTCGGCGAAACTGTGCAGAAGCTCGCGGAGATGATTTAGGTGCACCCGCAGCGATGCTCATAATTCAGGACATACAGGAGGATATACATGTTAAAAGGAAAAACAGCAGTAGTGACCGGCGGAGTCAGAGGAATCGGCAAAGCCATTGCGAAGCTTTTCTGTGAAAACGGTGCGAACGTAGTGCTCTGCTACAGGAGCAATGACGCCGAGGCAGAAAAAACCGCGGCTGAGCTCGCACAGTTCGGGACGGACGTACGCGTCATAAAAGGCGATGTCGCAGACCCTGAAACTGCAAAAAAGGTCGCAGAAATCATAAAAACAGATTTTGACAAGAAAGTCGATATACTCGTAAACAACGCAGGCATCACCAACGACAAGCTGATGATGAGAATGAGCGCAGAAGACTTCACAAAAGTAATAAACGCAAACCTGAACGGTGCGTTTTACATGATGAAAGAGCTCTCGACACTCATGACAAAGAAAAGAAGCGGAGCCATCATCAACATGGCATCGGTTTCGGGTCTCAAGGGTAATCCGGGACAGGTAAACTACAGCGCATCAAAGGCAGGAATCGTTGGCATGACGCTTTCGGCGGCAAAGGAGCTCGGAAAGCGCGGCATCAGAGTGAATGCCATCGCTCCGGGATTTGTGCAGACCGACATGACCGCAGTGCTTACGGATGAACAGAAGGCCGCGGCAGCTGCAAACATCACGCTCGGACGACTCGGCGAGCCGGAGGATATCGCCAATGCCGCACTGTTCCTGGCATCGGATATGTCATCATACATCACAGGTCAGGTAATCAGTGTAGACGGCGGATTAATAATGTAAAAATGCAGATTCCGCGCCGGCTCACCGGTTTGCGGGGGCACGCAGCGAGGGACCGGACGAAAGCAAGACTGCCCGGAGCGCCGGAATCAGCATAAACAGACGGATTTTCAAGGAGGAACTCAAATGGAAAAAAGAGTTGTCGTAACAGGACTCGGAGTCGTTTCCCCTGTAGGAAACAATATAGATGAAATGTGGGAGTCGATAAAAGCCGGAAAGCACGGAATCGCCCCAATCACAAGATTTGATACAGAAGGACACAAGGTGACACTTGCGGCAGAGGTCAAGAACTTTGATTTCGGAGACAAGAGAGCAGCCAAGAGACTGGACATCGCCGACCAGTATGCACTCATCGCAGCAAGAGAAGCCGTAGCAGACAGCGGCATTGTCAGCGGAGAAAACGTAGATGCAGACAGATTCGGCGTATACGGCGGCACAGGCATCGGCGGCATCGCCACACTGGAGAGCGAAGTAACAAAATGCATCAAGAAGGGCAACATGGCAAGAGCATCCGCACTGCTCGTTCCTATGATGATGCCGAACGCAATCGCAGGAAACATTTCCATGGAATTCAAGGCAAAGGGCCCGAGCTTCGGTATAGTTTCGGCATGTGCATCAGGCACGCATACAATCGGCGAAGCATACAGAAACATCAAGCACGGCTACAATGATGTAATCCTGGCAGGCGGCGCAGAGTCAGTGCTGGCACCGGTTTCATTCTCGGGATTTGCGAACATGACAGCAATGAACACAACAACAGATCCGGACAGAGCATCAATACCGTTCGATGCTGACAGAAGCGGATTCATACTCGGCGAGGGCGCAGGCTTCCTGATTCTCGAGGAGCTCGAGCACGCAAAGGCAAGAGGCGCGAAGATTTACGGTGAAGTTGTCGGCTATGGTGCCACATCCGATGCATACCACATCACATCCCCTGACCCTGAAGGCGAGGGCGCGGCCAAGGCAATCAAGATGGCACTGGATGATGCAGGAATCGCGCCTGAGGAAGTAGATTATATAAATGCTCACGGAACGGGAACTCCGTACAATGACGCATTCGAGACAATCGCCATCAAGAAGGTTTTCGGAGAAGACACAAAGGTGCCTGTAAGCTCGACAAAGAGCATGACCGGACATCTGCTCGGAGCTGCCGGCGGACTGGAAGCGGTTATCTGCGTGAAGGCAATCGTTGAGGGCTTCATCCCGCCTACAGCAGGACTGAAAAATCCGGATCCGGAGCTCGACCTCGACTATGTACCGAACACAGGCAGAGAAGCAGACCTGAACTATGTGCTTTCGAATTCACTCGGATTCGGAGGACACAACGGCACGCTTCTGATGAAAAAATATCAGGACTGATGACGGGAGGCAGATAAAATGTTAATGAACAAAGAACAGATAAAAGAAGTGCTCCCGCACAGAGAACCGTTTCTGCTGGTGGATCAGGTCGAGGAAATGGAAATCGGCCAGTCCATCGTTGCGACGAAATTTGTGAGAGAAGACGAGTACTATTTTCAGGGACACTTCCCCGGCAGACCGATAATGCCGGGCGTGCTCATCGTTGAGTCGCTTGCGCAGGCCGGAGGCATCGCAGTGCTTTCCATGCCTGAGCACAAGGGCAAGCTGGCGGTTTTCGGCGCCATCAAGAATGCAAAATTCAAGAAACAGGTTGTTCCGGGAGACACGCTGACGCTGAAGGTTACGATGGAAAGACTGAGAAGCAGCTCCGGCACGGGCCACGCGGAGGCATATGTGGGAGATGTGCTCGCATGTAAATGTGATATACTGTTTGCTTTCAGCTAGGTGGCATGAGTGGACAGAGACGTTAAAAGAATCAATGACACGGCGATTGCTCTGTTCGGCACCGTCACGAAGATGGAGGAGGAAGCTGTCAGGAAATCATCGGACGCGGAGCTTTCCGTTACGGAGGTGCACACGCTGGCAGCGATAGGAACGGGCAGACCGAGGACTATGACCCATGTTGCGAATATTCTCGGCATAAAGGTCAGCACGCTGACGACAGCTGTCGGCAGGCTGGTCCGCAAGGGTTATGTCGGCAGGTCAAGTGATGAGAAGGACAGGCGGATTGTCAAACTGAGTCTCACGGAAAAAGGCAGGTCGGCCGTCAGGGAGCACGAGGCGTTTCACGAGGCAGTCGCCGGCGATGCCATAGCGCAGATTCCGCAGGAAAATCTCAGTGCGTTCATATCGTCGCTTGAGAAAATCAGCAGCTTTATGACGATGCGCAGCAGCATGCCTTATGAAAAGGGCACGGAGTTTGAGCTGCGGCCGCTGAAGCTGGCGGGGCATACTCTGCCGGTGCCGATTGTTTCGGCAGGCATGAGCATAGGTGTTGCCGGGAAAAGACTCGCATCCGCCGTTGCAGTGCAGGGCGGGCTGGGTCTCATTGGCACGTCGTGCATCGGATACCGCTCCGAGGGTTACGACAAAGATCCGCTCGGCAGCGATCTGCGGGTTCTCGAGGCTGAAACCGCAGAAGCGTGCCGGATGGTAAAGGAAGCCGGAGGCAGCGGACTCATCGGAGCTGCGGTTATGTGGAACGACCGTGATGCCGGAGAATATGTGCGTGCGGCGGTGAGAGGCGGAGCACAGGTCATCGTGACCAGTGCCGGACTGCCGAAGGACCTTCCGAAATACTGCACAGACAGGAAGGTCGCGCTTCTGCCGACAATTTCTTCAAGGCGTGCGGCAGCTGCAATAACGAGGACATGGACGCAGAAATACAACAGGACGCCCGACGGCTTCATTTATCAGGGACCGGCGGCGGCCGGGCTTCTGGGCTTCCGCGAGTCGGAGCTCGAAAGGGCCTGCAGTGATAATTTCAAGATTATCGCAGAAATCAAGGCGGAGCTTGCGAAGCTGGAAAACTGCCCGCTCATAGTAGGCGGCGGGATTTTCGACAAAAGTGATGCGGAAAATGTTTTTCGCTACGGTGCCGACGGAATTCTGATGGGCACGAGGTTTATCGCTACAGAGGAATGCGATGCCGGCGAGGAGTACAAAAGGCTGTATTTGAACTGTACCGAAAATGATGTTACAATAGTCAGGAGTCCGATGAAAACATCTGCCCGAGTGATGAAAAACACATTTGCGGATATGCTGGCAGGTACAGGAAAAGAGGATTACGACATAATCCGGGCTGTACTCAGAGGCATCGAGGGCGACCGCGACGGCGGGCTGATTTTCTGCAGTGCCAATGCCGGCAGAATCAGCAGGACAGATACTGTAGGGGATGTTTTCAGAGAATTCACCACCTGACGATGCGCAGGGGGGACTGATTTCATCACGGAGGTATCCTATGCTCAGTATTTATTACGGCAGAGAATCGACAGACAGAGAAAAATTTATATTTGAACATGTAAAAGGCAAGACCCTTCTGCTTGTGCCGGACCAGTTTTCGCTGCAGGCAGAGAGGGATGCCTTTTTTTATCTTAAAAAGGACAGCCTTATGGATCTCAGAATTGTGGACTTTTCCACGCTGGGACACAAGGTAGTGCAGCAGATGGGCGGCAGTGTGCCGAATCTTGTCGACAAGTACGGACGTCATATGCTGCTGACGAAGGTGACAGCTGAGCTGGAGGACGAACTCGGGATTTACAAGGGACAGAACCGAAAAAATTCGTTTATAGATATGCTGAACAGCATGATTTCGGAGATGAAACGCTATGATGTGACTCCGGATGAGCTGGAGGAGGCCGTGGGCAGACTGGAGGAGAACAGCTATCTCAGTCTCAAGCTCAGAGATATTCTCAGGGTTTACCGTGCATATCAGGAGCAGATTGAGGGGCGGTATCTGGATTCGGAGGATTATATATCGTTTTACGGGGAAAAGATACTCGAGGCGCCGATGATACACGAGTCGGAAATCTGGATTTACGGCTTTGATACTTTTACTCCGAAGAATATGCAGATTATAGAGCGCCTGATAATGGCGGCGCGCGGTGTCAATATCGTGATGACGTATGAAGCGGAAAAGGAGCAGTTCGAGCTCATCGGGCATGTGATGGAGCAGCTGAGGCGGCTTGCGGAGCAGAACGGTATTCCGGTGCAGAGTGCGGAGATTCACGGGGAGGAGCGCAGAACCGTCTGGGCAGCAGCTGCTGCTGCCGGTGACTGCAGCTCCGGTTCGGCCGGCTGTGAAAGTGCCGGCGCCGGCCGTACCGCCGGTGAAAGCACAGCCCGGGCAGCAATGACCGATTTTCCGATTACACTGACTGCCGCATCCAGCATGTATGCAGAAGCGGAGCGTGCGGCGGCCTACATCCTGGAGCTCGTGCGCGAAAAGGGCTTCAGATACGGGGACATTGTTGTCGTCTGCAACGACACTGAGCTGAGAGGCGGTATACTGCGCAGGGTATTCATGAGATGGGGCATCCCTGTCTTCATGGACAAAAAGCGTAAGGTGCTGCATCATCAGGCGGTCAGCTTCCTGCTGTCGCTCGTCGAGATAATCGCGAAGGGATACAAAGACGAAAGCATGATGCGGCTCATCAAATCCGGCATGATTGCCTTCACAGAGGACGAAAAGGAGCTGCTTGAAAATTACGTCAAGGAATTCCGCATCAGGGGCAGCGCATGGAAGAAAGACTTCGAAAAATGCGGCGACAGTTACGACGAGGAGCAGCTGAACGAGATAAATTCGCTGCGCCGAAGCATCGCAGACTGCATAGAAAACGCCAGACTCCGCATGGGTGCAAGGAACACAGCCGGAGAAAAAATCCGCGGGCTTTACGCATTTCTGGAGCAGGATATGGACGTGACAGAGCGTCTGAGACAGATAATGCAGAAGCAGGAGGATATGGGTCTTGCGGAAAGCGCTGCGGAAACTTCGCAGAGCTGGAGTGTCATCTGCAATATATTCGATCAGATTGTCGATATCGCAGGCGATGAGAAAATCTCAAATGAGGAACTCTTTTCACTGATGAAGGCCGGGTTTGAGGAAATCGAAATCGGTCTGGTGCCGGTGACGGGGGACAGTGTGCTGATCGGAACGCTGCAGCGAACAAGGCTGAGTCAGCTCAGGGCGCTTCTCATCGTGGGTGCGAATGAGGGTGTGCTGCCGCTGAACAGAAGCGATGAGGGACTTCTCAGCGAGCGCGAAAAAGAGTTGCTGCATTCGATGGAGATTGAGATTTCCAAGAGGGACGAAATCACAAGGCAGGAGGAGCAGCTGGCGATTTACAGGACGCTGTGGCTCCCGGCGGAGAGACTTTATATGAGCTGCTGCGGAGTCAATGAAAGCGGCGAGGAAAGCAGGCCGTCGGAGGTTTTCGAGACGCTGAGGGACTTCGTCGGAAGCAGGTACAGCCAATCGGTGTTTGGCGATCTGGGGGGAGACGGCGATATTTCTGAGCTTATTACGACGCGAAAAAGCACGCTTTCTTATATGGCGGAGGCTTTGCGTGGGTGCGGGGCGGATGGCCGTATTGAGCCCGGTTGGCTGGATGTTATGGACTGGTACGAGGTTAATGATGCGGCGGATTTTGATCGTATAAAGCACGGGCTGTCTTTTGACAACAGGCTCGAGGCGCTTGGCGAGAGGTTTGCGGACAGTCTTTATACGGGAGACAGGTCTGCGCTTGAGGTGAGTGCGTCGAGGCTGGAGCAGTACAGCAAGTGTCCGTTTGCGCATTTTGTAAAATACGGACTGAAGGCCCGGGAGCCTCGTGTGTATGAGGTGGGAGCCCGCGAAATCGGTGATGTGTATCACAGGTGTCTGATGAGGCTTTCGCAGGAGCTGACTCCGGGATATAATGCGGCTGCGGACTCGGCACCGCACGGAGGGCTGCCTATCGGCG
>CAVECM010000096.1:0-8032 GCA_963614095.1 Bacteroidaceae bacterium
CACTTGACGGACAAAAATATAGATACTGAAACCGACTAAAAAAGGTGGACTTTGCAGAAAATTATGATAATATAAGAATTAATCATACATATCAGCAAATATACCGGCGAAATATATAAAACGGGATGAACTGCGGGAGGTGACAGATAGAAATGAAAAGTAAACTGCGGACAGAAAACGCAATACAGCTGAAAAGCTGCATGCGGATAAAGGTGTTTCCTGTGCTGCTGCTGGCAGTGCTGCTGACGATTTGTTTTTCGGGGTGTTCGGGTTCGGCAGCAGGCGAGTGGAAGGTAACAGGCATCGAGAAGGGCGACCGGACATACAGCATTGAGCAGCTTGCAGAATCACTGGGATCGGAGAACGATGAGAATGTATGTATAAAACTGATAATAAAGGACGACGGGACTTTCACGCTTTATGAGGATTCATCGGACAACTCCACGCTTGCAGGCAGATATAAGGAGAAAGACGGTGTATATATTTTCATGCCGGATGGATTGGATAATGTAAATGGCACAATAGAGGACGGGAAGCTTATTCTTGAATCTGCGGAAACATCCGAAGACAACGCTGCCTCTGCAGACGGCAAGGCGGCTGATGCAGAAAAAAAATCCGGCTCTGGCGAGGACCTCGATTCCGGGGGAAAATCCGGATCCGGCAATAATTCCGGCTCGGGAATCCGGATTATACTGGAGAAGCAGTAGTACGTGAAATGCTGAGAAAAAGAGAGGAGGTCAGATGTGAACAGATTTATGAAAAAAACGGTTTCTGCGGCAATTGCTGTGCTGATGGTGCTTGCGGGAACGTTGACCGCTGAAGGCACAGACAACACAAAATCTCAGAAAAACGCACAGTACAGCACTATCGGAGAAAGTGAAGATTTCAGAACCTTCACAAGAACAGATGACAAATACACAACCACATATTACGACATATACGACGGGAAAACAAGCGGCAGAGACGATGTTTCGGATTTGCTTACGCTTATGGAACAGACAATATATCACAGTAATATCATCGGCAGAGATTGTACACCGGCAGAATACTGGGCATCATTTGCAGTGGGAGTATTTGCATCAAACCACGAATCATATTATTCGTTCAACAACAAGCCGTTCAAGACGAGATTCATGAACTCTGTAAAGAAAGGTGGAAAGGGCTACGGCAAGCTCAAAGAGGGTCTGTCATCATACAGTGAAAGCAAAGCTTCGACCAAAAACACCAAAGCTTACAGGGACTGCGATGTCAATACTATAGTTTCGGGGAAACGTACGGCCGCAAATCTCAGCCAGGTGCAGAAGGCAGCATACGATCTGCTCACGGAGGTGAACCCGGGAAAAAACAGGGCTAAGGATTACGAAAACAATTCATCACTGAAAGGAATGGCAGATGACACTGACACAGGTAATGTGATATACAATCTTTTTGCTACAAGGGACCGCCAGGGCAGTACGTACAGGTATATATACAATTGCTTCGGGATAGCATACAGCGATTTTTCTATTTCACCTGTAACGGCCGAATATGATGAAACGAAAGGAAACAGCACAGGGGCGTCGACTGCGCTCAAGGATTACAATACTCTGGATGAAGCACTGGCAGCAGTTTCCGCAGGCACGGATATCAGCGGATTCAAGCCGACATCAAAGGATACAGGGAAGGTAAGTTCCTTCAAAAATGAGAGCACAGAGTCAGTCGAGCAGGAAATTTCAATGACAAAATCAAAGGAGGAGACACTGTCCTCATCAATTTCACACGGGAATCAGACATCATTTTCGTCTACACAGAGCGTAAATTTCAGCTTCGGCACGGATGAGGCTTTTTTTAAAGCTCAGGCGGGGCTGTCTTTTACTGAGAGTGAGCTCTGGACAAAAGAAGTGAATGAGACTGACAGCACCTCAAATTCTGAATCCACAACAACCACACAGAAAGTGACGCTGCCGGGACATACCGGTGTAGTGCAGAACGTGTTTGAATCGGATTATGTATATACGATGGCCTACGACTGTCCTGTTGAGATTTCATACACGGTTACGATTTTTTCATATAACGGATGCTACTATGATGACAATGTGAAAACAAAATACTTTAATTCAAAGGGCTATTCGCAGACGGGATTCATGACGCAGTTTGAGAATGCGAACACAAATCTGCGCGAGAGAAAAAGCAGGGACACAGGCTATGATGAGGCGAACGGTGTCACAAGAGGAATTAAAGTCAAACATGGCTACTCGTCATCAACTTATACCTGGGATCATCCGTGGGTGAGCCATCTTAACTACAGCTCGATAAAATCAGCGATGAACGAAACGGGTGTGAAGCCCGGATATGATGAAACGGTCGGTGCACTCTCGGACTGCAGAGCAATTTCCGTGACGGGCGGCGAGCTTAAAAGAACAGGAAAAGGTTCACAGGGCAGCGTAGGCAGTATACTGCCGCTTTACACATTGAACAAAGTAAAGCTGCGCAGTGCCGCAGACAGTGAAAAATCACTTGCAGAGGGAAAGACACTGAATCTCAGTATGATAGAGATGAACGGAATTGATGAGATGGACGGTGCGTTTTACGGTTTCACTGAAGATAAGGGAAAATGGCAGCTGATTGATGATGAGGGCAATACAATTGAAAAATCAGATGTTATATCGCTTACTGAGAATGCCAACGGTGACTATATTGTGAAGGGGCTGGCTCCGGGTACGGCAAATGTAAAATATAAAGTCAGAAAGGAAGCATATAAACTCTATACAGAGGAAGCCGGAGCGACGAGGTATGTAAAGCCGTCAGATGTCAAGAAAACGCCGCAGATTACGATTACTGTGACAAAAGATGACGGAACTGACAGCGAAACCAGTGCCGGCACTGTTGACGATGCAGTGTCCCCGGACAGCGGCACGCTGCAGATCAGTGAAGAAGAGGAGACTGCATTCGTGAATATGCTGGACTGTGAGCCGGGACAGTGTTCAATAGCGCAGGCAGTGCTGTTTGCTAAAAATGACATAGGCGCAGATTCGGATCTTAATGAGCGGATATATGCGAGCATGCTGATGCAGCTGGCATCCGGAAGAACCGACAGCAATTCCATACAGGACGAGTACGAAGCAGAGGCGTTGGTATGGGGCATGAAGCATGGACTTTTTGACGAAATGGACAGAGAACTTCTCGCATCACAGAGCGGCATTACAGAGCTTGAGTTTGCAGAGATTACGTACAGGCTGGCGGAGATGACCGGAGAAAGTGCCGCATATACTGATATTTCGGAGGAGTATTCCGGCTTTGAAAATCTGAGTGATTTTGAAAAGGCGGTGATGAACAGGGCAGCAGGCAGGGGTCTGCTGTCTGAGGAAGAAAAATCGGCGGGTATGATTATGCCTGACAGAGTAATTACTGCAGAAGAAGCAGCTGCATTTTTCACCGATAACAGATCAACTGTGCAGAATAACTAATTTGCGGCGAACAGTCAACGAATTTTCGGAATTGTAAAAGAAATTCTGAAAATACAGTGAACTTCCTGCAGGAGTGTGATATGATATTAAATAATAAACAGGAAATATGCTCGGAGATTCAGCCCCATGTATTTATTATCGGGAATTCAGGAGCCCGGATTATATATGCATGGAATAAACCCCACACAACCGCTGAATCAGCTGCGCAGGAGGTGACAGGAATGAAAATGAAGATGAATATGAACATGAACATTGACGTAAGCGAATGGACAAAAAGAAAAATAGTCAGGTACATCATGACTTTTATGGGAGCAGCGGCGATAGCGATTTCTATTTTCGGCTGATTCCGGGAATTTATCCGGATGAAACACAGGATGACTGAAGAAGAGAATCAGAGAAGAAGCTGCTGATGATTATTGGGAAACAAAAGTGCTGTACAGTATAATGCTGTTATATTGTACGGCGCTTTTTTTGTGTGCAGACTTCAGAACGGTTCAGTGTGCTTTTCCGGGAAGTTCCTATTAAAAATGGGCTTCATCCGGAGAGATCGGCAGCTAAGTAATGCGAGAGATTGACAGATAAGTAATGCATAGAATCCGTAGATAAGTAATGCGGGCAGCCGGGTAATGCGAATTGACAATTAGAAGTCTAAACATTATACTGAAGGATGAATATCAGGCAATTATGCCGGAATATCGCAGGATGCAGAGCCGCGCCGCAGAAGCGGGCATATATCAGAAAATCGGGCGTATGCCGGAAAAGCAGGCATATGTCAGAAAACCGGCGGCTTTACATAACAGAAGGAGAACTGAAATGTCATACCACAAGCTTATAATGGAAAATCACACGCTGTTTTCAAAAATGGTGTTTGAGCAGATTCTGAAGCAGGGGCTTTCTTCAGGTCAGCCCAAAGTGCTTGAATATCTGTATTCGCACGACGGAGCGTCTCACAAGGAAATCGCCGAGGCATGCCTGATAGAGCCGGCCAGTGCTACCAGTGTGATTTCGGGAATGGAAAAAAGCGGCCTGGTTGAGAGGCGAAGCCGGGAGGACGACAGAAGATACAGCCTGGTTTATCTTACAGAGAAAGGCAGAACCGGTGCGGCTAAGGCCGTTGAGACTTTTGCCGAAACAGAAAAATATGCGCTTAACGGGTTCTCCGAGGAGGAGCTGAAGCTGTTCATATCATATCTTGAAAAGGTAAACAGAAATCTGAGAGAGGCAAGAGCTGCATCAGCTGCTGCGGAGACAAAGAACCGTGAATGTGCAGGATTTAGTATGAAAAAGGAGGCCGCTATGATAAAAGCAGTAAGAGGGGATATAACGAAAATAACGGACGTTGACGCAATAGTGAACGCTGCGAACCGTTCGCTTCTCGGCGGAGGAGGCGTGGACGGTGCTATTCACAGGGCAGCCGGAAAGAAGCTGCTCGAGGAGTGCAGGACTCTTAACGGATGCGATACCGGCGACGCGAAGATAACTGCCGCCTACAATCTGCCGTGTGAATATGTCATTCATACTGTCGGACCGATATGGCACGGCGGCGAAAACCGGGAACCTGAGCTTCTGGCATCGTGCTACCGCAGAAGTCTCGAGGTTGCGAGGGAAAACGGCATAAAGCGCATAGCATTTCCGTCAGTTTCGACAGGAGTGTACCATTTTCCTGTAAAAGAGGCGGCAAGGATTGCGGTCGGGACGGCGCGCGAGTTTATGGACAGATATCCGGATGCATTCGAGCTCGTGGAATGGGTGCTCTTTGATGATGCCACGATGAAGGTATACGAGGATGAAATAAACAGGCAGATGAATCCGGCATAGTGAGGACGAAATAAACGGGCTGATGAAATCGGCATAGTGAGGACGAAATAAACGGGCTGATGAAGCAGGCACTGCTCGCCGGGAGCCGTATTGTACGGATGTCTATCGATTGTTCGGAAGTTTATCAATTATTCGGAATAATGCAAGTTGCTTTTATTCCGAATGCGGATTATAATGTTCCTGAAACGAAAGGATGATACGGAGGTGCGTTGTAATGACAATCAGAGAAGCCGCAGCACTTTGGAATCTTTCAGAGAGGCGCGTGAACGAATTATGCAGAACCGGGAGGATTCCCGGTGCATACAAGGAGGGACGGCAGTGGATTATTCCGGATAAAGCCCGAAAACCGGCAGATAAAAGAAGAAAGCGCGGCGATTTTTCTGTAGGCACACAATTGATGCGCAGACCGCTGCCGATCGGCGTTTCGGATTTTCGCGATGCCTGCGCCAATTATTACTATGTGGACAAGACAATGCTTATCAGGGATTTTCTGGACGAACGGGCAAAGGTATCTTTATTTACACGCCCGCGTCGATTCGGAAAGACACTGAACATGGATATGCTCCGCATTTTCTTTGAATGCACAGCAGAAGATACATCCGTATATTTCAAGGACAAGAAAATCTGGCAGTGCGGAGATATTTACACTCGGCATCAAGGTCAATACCCGGTTATTTTTCTTACTTTTAAGGATGTAAAATGCCTGAACTGGCAGGATACGTTTAAAAAAATACGCAAGCTTATTTCTCTGGAATTCATGAGGCATTCAGAGCTTGAAACAAGTGATGCACTGAATGCTTATGAAAAACAGCAGTACTGCCGGATTGCCGGTGATACTGCGGATGAGATGGATTATCAGATGGGACTGCAGATTCTGTCGCTGCTGCTGCATAAGCACTGGGGACAGGAGGCTGTTGTCATAATTGATGAATACGACACGCCTATACAGCAGGGATACAGCTGCAGCTTTTACGCGGAAATAATAAATTTTATGCGGAATTTCTTTTCCGGTGGATTAAAGGATAATCCGCATCTTGCGTTTGGCTTTCTTACAGGAATTCTTCGTGTTGCAAAGGAGAGTATTTTCAGTGGTCTGAATAATTTAAAAATCAACTCGATTCTGGATAACCGATACAGCGAATATTTCGGCTTTACATCAGGAGAGGTGCAGAAAATGGCGGAATATTACGGTGCATCCGGACAATATCAGGTGCTGTGCGACTGGTATGACGGGTATCGTTTCGGTGATACGGATATTTTTAATCCGTGGTCTGTAATCGGGTTTTTCAATAACGGCTGCCGGCCCAAAGCGTTCTGGCAGTCTACGGGCAGCAATGATATTATCCGTGAAGTACTTGCATCCGCGACACCGGATATTATGGAGCGGCTGGAGGCACTGATGAAGGGTGAATCCTTCATTACACATATTGATACCGGGGTGATATATCCTCAGATTCAAAAAAATCCGTCATCGGTTTACAGCTTCCTGCTTGTTGCCGGCTATCTGAAAGCCGTCAGCTGCAGTCAGACATATGGAGAAGACTATCTGTGCGAGGTGGCACTGCCCAATAAAGAAATTTCGTTTGTTTACAGCAAGGAGATTCTTTCGCAGCTTGAATCGATTATTCCGCGGCCTGCAGCAATAGCTGTTCAGGAAGCAATATACAAGATGGATGCGGATACATTGCAGAAAACGCTGGAAAATTTTCTCCTTCAGACAATCAGCTTTCATGATGCGGCTAATGAAACATTTTATCACGGCTTGATTCTCGGTATGTGTGCGGTTACAGACAACAGCTACCGGGTTGTTTCAAATCGTGAAGCCGGAGAGGGGCGTTTTGACATCCAGATGATTCCGCTGAACCGGCAGCTGCCCGGGATTGTGATTGAGCTGAAGTCAGGAAAAAACTGCACAGAATCGCATCTGGAGGAGCTTGCTCGGACGGCACTGCGGCAGATTAATAATCTTAAGTACGATGCAGAGCTGCAGTCGATGAAGCTTCCTTCAATAATAAGAATCGGCATTGCCTTTTCCGGAAAAAAAGCACGGATTGCTGCGGAAAGAGAGCAGAAGGAAGCATAAACGGAGTCTGCATTTATACGGCAGAAAAGACTGCATTCTCAACAGCAGAGAAAGCTTATCAACAGACGATGATCAGCCCGATTCACTGATTCTGAATATCCATACATAAAATTCATAAAGAAAACAAATAATCCGAACTTATCTTGAAAGAAGAAGATAAAGTCCGGATTATTTATTAATGGTGCGCCTTGAGGGACTTGAACCCCCACGGTCTCCCACTAGAACCTAAATCTAGCGTGTCTGCCAATTCCACCAAAGGCGCATGTTATGCATGATTATGTAAAGCCGCAGAACGATTTTATTCGGCCCTGCGGATACGTCCGGCACGATTTCGATGACGCTGACGATGCCGTCGGTATCAGCTGAATGGCTCTGCTGAATATCGATTTTCAGCGAGTGCCGACTTTATAAGTATATTGATTTTTTGCGCGGTTGTCAAATGGAATTTGAGTTTTCAAGGGCATATTCCGGGGTCTGATGCGGGTGTCGTTTTTATTATGTGCAATGCAGCGGCCCCAGTTCAGGGAACTTCCGTACTATAGTAACACGAGAAAGTAATCTGAGAATCAGCAGCCGAAAAACACCAGAATTTCGCAAACAAAACCCGAAGAATGAGCAAAAAAATCAAAAATTATTAGCACTCTCACGCGGTGAGTGCCAAAAAACTGTTGACTTTTGTATTTTT
>CAVECM010000097.1:0-7973 GCA_963614095.1 Bacteroidaceae bacterium
ATTCTGTTCATATATAAGGGGCATGTCAGTAATGCTCTCAATATTTGCAGAGCAATTCGGCTGCTTCAGCTTATCCACAAATTCGGAGATTTCCAAACACTCTGTCTCTGCTGTGGTAATCGCTGCAAATTCATATTGCCTGCGGTTGGATGCCTCCAGCTTAATGACCCCAAGATTAGCAGATCCGATAATCGCAGCAAAAGGAACGCCGTTCTTATAAAAGCAATATACTTTCCCGTGGTATTTAAATGAACGGACAATCCTGATTTCACCAATACCGGAGGAAGTCCATTTTTTATTAAGCTTAACGGCAGTATGATATGATCCCTCGGGCATTCCCTCTATGTAATACATGCCAATATTAAGGCATATGTGTTTAATATTATATTCTGTAATAAAAAGATCTAATTCCTCAAGAGATGCACGGGATACATAGCCGACTGCGATTTCAACATGGTCTGAGTCGGCAAGCTGTTCCTTGATACAGTCAGCAATAGTCTTCTGATTGTCATCTGTGTCAAGAGGAAGAATATCAGAGTAAAGTAATTTCATTATAGGCCCCCATATTTATTTCATAGACATTTTTCTAATACAGCAAAAAATCGAAGAAATATTTTCCTTTTAAGAATTCGTCATTACAGACTAAATATATGCTATTATAGCATATAAGTATTCAACTTGTGAACTTATGGAAGCGGAATACAGAACTTTGCAAAAAACGGCGGCATTGGGGCACATTAGGCTACCGCGAATAAGGTTTGTTTTGGGGAGAAATAGTTATGCATATGTATTATAAAGGTCAGATTTTCTATTATATAGATAATAAGAATGCAGCAATCAGAAAAATAGAAGTTTTCGCTTGGGATGAAGCGTATTTGTATGTCAGAACAAGGGATGGCAAAAAATGGAAAATTCTTAAATCGAAAGAAGGCATTGATTGGTTTGAAACCCATAGAAAAGCATATACATATAAGCAAGAGAATATTAGCGGTAATAAGCAAAGTCAGAAGCCAAACTCTGCTAAGCGGGGGACAAAACGAAGTGCCAAGCGAAGTAAAAAACGAAGCTCAAAATCGTATAATAATCCATATTGGAATAAAGTAGTGCAGTATAACCTTTATGACGTTAAGAGAAGACCTAACAGGTATAAAACAAGTACACCGTTCAGCTATCTGGATCATTATAATAATGACAGGATTAAAGAAAACAGCACATCTGAAAGCGATTTCAGACGTTCTCCGAATCAGGATAAAGGAAGTAAGTTTTACGGACAAGGTGAGGGCACTCCGCAAATGGGGTACCGCAGATTTTATAGGTAGCAAATCAAATGCAGCGGAATGACGAGGTGAGAGTCAAGAGATTTTTATCGGACATCTTATATGGTATATTGTAATTAATAGACTTTATCGGCAAATAAATAATGGATTGAAGGTGAATCAATGAGTTATGCAAAATATCATGAGGATGATATAAAGATAAATGTATTTACATAGTGAAGATCCATCGTCAGATCTTATTAAAATTCGAAACCTCGGTAAAGATGGCCAGAAAGAAGTAATTGACAAGATTCACAGCCTTGGACTGAAGTTTGCGGATGAATAAATTTATACGGCAGATAAAAGATGAAATGCTACAAGGAGGATTTATGGGCAATATAATGCTGCATTGTACCGAATGCGGAGACTCATTTTTATTCAGCGAGGGGGAACAAATTTTTTATAAGAGAAATAATTTAAATATCCCTAAGAGATGTAAAAAATGCAGAGATAATTCATTGGGGGTGAATTTAGGTGTAAAAACTTCATCATATTTTCAAAATGCCGAGGTGTATGGACCGGGAGTTTCGGTTGAAGGAGGACTTTCGATAGAATATATCTACTATATTGAAAACGAGCAGAATGAGTTCTTAACAAGTGAAGACGGCAGGGCGTTTTTCGTTAAAGATAAAAATGCAGCAACTTTTTTCAGAATTCGGTCTGATGCAGAAAGAATAGTGAAGCACTTGATGGAAGAAAAGAATGCTCAATGCAGAGTAATGGCGATGAGTATGTATAATCATCTGCGGTAAATAAACAGCTGGTTGGAATTCAATAATTGGGTTAAGGTGTTTTAAGATTGGTTTAAGCTATAATGACGGAATGCAGCTCTGGTCCTCGAAACAGAGATTTGTTTGGGTTAAGGTTGGATCAAGACTGGTTCAAGCCAAGTCAGAACTGACAGATATGAAAAACTCAAGAAGCATTGGCTTGCAGACAGCATTGCCTCGGAGAATTGCCGGACTCAGACAGTCTGAAAGTGAAAATCTGCAGAAAATCAAGGACCGAATGTATAAGCATATTGATTATTATCAGGGAAACAGCACTATTACGAGTACATTTAACCTTTTGAAAACAGTGATTGACGATTGGTTCGAAATGGAATAAACTATTGCCACATGGAAAAAGCGAATGCTTTTGCAGAGCGTCATTTCGGAAACGTGATGATTGCTCTGATTTTCAATATTATAGGCTTTTTTGGGGATTTCTTAGGAGGTCCTTTTCTATATTATAGGAACTGTTATCGTAGCAGCAATAAAACAGGAAATGCAAAATTTTTTCCTGTCCATGCCTTGACATCCACGGGTACCGGCAAGACATACGCCTCGGCGTTCGCGATGCGTGAGCTGGGCTTCAGGAAAGTCCTGTTTCTTGTTCACAGGCGGCAGATTGCCGAGCAGGCGCGAAAATCCTACGAGCGCGTTTTCAACGGGACAATTTCCACGGGGCAGATTGCCGGAAGGCAGCGCGACACTGAAGCGGACTGCATATTCGCGATGGTGCAGACGCTGAGCCGGCCGGAAGTGCTCGAAAGCCTTGATCCGGCGCAGTTTGAAGCAATCGTCATAGACGAGGCACACCACAGCGTGGCCGGCAGCTACAAAAGAGTCATGGAATATTTCAGGCCGCAGTTCTGGCTGGGAATGACTGCCACGCCGGACAGACGGGACGCGGACACAGACGGGATGAACATATATGAACTTTTCAACCATCAGATTGCATACGAAATCCGGCTGCAGCATGCGATGCAGGAGGACCTGCTCTGCCCGTTCCACTACTTCGGGATAACAGACCTTGAAGTCATAGCCGACGAGGGAAAAACGAAGCAGGAGCAGCTGGAAAATTTCAGATATCTGACATCAGACGAGCGCGTCGCCAATGTGATGAAGCAGGCGGAGTATTTCGGCTGGAGCGGAGACCGCGCAAAGGGGCTCATATTCTGCAGCCGAAACGCAGAGGCACGCGAGCTTTGCATGAAATTCAACAGCAGAGGCTGGCGCACGCTTGTGCTCACCGGCGAGAATACCGAGGAGGAAAGAGCCGCGGCTATCGAGCGGCTGGCGGGTGACGAATCGGAAAACGCACTCGATTACATCCTTTCGGTGGACATTTTCTCCGAGGGCGTGGATGTGCCGGAGATTAACCAGGTCATAATGCTGCGCCCGACGCAGTCGCCGATTGTGTTCGTGCAGCAGCTGGGGCGGGGGCTCCGCAAAGCTGCAGGCAAGGAATACGTTGTCGTGCTGGATTTTATCGGCAATTACAATAATAATTTCATGATACCCGTGGCGCTTTCCGGGGACCGGACCTACAACAAAGACACCATCCGCAAATACGTTATGGAAGGCGGGCGGGTGATACCGGGGAGCTCCACAATACATTTTGACGAAATAAGCAGAAAAAAGATTTTCGATTCAATCGACAGAATGACGACGAAAAGCAATCTGCTTAAGGAAAAATATTTTCAGCTGAAGAACAGAATCGGGAGAATACCGACAATCTGCGATTTTTACGAGCATGGAGAAATCGATCCGATGCTCTTTGTCGAGTACTCGGGGACCTACGACAGGTTTGTCAGGAAATACGATCCGGACTGCAAGGTCAGCTTCACGCCGGAGGAGTCCGCTATGCTGGAATTCGTGTCGTCGCTGCTGATAAACGGCAAGCGCGTGCATGAGCTCCTGATGCTCCGGATGCTTATGGAGAATCGGGAAATAGGCGCGGCGTCCTTTGCGGAGGAGCTGGAGGCGATGCAGGAGCCGTATCGGGAAAGCGATTTTCTTTCGGCGATATCCGTGCTGAACAAGAATTTTATAAATACGCAGTCAGAGCAGAGAAAGTACGCAGATGTCAGGTTTTTTGATGCAAAGCCCGCCGCCGCGAGGAGTGAAGCGGAGCATACCGATACGGCGGATGAATCCCGTGACACCGGATATGCACTTGAATTCTTTGACAGCGATGCGATTCGCAAAGGCAGCACAATGCGGGCGGCTGCGATTCTGCGTGAAATGCAGAGGGCAGATTTTCTGAACGAGCTTAAGAATCTGGTATCGTACGGCCTGGCAAAATACCACGACACATACAGCCGCCATGACGAAGACAATCTTGTACTTTACGAGAAATACTCCAGGAAGGATGTGTGCCGGATTCTCAACTGGGAGCGGGACGACAGCTCCACGGTGTATGGGTACAGAATCAAGTACAACACATGCCCGATTTTCGTAACGTACCGCAAGAAAAGTGATATCGCGGAGAGCACGAAGTATGAGGACGAGTTTATAAACGAGCAGATTTTCAGCTGGATGACCAGGAGCAAGGTGTCGCTGGACAGCACAGAAACCCGGCAGATAATCAGCAGTGCTGTTAATCCGGGGAGCGCCATCGATACCGCCGATTCGGGAAGTGCTGAGACCCCGGACGCCGCCGGTCCGGGAAGTGCTGAGGTCTCGGACGCCGCCGGCACCGACGGAAGCATCGGTAATGCCGGAGGCCGAGAAAATTCAGCCGACGCCGCCGGCCCGCTGAAGATTTATCTTTTCATAAAAAAGAGCGACGGAGAGGGCACGGACTTTTACTATATGGGCAGAGTGACGCCGGTTGACTGGGAAGAAACGACCATCAGCAACGACAAGGGGAAACAGCTCCCGATTATGAATTTCAGAATGCGGCTGGAGCATAGCGTCAGAAGCGACATATACGAGTACATTACGGGGTAGGTGCAAAGATGCGCTTTACATTACTGCCTGCGCCGCCGGATGCAGCAGAGCAGAAATGCCATGGTCTGCTATGACGACAGCAGAGAAAAAGATGCAAAGGTGCGCTTTGCATGAAAAACGAACAGGAGGCTTAGTACATGCACATAGGAAAACGCATAATAGTTACAGTAATTATATTGATAGTCGGAGCCGTAAGCTTCTGGGGCATGGGCCCGTGGGCGGAAAACCCGGAGACATACACTGAAACAACCGCGAAAATCGAGGATTTACAGGATAACGCTCTCGTGCTGACAGCAACAGCGACGGGAATGGCAACAGCCGCGGCACTGGTTCCGGGAGATTCGACAACACCCGTGGCAAACAAGCTGGCGGACGTGGCAGGATACATGGTAATTGTTTATGCCGCTTTAACAATGGAAAAATATATGATGACCCTTACGGGGGCGCTGCTGTTCAGGCTTATAATTCCGATCCTTTCGCTTATTGCTTTGTTTATAATCTGGCTGAAAAATGCGGAATGGCGTGGAAGGTTGAGTCATGTTTCAGCAAAAATTCTGCTGGTAGGTGTTGTATTATGGGCGCTTGTTCCCGCAAGCATGCACGTTTCAACAATGGTGCAGGATATGTACAATGTTTCGGCAGAAGCAAAACTGGAACAGGTTGAAGAAGAAAATAAACAGCTGGAAAGTGAAGCGAAGCAGAGCAAAGCAAGCACCGACGATGAGGACAGTTCATTCCTTGCAAAGTGGTTTGAAAAAGCAAAGGAAAAGGTAAATGATGCCAAAACTTCCGTGAAACAGAAGGCGAAAGAGTTCGAGGCAGTTCTTGATAATCTGATTGAAGGCGTAGCGGTGCTGATTGTAACTACATGTGTTATCCCGCTGGCGGTCATGGTTCTCATGCTGTGGCTGGTTAAGCTGATAGCAGCGCCGGGAACAAAATTCGTAATTCCGAGAATGCCTCAGACATCAAAAGTTATAAGCAGAAAAAAGGAACTCCTGGAGAATAAAGGTGAGGACTATGAGTAAATATGATTTTCATTTTGAAAACGGCAGAAAGCTCGATTTTTTCTTTCCGGATGACTTCCGACCGGGAGAGGAGTTTCGCGTCGGAGAGACCAGAACGCTGAAGGTAACGGACAAAGCCGGGAAGATATATGAGCTGGAATTTAAAATCAGAAGAAACACATATTTTCAGCTTTCGGAGAAACGCTGGATTTACGGAGCGCTGATTTATGGTGAAGGTGGTTATGCACAGCTGGAAATCAGATTGAATAATCGGGATCCGCGGGAGGATACGATTGAAGTTTTTCCTTCTGCGCCGCCCGTCGGAGACGGAAGCATCTGAAGAGCGTGCAGTGCGTAAATGTGCGCAGACAGCGAAATCAAACGAGTGATAGAGCAGCAGCAAAACAAACGAGCGATAGGAGCAGCAGCAAAACAAACGAGCGATAGGAGCAGCAATGAAAACGATAAAAGTGGTGGCTGCGGTCATCAGAGACGGAAAAAGAATATTTGCAACCCAGCGAGGGTATGGTGAATTCAAGGATGGATGGGAATTTCCGGGCGGTAAAATCGAGCCCGGCGAAACGCCGCAGGAGGCGCTGGTGCGCGAAATACAGGAAGAGCTGGCTGCTGAGATTCGGGTCGGCGGGCTGATTGACACCGTAGAGTACGATTATCCGGAATTTCATCTGTCCATGGGGTGCTACTGGGCGGAGATTGTTTCCGGTGATTTGATTCTGAGAGAGCATGAAGCTGCAAAGTGGCTCACTGCTGAGGAGCTGGACGATGTCGACTGGCTGCCGGCGGATGAAGGTCTGATAGAACCGCTGAAAGATGAATTGACGCAGGGCTGATTATTGGTGAAGCGGAGTTTTGCACAGGCCTGCCTAGAGGCAAAATAAATATTGGTGACTTAAAAACGCAGAAACTGTGGATAACTACGAAAGAGAAATCATTATATCGGCTGAAACCATTGAAAAATGAACGATAGTAAAAATATGGTTATCCACAGGCGTCGGTGAATAAAACTGTATACAATCCGAGCGGGCCGGTGGATAACAGCGCTTTACAACTGCACAACAGCGCTTTACAACTGCCCAACAGTGCTTTACAGCTATATCACAGCAGTGCATTTGAAAAGCGTACTGCCGTTCGTGAGACAGCGGTATACAGATTAATGATCTTTCGGCAGGTGCAGAAGCCTTTCTAAGCCCTTCTGCGGAAATCCTCCCGCGGAAGTCCTCCTGCGGAATCATTCCCGCGGAAGCACTTTTTAGTCGGTGCGGATAATCAGGCAGGGGGACGGAATTTAAAAATACCAAAAAACGTGTATCAGAGGGACATTCTTGGTATAAAAATGCTTTTTTCAGTGGATTTCGTCGGCGCGTTTACCAAAATCAGATATACGAGCAGTGTCTTTTGGTATATTCCGCATAGGAAGACAGGCTTTTTCAGAAAAAAGTTACCAAAATCGCATATATGAAGCAGAAATTTTGGTAAACAAAATTTCTTCAAATGCGAATATCCCGGAAATTTTACCAAAATAATAATGCCGGAGTACAGATTTTGGTAAATACCGATACTACGAACCGGCGACGAGTCCGGTAAATTCTGCAGGCTGACAGCGATACCCCAATTGCAGCAAAGCATACAAAACGGAACTCGCCTGTGGATAACTGTGATGTAAAACAGAGTATATACTGCTGAAACGTTGAAATATCAACGATGTGAAGAAATGAAATTATCCACAGACTTCGGTGGATAAAATTGTATACAATCTGACTGCGGCGCACGTTTCTAACGGGTGAAAGTCCCGAATCTGCCCGGCGGTCCATTCGATAAGATTCGGAACTAGTTAATGTGTATTGTGAATTGACTGTAGGAACTACTGTATGAATTGAAGCTATGCGGTAATGCAGATATACGGCCGGATAAGC
>CAVECM010000098.1:0-7892 GCA_963614095.1 Bacteroidaceae bacterium
AATCTGCGGAGAGAATAGATATGTCTGCTGAATATGAATCTCTGAAAAACGGCCGGATGACTCCGGACGAGGTTCGGACTTTTGTAAAGAGCCTTATCGCACATGATGAAGAAAAAGCACAGGAATACAGTGCGAAAGAAGCGGAGCTCAGAAAAAGGTCGGATGCGCTGGAACGGCTGATTGCAGCGGAGCTTGAACGGGAAAAGACGGAGCAGTCCCGGCTGCAGGCACAGGCTTCTTTAGCAGAGGAAATGCCGCGGCTTGAACAGCTCAGGCTGACTGCAGAGGAAGCGAAAAAGCGGCAGTCTGAAGCGGATAAGCTTGTAAGCATGATTGCCGATATAAAGGCAGAGCTGAAGGAATATGAAGAGCTTGACGAGAAGATAACGCTGTTTTCAGCCGCGGAAAGCGATGCGGCCGAAAATATGCGGGGCGCTGAAGAATCAATTGAAAAATCAGAAGAGGCTTCACGGAAGCTTGCGGATATGGAAGCAGAGCTTAAACAGCTTGAAGGCAGCGGTGAACAGCTTATTGAACTGAGGGCTTTCCGGGAAACTCTGGATGGGAGAAAAAAGAAGCTTGACAATCTTGAGGAAAACATTTTCGAGATGGAGGCGCTTGACCGAAAATACAAAAGCGCTCTGGAATTCTACAGCACCGCCAGACGGGATGCCGATGAAAAAAGAAAAGAATATGAAGCGGCAAACAAGGCATATCTTGATGAACAGGCAGGTATACTCGCTGAGGCCCTGAGAGACGGTGAAGCGTGTCCGGTCTGCGGATCGCTGATACACCCGCTTCCTGCAGTGCACTCGGCAGCAGCTCCGTCAGCTGAGGATCTGGACGCGTATAAGCTGTCGGCTGAGTCTGCGGCAGATAAGATGAGAAGTGCCAGCGAGTCAGCGGGCCGGGTAAAGGGCAGTCTTGACAGCAAAAGAGATGCTATGCGCAGATTGGCCGGGGAGATTTTCGGCAGCGATGCGGCCTCGGACTGTGGTGCAGAAAGTCTTTACGGCAGTCCTGAAGTCTGCCGTGCGGAGCTCGGAAGGTGCAGAGAAAAACTCGCGGTGCAGAAAGAAAAGCTGGATACGGATATTAATGAAGCATCGGTAAAGCTTAAGCGCAGGGCAGCTGTCGAGAAACAGATTCAAAAGAGCAGACAGCAGATAAAGGAACTTGACGAAAAAGCAAACGCATTTAAAACAGAGGCGGTAAAGAAAAGGACAGAGGCCGCATCACTTCATGAGCGAGTCGAGGCTCTGCGGACAAAACTGCGGTATAAAGGCAGAAGTGATGCAGCTGCCGCTGCCGGGCAGATGGAAAAAGAAAAAAACAAAATAACCGACGACATAGAAGAATCGCGCAGAGCATATGAAAAGTGCAGCAGGACAATTGCTTCGCTGAAAGCGCGAATCGAGGAAACAGAGAGCCTGCTTGCAGGAAAGGAAAAAAAGGATAAAGCTGCTGCGGATGCTGAGAAGCAGCAGATTCAGATCGAAATCCGGGTGCTCGAAGCTGCGCTGCAGGATATCAGATTCCGGATTGAGACTAACAGAAATATGCTTGAGAAGATTTCTGAAAAAGCAGCGCAGCTTGAGAAAACCGGGCAGAAATGGAGTATGGTCGGTGCGCTTTCGAATACGGCAGGAGGCAGCATCAGCGGCAAGGAAAAGGTAATGCTTGAAACGTATATTCAGATGGCATATTTCGACCGCATTATCGCACGCGCAAATGTACGGTTCATGGTGATGACAGGCGGCCAGTATGAGCTTAAGCGCAGCCGGGAAGCAGAAAACAACAGGAGCCAGAGCGGTCTTTCACTTGATGTTACAGATCATTACAACGGGACAGAGAGAAGTGTCAGAACTCTTTCGGGAGGAGAGTCGTTCAAGGCATCGCTTTCACTTGCACTTGGGCTGGCTGATGAAATCCAGGCCTCGGCAGGAGGAATAAGACTTGATACGATGTTTGTCGATGAAGGGTTCGGTTCACTTGACGAGGAGTCGCTGCAGCAGGCAATGCGGGCACTTGCCGATCTTGCCGAGGGGAACCGGATGGTGGGTATCATTTCACATGTACCCGAGCTCAAGGAAAAAATCGACAGGCAGATTGTGGTACGCAAAGAAAAAAACGGCGGCAGTACAGTGGAAATCCGCCGGTAACATTGCTGAAATCAATTTAAGGCTTGCTGAATATACAGTACTGAAACCGACTTAACTCTTAACTCTTATTGAGCTGAATTTTTTTAATAAAAATAAGTTGCATACATGCCTCTTCTGATGTATAATATCAAAGTAAATTTTGTGCGCAAAGATATTAAAGAATAAGGAAGACGGCAATGATTTGGGGTCTGGATTATTTATCCCCATCTGGAAGCCTGAAACCTTATCTTTTTTGTTTTTGGGCACTTTTGATATATACTGCCGGAGTCAATCTGCAGTAAATAACTGCAGAAAACAATTTGCCGGCAGCAGCATACAGAACAGTCAATTAATTACTATCGCCGTCAGCAGTGACGGCAGTTGCAGAAAGCAGGTGGGGTACATGAAAAAATATATATTTGTAACAGGCGGGGTCGTTTCAGGACTCGGAAAAGGCATAACAGCAGCATCGCTGGGCAGGCTGCTTAAGGCGAGGGGGCTTCGTGTATCAGCACAGAAGCTGGATCCGTACATAAATGTTGACCCCGGAACGATGAGCCCGTATCAGCACGGTGAGGTTTTTGTCACTGAAGACGGTGCAGAGACAGACCTGGATCTCGGACACTATGAGCGCTTTATAGATGAGGATCTCAACAAATATTCGAATCTTACAACCGGCAAGGTGTACTGGAATGTACTCAACAAAGAGAGAAAAGGCGAATATCTGGGAAGTACAGTGCAGGTTATTCCGCATATCACAAATGAAATCAAGGAATTTATTTACAATGTCGGCAAGACAAGCAATGCAGATGTGATAATAACAGAAATAGGAGGAACCGTAGGAGATATAGAAAGCCAGCCGTTCCTCGAGGCAATCAGACAGGTATCCCTGGAACAGGGAAAAGAGAACTGCCTGTTTATCCATGTCACACTTGTACCATATCTTAAAAGCTCAGGAGAACATAAGTCAAAACCGACCCAGCACTCTGTAAAAGAACTGAGATCGGTAGGTATATCGCCGGATATCATAGTAATGAGATCGGATGAGCCGATAGACGAGGATATCAGAGCTAAAATTTCGCTTTTCTGTAATGTGAAGCCTGACTGTGTAATAGAAAATATGACGATTCCTGTGCTTTATGAGGCACCGCTGATGCTGGAAAAGGCAAAGTTTTCATGGATTGTCTGCAGAGAGCTGGGAATCGATGCAGGCCCGTGTGAAATGACTGAGTGGACAGCGATGGTTGACAGGATAAAAGCAAGAAAAGAATGTGTGAAGATTGCGATAGTCGGCAAATATATAAAGCTTCACGATGCATATCTGTCAGTGGCTGAAGCTCTGAAGCACGGCGGATACGAAAACAGCTGCCACATCGATATCAAATGGGTGGAGGCAGAGGATGTGAATGAAAATACTGTGACAGAGCTGCTCGGCGATGTTGACGGCATACTTGTTCCGGGGGGCTTCGGAGACCGAGGCATAGCCGGCAAGATAACAGCTGCGGAATTTGCACGGAAAAACAAAGTGCCGTATTTCGGGATATGCCTGGGAATGCAGATCGCAGTGATAGAATTCGCCAGAAACGTACTGGGATATAAAGATGCGGATTCCGGTGAATTCAGTGAAGACTGCAGCCATAAAGTCATTGATTTCATGCCGGATCAGTACGGTGATATACCGAAGGGCGGAACGATGAGACTGGGTGCGTATCCGTGCTCGATAAAAGAAGGAACGATAATGGAGCGGGCATACGGAACTCGTGAAATCGCCGAAAGACACAGACACAGATATGAATTCAACAATGATTTTCGTGAACAGTTTGAAGCGGCAGGTATGAAAATCGCAGGTACATCGCCTGACGGCAGGCTTGTTGAGGCTGTGGAGCTGACTGAACATCCGCATTACATCGGAGTACAGTACCACCCTGAATTCAAGAGCAGACCGAATAAGGCACATCCGCTTTTCAGAGAGTTCATAAAGGCGGCGCACGATTATTCAGCCGGACGTAAATAACCGGTTTAACGGAGCCGATCAGCAGGGAAGCCGATTAATAACAGGAGAAAATATACATGAAACTTGAACTGATAGCAACAGCAACATTCGGGCTTGAAGCTGTGGTGAGAAGAGAAATAGAGGCACTCGGATATAAGATACTCAAGACTGAGGACGGCAAGGTCACCTATGTCGGAGATGAACGCGCAATAGTGAAATCGAATCTCTGGCTCAGGAGTGCAGACAGAGTACTTCTCAAAATGGCGGAATTCACGGCGGACGAATTCGAGGCGCTTTTTCAGCAGACAAAGGCTCTGCCGTGGGAACAGCTTATTCCGCCCGACGGCAGATTCACTGTTACGGGAACGTCTGTAAAATCAAAGCTTCACAGCGTACCGGCATGTCAGAAGACGGTAAAAAAAGCAATTGTCGACAGACTCGGCGAGATTTACGGGATAGAGACATTTGAAGAAACCGGTGCGGAATATACCGTAAAGGCAACGCTGCTGAAGGACAGAGTCACACTGACCGTTGATACAAGCGGAGCAGGTCTGCACAAGAGAGGATACAGGCAGGCGGATGTTGCGGCGCCTATCAAGGAAACACTTGCTGCAGCGATGATACAGCTTTCTTTCTGGAATGAGAACCGCATCCTCATCGATCCGTGCTGCGGATCGGGAACCATACCGATTGAAGCAGCCATGATAGGCAGAAATATAGCACCGGGACTGAACAGAAGCTTTGCATGTGAGGAATGGGAGCTGATTGACAAAAGCATCTGGAAGGAAGAAAAGAAAGCTGCATTTGAAGCAATCAGATATGACAGGAAGCTGCAGATATGCGGCTTCGATATAGATAAAAAGGCCGCTGCGGCAGCGAGGGAAAATGCCGGAGAGGCAGGTGTCGACGACTGTATTCTTTTCGGGAAAAATGATGTGTCAAATCTCAGAGCAACAGGCAGAAACGGTATAATAATAACGAACCCGCCCTATGGAGAGAGAATCGGTGAAGCGGAGCAGATTGAAGGGATTTACAAGGCGCTCGGCAGTTTTATGAGAAAAAACCCGGACTGGTCGCTTTTCATGATAACGACAGATAAAGAAGCTGAGGAAAAGGTTATGGCCCGCAAGGCAGACAGGAGAAGGAAGCTTTATAACGGCAGACTTGAAGTATGTTACTATCAGTTTCATGGAAAAAGAGTGCAGGAATAAAAAAATAACATACCGGCAGGCAGGAGCAGCGGAATAATTACCCATACCGGCATCAAATGTGATATTATAGCATCATAGCATCTGTGTGCAGTACATAATATTTGCACATGTAATGTTGTTTAAATCAGATTATAAATTAAGGAGATAAAAAAATGGCAGTAAACTTAAAGGGAAGAAGTTTTTTAACGCTTATGGATTTCACACCTGAGGAAATCAGATATATGCTGGACCTGGCACATGATTTAAAGGCAAAGAAAAGAGCGGGAATCAAAGGCGATGTACTGAAGGGAAAAAATATAGTCCTTCTTTTTGAGAAAACTTCTACCAGAACAAGATGCTCTTTTGAAGTCGCTTGTCATGATGAGGGGGCAAATGTCACTTTTCTTGATTCAAAAAGCTCGCAGATCGGCAAGAAGGAAAGTCTTGAGGACTCGGCAAAGGTACTGGGCAGATTTTTCGACGGCATCGAATACAGAGGGTATGAACAGTCTGTAGTGGAAGATCTTGCGAAATATTCGGGAGTCCCTGTATGGAACGGACTTACAGATGTGGATCATCCGACGCAGATTCTTGCGGATATGCTCACGATAGAGGAGCATGTGAATAAGCCGCTGGGAAAAGTCAAAGTGGTTTTCTGCGGAGATATCAGAAACAATATGAGCTATGCATGGATGTACGGATGTGCAAAGATGGGTATGCATTATGTGGCATACGGTCCTGATGAACTGGCAGCTGAAATCGACAGCGATATAATCGCAGGAGTGAATAAAGTCGCAGAAGAGACAGGCGCAGTGATAGAAATATCATCAGATCCGAGGTGTCTTGAAGGAGCAGATGTAATATATACAGACATCTGGGCATCAATGGGTGAAGAGGCTGAGATACCGGCGAGAGTGAAGCTGCTCACGCCGTATAAGGTAACTATGGAAATGCTGCAGAAGACAGGCAATCCTGACGTTATCTTCATGCACTGCCTGCCGTCTTTCCATGATTTTGAAACCAAAATGGCGAAAGAACAGAAAGAACTGGGATACGATGTCAGAGAAGTGACGGATGAGGTGTTCAGAAGCAGACATTCGAAGGTGTTTGATGAAGCAGAGAACAGAATGCATACGATAAAAGCTGTAATTGTTGCTACCATAGGATAAAATCGGCAAATTCAGAAAGTGAAAAAGTTTTGTTTGAGATAAAAAACAATTTACTTGCTTTACGGATTATTAAGTGCTATTATCTATAGCGTCATCTTTTCTTAAAAGGACAATATCAATAAACTTGGAAGAAATAAGAAGGTAGCATATGGAAATAGAATTAAAGTACAGGATTCCGATGCCGGCGGTGGCAGACGATATTTGGAAAGATAATCTTTTCTGCAGCCGGGAAGAGGAGGGCTCGAGAGAAGAAATCTTTTTCAATGCCAGATATTTCGACACACCGGATTTTGACCTTGCCAGAAATGATATGGCATACAGGGTCAGAAAAGAAGGCTGTGCATGGGTAGCGGCACTCAAATGGAAAGGTCACACAGAGGGAGCTCTTCATATGAGAGAGGAACTGAACGTATCTGTGGATGATGACAAGCCTGATCCCGAGGTGTTCTGCGAAAGTGAAATCGGGGCGGAGCTTATGAGGGTAATCGGCGAAAAGCAGCTTGAGAGTATGCTCGAGACGAGATTTCAGAGAAGACGTTTCAGAATAGATACGGGTACAGGCATATTTGAACTTTCTGTTGACCAGGGTCTTATAGTGACGCCGTACGGAGAAGAACCGATATCAGAGGTTGAGATTGAGCTTTTTTCAGGTGAGACTGAAGAACTGCAGAATCTGGGTGAGATGCTGCAGAATAAATATGGTCTTGAAAAAGAAGAACGCAGCAAATATGCAAGAGGCATAGACATAATACGAGCCGGCAGATAAATCGGATAGCTGCATATATGCAGTGATTACTGCAGTGATGTGAAAAAGGGCACAGGAGTTGATTCTGTATGAAAATCGATATCCTCAAGGCCCTTTTATCTTTTCCGGAATCAGCGCTTTCTGGTTATGAGCAGTATTTCTGGCGGGTGGTTCTTCTGATTGGTGATGCTGATATAAGCCGTATGGTATATTCCGGAATCGAGCTCGCCTGCCATGGAAAGCAGAGCGGCCTTTTCCTCAGAACCGCCGCTGTGACCGCTGTACATAGTGATGCAGACAATACCGTCCTTCTGAAGCAGATTGAGAGCTTTGCGTACTGCTGCGGCAGTTGAGCCGGATTCAGTGACAACTGATTTTGTTCCGCCGGGCAGATACCCCAGATTGAATACCACGGCCTTGACCGGAGCAGCAATATAAGAATCCATGTTTTCGTGTGAATCTCTGATCAGCTTTACCGTACCGTCAGCCAGACGGCCGGCAAAGCCGTTTGATATGAGCAGATTTTCAGTACTGTCGATGGCCTGCTGCTGTATGTCGAACGCGTAAAGCGCAGACGGTTCGTGCTTAAGGAGTCTAAGCGTGTCGTGACCGTTGCCGCATGTTGCGTCGACGAGAACATCTCCGGGAGATATA
>CAVECM010000099.1:0-7881 GCA_963614095.1 Bacteroidaceae bacterium
CCCCGCGAGGCGAAATACCCGGAGCATAAACCGCAGGTTTGTGCGGGGAGAGCACAGACTTGTTTTGTGCGATGGGTGTATTTCGCTCTCAGACGCCGAGGGCTTATATGA
Source organism: Bacteroidaceae bacterium (assembly GCA_963614095.1). GTDB lineage: Bacteria > Bacillota > Clostridia > Peptostreptococcales > Anaerovoracaceae > Lentihominibacter. The sequence continues at coordinate 112 of CAVECM010000099.1, forward strand.
AGCAGTCATTACCTGACTGCCCTTTTACTCCTGTACTTGCTGCAGCTGACAATTTCCGCCCGGAAGCTCTGCTTGCATTCATGACTGCAGCCGGCGCACTTCTCGCTATACTGCAGTCTTCCTCTGTCATTGAGGAAGAACTGCCACTCTTCTTTTTCGCGCTTGCTCATTCTCGGCATACCATCACCTCCGTTTCGTATGCTGTATCATTTACTGTATCTGACTGCGGCCTGCCGGCAGGGCGGCCGCATGATGTTTCATCTGCCCGACAGGAACAGCTTCTGTCTGCTTCTTCAATGAAGCTGCTGCGTTAGCCTTCCTGCTTGCTGTCCGTCGGGCTGTTTCATTCCCGCTTCATTCCCCGGTCATGCACGGCAGGCTTTGTTTGCCATCGTCGTCCAGTAAAGGTCTTCATACTCAGGTGCATTGTAAAGGCTCGTCAACAGATAGTTCCTCGGGTTAGCTATGCTGCTGTCTGTTTCCTTTATGCAGTCGATAACATATTCGACATTCGAGAACGTCAGGGTTCTGAGCCTGGCTTTCACAACTTCTGCCGGCAGATTTTCGCCCATAACCTTTATCTCTTTTTTACCCGAAAGATAAACCTCCGCCATCAGCTGAACGATGGTATCTGCAAATTTTATATCCATCGGTCTGTCAGCAGTCACTGCATCATAGTCAATCTGCCGCTTCACCTCTTCAAGCTTTTCTCTGTAGTCCTGTGTGCTGCACTCCCCGGATTGATGAATGTTTATTTCTTTAATATTTATTTCTTGATTATTTGATTCTTTATTATTTAATTGTGCCGGGTTTTCCGTTAACGGAATTTCCGATGACGGTTCATCTGTCTCCGGGAAAACCTCTGACGGGAGTTCCGGCAGCGGCAGAGTATCCGGAACTGAATTTATAATCAGCATTGTTCCCAGGAATCTGCCGTTTTCATCTCTTTCCTGTATCCTCGTGACATACCCACGGCTTTCAAGTTTCTTAAGAGAAGCGTTCACTGCGTCTACACCGTCGGGCAGGATGGCTGCCATGCCTTTAGCAGAGAATTCCCACTCCGGCGGAAGAGACAGAAGCGTCGCCATCATGCCGCGCTCTCTCAGACCAAGTTCCTGATCCATGAGAATGTTTTTCTTCATAGGAACAAAGGGTTTGCCCGTATTGTTTACAACCTTTACTGCCAAAGGTGCCACCTCCTTTCCAGCTGCAGCTTTTCGGGGCGTTTTTCGGCAGAAAACGCTTCCCTGTGCCTTCTTTAATCCAACTTCTGACCTTTGCCATGCCGCAGCACCTTGAAGCTCTCAAATCGTCGTTTTTTCTCAAAATGCCGATGTTTATCCTGATATGCGAGGCGAGCTTCAGGCAGCCGGTTTGCCGGCGGCAGCTAGTGCAGATTGGCAGGTCGCCGTCCGGACCGCCAATCAGATAAATGCTGAATCTGCTGCTGTTCCGCCAATAGGCGTCAAAAAACACAAAAGCGGCGAATTTCTTCGTCGCTTCAATGCTATATTCTTCTGTGCCGCACGCCGCAGTCTCGCGCACCGCAGTGCTGTGTGCTTCAAGGACTTCCCCCGCTGCGCCGCCTGCTGCTATATATTGAATTTCCATACCACTTCCACCTCTTTTCCCGGGCCCACGATAATCCTGTCAATCAGGGCATCTGTAATCTCACCGGTCAGATTCTCCGGACTTATACTGCCGGCACCACTCAGCAGCCGGCTGAGAACAGAATCGTCTGTTTCAGCATGAATCAGCGCATTTTCCCGATCTGCTATCTCCGCCTTAAGCTCTGCTGCCATTTTTTCATTCAGCTCCTTCCCGGCCATATATGCCTCACGATCAATCTCTCCGTCACGATATGATTCATATGCGTCGGTCTGATTCCGGTAGAGCTCCTCCAGCGAGCGATTCATACTCTGAAGCTTTGCCTCTGCCTGCCGCTCTCTTCTGCGATGCGCCGCATTTTCCATCTCCGCAATCCTGCTTCGCTCCTCCAGCTTCTCAAGTTTCTCCTTCAAAAGCTCCGCTGTAATCGCCAGCAGATCTTCCTCACGAACTGCCTCGGCGCACTTGTCAAAATCGTCCCTGTCACTCAGTCTGTATTTGTAATTGCACTGAAACGTTGTTCTGCCACTGCGGTTAAGCGCCATCCGGCGGCCGCAGCTTCTGCATACCACCTTGCCTCCGAGAGGCGACGGCTCATGAATCTGTCCCGCCTTGTTCTTCTTTGACAAAGACAGCTGCACCTTTGCAAAAAGCTCACGGTCGACAATCGCTTCATGTGCATTTTCAATCCTTGACCATTCCTCCTGCGGCTTTTCCGTGGTCGCTCTCTTAGAAACCTCCGCAGACTCAGCCTTGCCGTAGACAATCGTTCCTGTATAGACTTCGTTCTGCAGAATTCTTCTTATGCTGTTATTCGACCATTTTGAACTTTCTCCGTATCTGCTGTAGATTCTGCCGTCTCTCTGCTGGATATATTTCATCGGAGAGGGAACGTTCTCCATATTCAGCCCCTTCGCAATGCCGTACATTGTTTTTCCCGCTGCGAACTCCTCGAATATCCGCCTGACATATGCTGCTGCGGTTTCATCCGGCTCGAGGCTGTACCTGTCATTCTGCTTCTTCCTGTATCCGTATGGCGCAAAGCACGCAATATATCTGCCGCTGCTGCGTCTGCTCTTCAGTGCACTTTTTACTTTGACCGAAAGATCCTCACTGTAATAATCATACAGCACCGCCTTTGTCGCCACATCTATGCCGCCGATTCCTCCGTCATAATTTCTGCTGTCGTAATTGTCATTCACCGAAATGAATCTTACTCCCAGCATCGGAAAAATCTGTTCAACGTACTTGCCGAGCTCGATATAGTCTCTTGAGAATCTTGAGAAGTCCTTCACGACAATATTCTGAACCCGGCGGCTGCGGACCATGTCCAGGAGCCTAGTGATTCCGGGTCTCTGCATATTCTTGCCGGAATATCCGTCGTCCTTTATTTCAACAACCTCGGTCGCAGCCAGAGTTTTATCTGCTGCAATGAATTTCATGAGCTGAATTCTCTGATTGGATATGCTGTTGCTCTCGTCCCTGATCTGTTCGTCTTCCTTGGAAAGTCTCAGGTATATCGCCGTTGTCTCACTCACCATTCTCACCTCCCGGCTCGCTGAAAGCATATGCTATATTGATTCTATGTCCGGGATAGATGTCTATTCTTTTAATCAGTATATTTATGAGCTCTGCCGACAGATTCTCCTCCTCGCATCCATCCGAAAGAAAGCTCGCCCATCTCATACGGCTCTTTACCGCCTTGCTGAGCTCTGCGAAAGCTGCATCAAGTATGCGAAGATTCTCGTCAATTGCCGCCGTTTTCCTGTCTGCCTCCTCACTTGCTGCAGTGAATTCCGTGCGGCTGATTCGCCCGGATATATAACGCTCATATTCATCCTTCTGTCTGCTCTGTAAAAATTCCTTCTTGCCTGTCATAGACTTTCTTTTATGATTGTACCGATGTTCCTCACGGGCCAGTGTCTCTCTGTATATGCCCCGTATGTCTGCACTTCCGTTCGCCTTGACTTCTCTGTGATATACCGCTGTAATCGATGCCGCAACAGCTTTATCAAGAGTTGCCTCCGTAATTCTGGTCGTGCAGCGCTCCTTGCCGGCTCTGTAGTCATTGCCGCAGATATAGATAGTCTTCCGTCTGTTTCTTTTGATTTCTGAACTGCACTGCATCCGATGTCCGCACTGTCCGCAGAAAAGAAGCCCTGCGTATCTGTTTTCCTTAACAGGCAGTTCTCCGGTTCTGTCATTGCTGAAGGTGCTCTCGTCGGCTCTCTCTGCGAGGATGTCCCTGACTTTGCGGAATGCTTCTTCAGAAACAAGCGGCTCATGTGCGTTTTTTATTACGGTCTGATCCTCACGATTCTGTCTGTGTCTGCTCTCTCCGTCATAAAGGCGCCCTCTTCTCTTGCCGCTGACCATATTCCCGATATATGCCTCGTTCTTCAGGATTGCCGAGATGGTGCCGATTCTCCAGAAGTTGTTCTCATCATCCTCCGCACTGTAAAGACTGTGCGTCTTTGCATATTCTCCCGGCGCCGCCAGATTTCTTCGCTGCAGCTCTCTTGATATATCCCGGAGACTTTTCCCATCCAGCACCATGTCAAACATCTCTCTGACCACCTCTGCAGCCGGCGGATCCGGAATGAATCGTCTGAGCGGATGATCACTGTCAACTCTGTAGCCGTAGGGTGCGTGGTTTCCCAGAAACTTGCCCTGTGCCATTTCCTGATCTCTCACTGTGCTGATTCTTCGCGAAATGTCTCTGGCATACATGTCGTTCACGAGGTTTTTCAGGTAAATCTCCATCTCTCTGCTGCCGCTGTTTTTCTCGGCGGTGTCGAAGTGGTCGTTTACGGATATGAATCTGACATTCATGAACGGGAAAAAGACTTCGATAAGGTTTCCGGTCTCCTGAAGATTTCTTCCGAGTCTGGAGAGATCCTTGACTATTACGCAGTTGATTCTGCCGGATTTGATGTCTTCCATCATTTCTCCGAAGGCAGGTCTGTCGAAGTCTGTTCCTGTGTATGAGCGATCGATAAATTCCCTGTATGATGAAAGCTCCGGCTTGTTTCTGATATACCGCTTCATTATCGCCAGCTGGTTTTCGATGGATTCCGATGGCTGATTTTCCCGTTCCTCAGAGATTCTTGCGTAAAGTGCAGCATTATATTTCACACTGCTTTCTTCCTGTTTCGTCTTTTTGTCTGCAATACCGTTATATCTCTTGCCTGTTCTGGCCATTGCCTTTACCTTCCTTTCTTTCGGTGCTTATATTTTCTGTATCTGAGATCTCCGCACCTATAATCTGATTCAGCGTTTCCATCCGGTCCGTATATCTGTAGATGATTTCAATCTTCCCGTCCTCATGAACGAGTATCCTGTCAATCAGCGTCACCAGCAGGACTCTGTCGAGTTTCTCAATTCTCGGTCTGTCTCTGAATTTCTTTATGAATTCGTCCGCCGCCAGCCCTTTTTCGTAAAGGCTCTCAATCAGCTGTGTCCGCTCTTCTATGGCTCGATTTACTGCTGTTGTCTGTTCATCATACTGATTCTTTAACCGCTCGTACATCTCCGATGAAATCAGTCCGTCCTGCACATCCGCAAACAGTCCGCTCCTGTAAATCTCGATTTTTTCCAGTTCATCCCGGAGCTTTATGAGCTTTTCATTCTGAATAATCGCTTCTTCCTTTGAAACAGCGATGTTTTCCAGATTCGATGCCAGCTCGCTGCAGGTGCACAGTCTGCTGATCATGCTGTTTACGCTGGCGATTACCGCAGCGGTGAGATCATCTTCAAGAATTTTGTGACTGCTGCAGCCGTCTTTCATCATATAGCCTTTGCAGAGATATTCCACATGGCTGCTGTGCTTATTATTTCGAAGTCTTCTCAGAAGAGGGCTCCCGCAGTCTCCGCAGAAGAGAAGACCGGAGAAAAGATAGCTGCCCTGTCTGCCCGCTGCCTTCATTGTGTCTCTCTGCAGAAGGTTTTGTACTATATTGAAATCACTTTCCGAAACAATAGGTTCATGCATATCCGGAACAACGCACCATTCATCTTTCGGAATCTTTACTCTGCGTTTAACTTTGTAACTGACTCTGCGTGTCTTGCCTTGAACAACAGCTCCCAGATAGGTTTTATTTGTCAGCACCATCAGCACCTGTCTGGCTGTCCAGTTTGACTTGCCGGGCTTGGCTGCAGTGTTTTTATAGGTCGGATCATGATCTGCCTTGTAGCAGGATGGAGTCGGAACTCCTGCAGACTTAAGATGTTCAGCTATTTCATTGGCGCTCATGCCGCCGATTCTCTTGGCAAATATCTCTCTTACCACATTGGCTGCTGCAGGGTCAACGAGGAGATGATTTACATTATCGGGATCCTTTATATATCCAAAAGGAGCCTGCGCTCCCATAAACTCACCCTTTGCCCGCTTAACACTCTGGCTGGCTTTGACTTTGTTTGAGATATCCTGACTGTAAAAGTCGTTGGTCATTGTCTTTATCGGCATTACCAGATGTTTATCACTGCTGCCCGCAGTAAGAGAATCGTAATTGTCATTGATGGCGATGAATCTGATGCCCTTTACCTCAAATTCCTTAAGTATATACATGCCGGTTTCAACTTTCTCTCTGCCGAATCTGGACAGATCCTTTACAATTACGCAGTCAATAAGTCCCTTGTCAATATCTTCAAGCATTCTCTGCATTGCCGGTCTTTCAAAGTTTGTGCCGGTATATCCGTCATCAATATAGCTTTCAATCAGCTCCAGATCATCGTTATCCCGAAGAAACCTTTCAATAATCAGTCTCTGGTTGGATATACTGTTGCTCTCACTCTTGGAAAATCCGTCAACATCGCCGTCACCCTTAGAAAGTCTGAGGTAGGCGGCTGTCCTGTATATATTGCTGCTCATTCGTATCACCCTCCCCCCTAATACTTGAGCGCTGCAGTTCTCTCAATATACTCAGTCAGAAGTTGTGTCAGTGACAGATCTCCTTCAAAACTCTCTTTAACAAGATATTTGCCGTATCTTCTGTATTCTCCTGCACCGCAAAACTCCCTGCCGCTCTCGTAGTAGGCTCTCAGCCTCGAAAAGGCAGAGTCACCGCTTCCAATTGTAATCATTCTGTTTAATACTGCTTCCATTCCAATTGCCTCCTTTGCTTCGTTTCTGAAAACAAGATCATAAGTTATGTCTTTCATCTGAAACTCCTTTCCCCTGCATCCTGCAGGAACAACAGAAAAGGAGCCGGCAAACAGAAAAAGGCCATGAAAGACGTCTTTTAACATCATTCATGACCTGAAATTTCAGCCAGCCCCACATCGGGCTTCTTATTAAATTGTATGGGTAAATCTGCTTTTATCTAAAAATATATACAGTACTCCCGGTTAGTAATAATAATGCCAAATGTACAACGGTATGTGATGTGTATTAATATAAATCACATACCGGACAGACTCTGTCTGTCCACGCCGGATCTCGCATTCCGGTTTACATTGGCTTAAATTTATCACATCCCCTAAGCTGGGAGTTTAACAGGCGGGCGATGGCATACGCCTGCCACGAGCAGTCAGCTCCTCTGTGGTTCTCACAGAGCCGCCCTCATTACTTGATCCCGATTTCACTCGGGGTTGTGACTGGACGGGAGTATCATTATAGTAATCCAATAGTCATCGCACTCTACGGGTGCCACCCGCATTTCAAACGACTGTTTTACCGCTCTGCCTTCCGGCGTCATTGCGCAGCGTTATACATGCTCATACTGAACCCAAACGTACCTGTTAACTGTATATTATCTTTTCAAAGTTCAATCTTGATATGATATCAAGCTTCCTCTCGGAAAGTATTTTATAATATCAGAAATTCGTGCACTTTGTCAATAGTTTTCATATAATCTTTGACAGTTTTTTATAATTCCCTTTTTTCTTAAAGATACCCTCTTTGAATCACCTCCGCTGTGAATATGCCGGGACACTTTGCAACGCTCCGGCATACCGGAGGCCCTGCCCGAATTCATCCGCATGTTTTATGTTTTCATAATTCACCCATACACATTCATGAAATTTATGAAAAAAGACAGGTGTCCGAAATGCCGCAAACCCTTCTGTTTACTGGCTTTTCAGCACCTGTCCATATTATAAACCCCACTCCCGTCGCAGACAATAGGAGTGCTCTGTCTTCGCCTGCATCGTATATCTTCTGCA
>CAVECM010000100.1:0-7814 GCA_963614095.1 Bacteroidaceae bacterium
AGGCGGGATCCCTGATGTCGGCTTTCAGCCGACACATTAATGAAAGGAGTGTTGTTATGAAGGGTGTTTTTCTTGATTGTGCGATAATCAATCCGGGGGATATTTCCTGGGAGGGACTGCAGTCTATGATGGAGTTTGAATATTACGAAAGAACTGCACCGGATCAGATTGCGGAGCGCCTTGCGGGAGCGGAGGCTGTCTTTATCGATGCGGCTCCGATGACAAGAGAAGTCATAGAGTCCTGTCCGGATCTGAAATATATAGGAATAGCGGCGACGGGCTACAATCATGTGGACCTTGAAGCGGCAAAACAGCACGGCATAGCTGTGACAAACGTTTCCGGCTATGCGGCAGATGCAGTTTCACAGCACGCCATCGCACTGCTGCTTTACATAACAAACAAAATACAGACTTACAACGATGCAATAATTGACGGGGAATGGGACAAGGCTGAGGACTATACGTTTGTAAAGGCGCCGCTGACACTGCTGGCCGGAAAGTCTATCGGAATTGTCGGTTACGGTGCCATCGGAAAAAGAATTGCTGAGATTGCCGGGGCGCTGGGAATGAAAGTGAATATTTACAGCAAGGACCGCGAGGCCGCCGTTTCATCGGATGTTGTTTCGCTGAGCTGCCCGCTCACTAAAGAAAACACACATATGATTAACCGGGAGTTTATTTCGAAGATGAAGGACGGTGCGATTCTTATAAATACAGCCAGAGGCGGACTTGTGGACGCAGACGCGCTGGCAGATGCGCTGAAATCGGGTAAGCTCGCCGGAGCGGGTCTTGATGTGCTCGAATCAGAACCGCCGGAGCCGGATAATCCGCTGGTCGGACTGAAAAACTGCGTGATTACGCCGCATATTGCATTTATCCCGCTTGAGGCAAGGCAGACAATAGTCAATACACTGGCGGAGAATCTGCAGAGCTTTCTGGACGGCGGAGAACTGAACCGGATCGTGTAAAAAGGCAGCCTGAACCGGATTGTGCAGTACAGCGAAAACCGGACCGAATCAAGCGATTTGACGAGGAGGCTGCAGCCGGCAGGAAAAACAGACCACAATGGACAGACAGGCAGGAGGAGAGACAATGAAGGTTGCGTTCCATACATTAGGATGCAAAGTGAATCAGTACGAAACAGAGGCGATTTCTGAAAAATTCAGGCAGAAGGGCTGCGAGATAGTCGGCGAAAGAGAATTTGCCGATGTTTATATTATAAATACCTGCACAGTCACATCAGTGGCGGACAGGAAGTCGAGGCAGTACATCCGCAAGATGAAGAAGCTTAATCCGGACAGCATTGTCGCGGTGACAGGATGTTATGCACAGATTAAGCCTGAAGAGGTGTCAGCCGTAGAGGGCGTGGATATCGTTGCGGGAACGAACGAAAAGAGCCGCCTGGCGGAATACGTCGAGGAGTTCATGAGAGACGGTCTCAGGCAGATTCATATCAAGGGCTACGAGGAGCTCGACTCCTATGATGATACGGGACTTATCACCAGTACAGAAAACAGAACGAGAGCCTATATCAAGATTCAGGAGGGCTGCAACAGATTCTGCACGTACTGTGTCATACCATATGCACGCGGGAAAGTGAGGAGCAGACCGCTGGAGGAGATAATCCGTGAAGCGAGGCAGCTCGTTGACGCAGGATACAGAGAAATCGTGCTGACGGGGATAAATACCGCGCTTTACGATATGGAAAACGGCGCACGTATTCGAGCATGCGGTGCAGATACAGAATCAGACAGCAGCAAAAGAGCGGATGCGGACAGCACGGAGTGTTCCGAAACAGGCGGGGAGCTGTACGGAATCGAGAAAATCATAGCAAGGCTCGAGGAAATGCCGGGCGATTTCAGAGTAAGGCTCAGCTCACTGGAGCCGGCGGTTGTGAATGCGGATTATGTGAAAAGGCTGCTGAAGTATAAACGTCTGTGTCATCACCTGCATCTTTCTGCGCAGAGCGGCAGCGACAGCGTGCTGAAGGACATGAATCGCCCGTATGACAGGGCAGAGTATCTTGAAATAGTCAGGGTGCTCAGGGAATTTGACCCGCTGTACGGAATATCCACGGATATTATCGTGGGCTTTCCGGGAGAAAAAGAAAAGGATTTTGATGACAGCTGCAGTCTGGTGCGCGAGTGCGGATTCTGCAGGACTCATATATTCAAATATTCAAAGAGACCGTTCACAAAGGCAGCAGAGATGAAGGGTCATGTGGCGCCGCAGGTAAAAAACAGGAGAAGCGAGACACTCCATAAAGTCGGAAATGATGCCGCACTGCAGTTCTTTGCACAGAACAAAGGGCATGAGGCAGTAGTGCTGGCGGAGGAAATATACGAAGAAAAAATGCTGGTGACAGGATATACCGGCAATTATATAAAAGTATATATAAAGTGCGCGGATATCCGGGAAGCGGAGAAACTGCTCAATACCTTTGTGAATGTGAGACTGACGGATGTTTTCGAGGACGGAATGTCGGCGGAGCTGATATCACCGGAAAGCTGATGCGGCAGGGAAAGGAATCGCAGGCATATGAGTGAATATACAGAATTACTGAACATCAGAGCGGAGACGCTGTCGCCGGATGATGACGGATATGAGGAAAGTCTGCTGGAAACGGCGAAAATGTTCCGCGGCTTCGGAGATGCGCTGACATCCTTCATGGAAGAGCACGGGTATAAGGGCAATCCGGCCGATGCGAAGGAAAAAACGGACTATCTCAGGAAGAAATTCAGGGAAGCGGGTTTAAATCCGCCTCGTAATTGTGATGCATGGTTCATATCAGACAGGAAGCCGGCACGGAAAACTGCATTTCAGATTTGTTTTGCATTTGGTCTGGATGTTGAAGAAACAGATGATTTTTTCAGATGTGTCCAGCTTGAACGAAGCTTTGACTGTCATAATGCCGAGGAAGCGGTTTATTATTTCTGCATTAAAAACGACCTTTCGTATATGGATGCAAAGGATATCACTGCCCGGATACCGGATCCTGAAAAGCAGAAAGCTGTTCCGGATTCTGATGCGCTTTACACCGGAACTATTATTGAATACATAAACAGCATTGATGATAAAGAAAAACTGATACAGTATATTGAGAACAATATCGAGGACTTCAGATACAGAAGCGCCACTGCAGTCAGGTATATCAGAGAGCTGTGGGCAAAGATTTCCGGAAAGACCGGGCCGGAAAACAAAGAAAGTGGCGAGTATAATCTGGCGGCAAGAGAGGGAGAACTGGTCAGCAGATCATACAATCGATTCCAGAAAAAAAGCAGACGCGGCCATGCCGATACGCGGTCAAATGAGGTTATCGCGGAGGAAGTCAGACGTGAAGCGGAAATTAAGCTCGACGACCGCGTGGCTGCCGGAGACGGCGCATCCACATGGACAATATTCTCGCAGATAATCGGCATGGACAACAAAACGGAAATGAAATTTGCATCCGAATATAACCGTTCGCTGACATCTGTTTTATCAGAAAACGCTCTTCTGCCTCTGAATGCGGATTACTGTTTTCCGAGCCGGCAGATTATAGACAAGGCTCTGCGCGGCGAGCCGGGAGAGCACGAATCCATGCGTAAGCTGCTCATTTTTCTGTCGTTTTACAATTACTGGGCGAATATTGTCACTGAGAAAAACGATGCGTTTTATACGGCAAAGCATGCAGATTCCGAAAGATGTATGGATACTGTAAACGGGCGTCTTCTGGATGCGGGATACCCGGAGCTTTATGCAGGCAATCCGTACGACTGGCTTTTTATGTGGTCTATGAATGATGAACATCCGCTTGATGCTTTCAGAACATACATGGGCGAGGTTTTCGCCGTAAAAGGAGAAACACAGATTTAATACCGATTTAATGCTGATGCCGGGACATGGCACCGGCGGCAGCCCGGGACCGGTGACGCCGAGAATATACTGAAGGATTGGCTGCTTACCGGCTGCCTGCTGCGAGCGAGGTCCGGACGGCAGACAATATTCGGCGGGGGCTGCTGCGAGGGCTGTTGTGACGGGAAAACCTGATCTGGAAAAATGTGCGCTATAATCGAGTCGAACGATGAAACCAACAGCTTGCATGATGAAAATAAAACGGCAGAACAGTGCCGGAAATGCAGTGACGAAACGGCAGTGACGAAATGACAGTGAAAAAGAGGCGGTGAACTTATGGATCAGAGAGTTGCTTTGCAGTCGGGTACCGTACTTCGCTTATCCAATGACAGAGGCGAGGTGATTCACTGCGTCATCGAAAAAGAAATCGGGCGCGGCGGCTCGTGCATTGTGTATGAAGCTTCACGAATAACAGACACAGGTGATAAATCGCTGTACAGAATCAAGGAATTCTATCCGTACAGGCTGGAAATCCTTCGTGATGAAGGCGGCGCACTGGTTCCGGCAGACAGACACAGAGATGAATTTGAGCGGGCGAGGATACAGTTCCGCTCTGTTTTTTCACATACAAACAGATTGTTTTATTCAGACAGCAATTATGCATCAATGACAAACCAGCTCGATATTTTCAGCATAAACGGCACTTTATATATCCTCTCAGCTTATTCATCGGAAAAAACACTGGCGGTATACCGGCCGGAATCGATAAAGGAATGCATAGCGCTTGTCAGGCAGGCAGCCTGTGCGCTGGACAGAATTCATAAGCAGGGATATCTTTATCTGGATCTCAAGCCCGGAAATGTGCTTGTTGCCGGCGGATATCCAAGACAGATTCAGCTCTTTGATTTTGATTCACTTTTTTCTCTTCAGAATTCGACTGCGCGCGGCAGCAGTGTCAGACTCTCTTATTCAAAGGGATTTGCTCCTGTCGAGCTGAGGACATCAAAGCTCAGGCGGCTCGGTCCGCATACGGATGTTTACAGTATCGGGGCGCTGCTTTTTTATCTTTTATTCGGACGCACACCGGATGCGCCGGACTGCGAGCCCGGTGCAGTATACGATTTCTCTGCGATTCAATATGACAGCAGTAAATGCGATAACAGGCTTTTCCGCGCACTTACAGATTTTTTTCATAATGCGCTGGCCGTTTACTGTGAGGACAGATATCAGAGTATGCAGGCTGCCGCGCAGCAGCTGCAGACAGCAGAAAAGCACGCGGATCCGGCGATGCCGAGGATATATTCGACACCGCCGCATAAAATCGGAAAACCGGGAATTTTTTTCGGGCGTGAGCAAGAACTTGAGACCCTCGATGCGCTGATGGAAAATCCTGACTATAACTGCCTGTTCGTAACCGGTATGGGCGGTATCGGCAAAAGCACGTTTATCCGTGAATATCTTGCAAGCCGCCGCAGCAGATTCGACACGGTATTGTATGTACATTACAAGGGCAGCATTGAAGCGACTGTATCCGATGACAGCAATATTGAGATAAACACATTAAGACAGGAAGATATGGCTGTCGGGAGGTTTTCAGACGGCGCACTGGTGAACATTGCTGAAAGCGGCGCGCTGCATACTGAAAGGTATTTTGATAAAAAACTCCGCAGAATCCGGGAGCTTGTGAGGGGCTCACGTTCAATTCTTGTAATCGACAATTTTACAGGTGAGGCAGACGACGATTTAAGAGCATTGCTTTCGACAGACCTGAAGGTTGTTCTGCTGAGCAGAAAAGCGCCTGCCTGTCAGAATAGCCCGGAGCTGAGACTGTCTGCGCTTTCTGATAAGAATGCACTCCGCTGTATTTTTGAAGAAAACCTGGGCAGATTGCTTGAAGCTGAAGAGCAGAAGGCATTCGGGCAGATTCTGCAGCACATAGAGTGTCACACTCTTGTGCTTGAGCTGACGGCCAGACAGATTGCTGCAAGTCACATCACAGTGCAGTATGCGGCGTCGCTGATGGAAAAGTGCGGATTCTCTTCAATCGCTCCGGAAAAGGTGGATTATGAGAGAGACAGCAGGCAGATAAGCGGCACAATCGGGAATATTATCGATGAGCTTTTTGAGGTGAACGAGCTTTCAGAAAAAAAGAAGGCTTTGCTGAAAGCGGCTTCTCTGCTTAGCGATGACGGGATGAATATCAATAGTTTTCAGCAGTTTATGGGGCTTGCATCAAAGGATGAACTGAATGAGCTTATCAGCAGCGGGTGGCTGACGATTTCAGGCGACGTGATTTCGATGCATCGTGTGATTCGTGAGGCCGTTCATCGCCGGGAATGGCAGACCGAATATCTGAGTGCTGCGGAGCAGCTTCTGTGCGGCTTTTACACGGAAATACGCATTGAATCCACCGCAGACAATTATCCGAGAAAGCTTCTTGAATCCCGAAAAACAGCGGATTATGAGGAAGCGGCAAATATAAAGCCTGCGGATATTAAACCTGCTGACAAGGCAAGACTGTTATCGCTTGCCGCTCAGTCGGCGGATATACTCAGGCAGTGCAGGCGCGAGCCGGCAGTCATGGCATGTGAAGTGTACAGGAAGCTTCACTGCATTACGGTGCTCAATACACCAATGTACAGGGAAGAGTACATACTTGCAGAAACAAGCCGTATTTTTTCGGAATATGACAGGGTACTTGATTGTTCATCGCGTAAAGCCGCGGGGAACGCGTTGGATAATGCAGCTGTTATCATGAAGCTTTATGACATGGCGGTCAGTATACATGCCGGAAATAAACGCTTTGATGAAGCTGAGAGGCTGCTCGGAAGGGCAGCGCAGATTGCAGAAAAAGCCCGCAGGAGCGGCCGCCGCAGTGTGTATGCATTGTACTGCAGTATGCTTTCCGGGTATTATGATATATGTCTTAACGGTGCTTATGATGCAGATGGGCCTGACGAGGAGCTGCTGCTGAAAAAACTGACTGGCAGTATCGAAAAAACAATTCGTTATTCAAGACGCGGTGCAGACTGTGATTTCGATCATCTGTATGCAGAGTCTCTGCTTGCAGAGGCTGCAGTATTGATACGAAGCGGGCGCGGATCGGAGAAAAAAATATTCCGTCTGATTAAAACGGCGGAGACAGTGATTATGGAAAACACTCTGCCGTATGCAGATGTCCGGCTGCATTATTATTTAGTATGTGCCTGGTACAATGCTTTGCTTCATGACAGTGCGGAGCTGGCGGAGCCGTTCATCGAGGCGGCGCAGAGGGCAGCAGAGGTTATCATATCGTCAGATCTGCAGAAAATCGAGGAAGTGATTGTTCCGTGCGCTAATATTTACTTTGAGCTGTGCTGTCATGCAGAAGCTGCGGGATTGCTGTCTGAAGGCACCGGACTGTGTGCCCGCCATGCGAATAATGATTCCTATGCACGGGTGAAAAAGGAACTGTGCGGACATATATGGCAGGTATTTACTGATGCGCGGCAGCTCGGACTGTGGGATGAGCCAGGTGATGATATCGGCGAACTGTGCCGCAGTATTATTGAAATCATAGATGCCGAGAATGAAGAAATCATCAATCCCGAAAACAGAATTGACGTTCCGGAGGAAATCCGCCGCTTTGCAGGAAGCGGGACAAGATGATTTTTCACATGCAGGAATTATGATATAATATATCAGACAGGAAGCGGCAGCGGATGTCTGCGTGAAGCGGGCAGTGGATTTAAGGGCATAGTAAAATTTAAAGGTATGCAGAACCGGTGATTACAAGTCTGACATATTACAGAATGAGGTGGAGCAATGAAAAGAATAATTGCGACAGGGGAACAGAGTTACGAAAAAATAAGAGAGGCAGGAACATTTTATATAGATAAAACTGACTTTATAAGACAGTGGTGGGAAAGCCGAGACGCGGTTACTCTGATAGCACGTCCGAGACGTTTTGGAAAAACGCTCAATATGGATATGCTGAACTG
>CAVECM010000101.1:0-7756 GCA_963614095.1 Bacteroidaceae bacterium
CTCAGAAATTCATTTGCTAAGCTTGTATAATTAAAGCGTTCCGTGCATGCCTTGCGGCTTATTTCTTCTGTTTTCTTTAAATCCTCTGCAGTGAAGCTTCTGATTTCCTTTATCTTTCTGCATGAAGCTTCTGTGTCATCGCTGGCTATATCGTACCCGCATCCGTATTCTGAAAAATAGCTCTTTACACCCAGTGCACAAATGCCGGGTTTTCCGGATGCCATCGTATCAAACATTTTATTGAGACACAGTCCGAATCGGTACAGCGGTGAATCAATGCCGCACATATAAATGCAGTCAAAGTATCTGCAGAGATTCGGGATGCTCTTCTTCTTTACCGGCGGCAGAAACACTACATTATGCAGTCCCATTTCTTCAGCACGCTCAATCAGGCGCGGCTTTTCGACACCGTCTCCGACAAGCACAAATTTTATTGATTCATCGTCTATGGCTTTTGCTGCATCCAGTATCGAATCGAGTGCATTTGACAATGCGTGACCCCCGAAGTATCCGACAATAAAATCACCCTTTGATTTCATTGCTTCCAGTATTTCTTTGTGCTTTTCGGGAAGCTCCTCAGGATGCTGCCATTCCTCCAGAACCACGCCGTTTGGTATGCAGCGGAATTTTCCTTTTTTCAGTCCGTGTTCGGTCATATATTCTTCAGCATTCGGCAGCAGCGAAACTACTGCATCTGAATTCTTATATGCGCTGTTCTCTCCGATCTGCATCATAACTACAAAAGGATGGCTTCTTGCCATACCCCCTATTTCTATCAGAGTTGCAGGCCACATATCATGCACTTCATGTATCAGCTTGACTTTTTTCTTTGATTTCCGGCGGATTCTCTGTCCGACGTATGTGTCGAGCGGATATGTGGACGAACAGATTACTGCGTCGGGATCCATCTCCTTTATTATCCTTCCGGCATTCAGCCAGAGCTTCGATACGAACTGCGCCATGGTTATCGCGCGCTTTGCACCGTTGCCCTCATATCTTCCCGTCTTTATCCAGTGATAATGGATGCCGTCGATGATTTCCTCCTGAAAATCGCTGCTGACCTCGGGATTCACACGTCTCAGGTGTGAATAATCAGCGGCTATGATGTCGACCCGGTGTCCGGCCTTCACCCACTCTCTCGCAAAATAATACGGCCGGAACTCCATACCCATCTCGGGGGAGCCCGCGTAATGATTTATCAATAA
Source organism: Bacteroidaceae bacterium (assembly GCA_963614095.1). Classification (GTDB taxonomy): domain Bacteria; phylum Bacillota; class Clostridia; order Peptostreptococcales; family Anaerovoracaceae; genus Lentihominibacter. The sequence goes on from CAVECM010000101.1 coordinate 1,206, forward strand.
TATATTCATCTGAACCTGTCCTTTGAGTTTTTACTGTTCCCGGATTCCTGCATTGTGTTTATTGTCCGCTCCGTTTTAAGCTGCGGATTCTTATTTCAGCACTGAAATGACTGTCGCAAACATGAGCTTTATATCTCTGAAAAATCCGAACTCCTTGATGTACTCCAGATTGTATGCCATCTTTTCAGGCAGGACCTTCTGCACGTAGGCGTCATCGACATCCATGCCCTCGGCCGTATATGTATCCATCAGCTCATCTTCATCCTTGAAATTAATGCTTGCCAGCGAGGTGACTCCGGCTGGCATAAGCAGGGTCGCCATCATCTCATCGCTGTATTTTTCGACGTACTTGCGGACCTCCGGTCTGGTGCCGACAAATGTCATCTCGCCCTTCAGTATATTAATCAGCTGCGGCAGCTCGTCGAGGCGGCATTTTCTTATCTTCGAGCCGACTCTTGTGATTCTGCTGTCGTTTCCGGATGTGACCAGCGCGCCGATTTTGTCTGCATTCTGCACCATCGTTCTGAACTTGAAAATCCTGAAGTCTCTGTTTCCCGTTGTGACCCGTGTCTGTCTGTAAAACACAGGACCCTTCGAATCTGCCTTTATCATTATCGCCAGAATCAGCAGCAGCCACGAAAGCAGCACCAGCATGACAAAAGAAACCACGATATCAAAAGCCCGCTTTACAGCAAGGCTCCCCTTCCGCTTCGAAAGGATATCATAATAACTCTTGACTTCGGCGGTTTTCATTTCCTCGGGCAGTTTATCCCATGATATCAGCATTTTACACGTATTCCTTCAGTATATCGTTGACGCCTTCTATAATGTAGTCAGTCTGCTCATCTGTCAGTCTGCTGTACAAAGGCAGTGTTATCTCGTTCTTGTAGTATTCATGGGCATTCGGATAATCCTTGATGTCAAAGCCCAGATTTCTGTATGCGGTCAGCATCGGCAGCGGCTTATAGTGCACGTTCGATGCAATGCCCCTCTCTGCGAGCTTTATGATAATCTCGTTTCGCTGCTGCTCAGTGATGCCCTCGGGTCTGATAAAGTAAAGATGCCCGCTGGAGCTGTGGTCATCGCCCTCATGGCCGAGCAGTCCGATGTTCTTGTCTGCGAAGGCCGCATTGTATTTCGCTATTATTCTGTGTCTTATGGCCAGCATCTGCGGATAGCGTTTGAGCTGCTCGAGTCCGATGCTTGCCTGGATGTCGGTCATATTGCATTTGTATGCGGGATAGACTATGTCGTATTCCCATGAGCCGGCCTTTGTCTTGTTGAGCGCGTCCTTCGTCTGTCCGTGCAGCGAAAGGTTCATGTACTGTTTGTAAATCCACTCGTTGTCGATTCCGTCGATGTTTCTCCATGTAACGGCTCCGCCCTCTGCTGTCGTCAGGTTTTTCACGGCATGAAACGAGAAGCATGTAAAGTCTGCAAACGTTCCTGATCTTCTGCCGTTTCTCACTGCTCCGAATCCGTGTGAAGAGTCAGCTATTACCGCAATTCTGCCGAGCTTTTTCTGGATTTCGTTTGTTTCGTCAGCCTTGAATCGGCTGCGGTTCCTCTCAGCGATTTCGAATATGCTGTCGTAGTCGCAGATGATGCCTGCCAGGTCGACCGCTATAATCGCCTTTGTCTTGTCCGTGATGGCTTTTTCCACAAGCTCCATGTCAAGCACCGGCTGGTCTTTACATATATCAACCATTACCGGGTCTGCTCCGACATGACAGATTACGCTGCAGCTGGCAGTGTATGTGTATGCGGGAACTATGACTTCATCTCCCGGTCCGATGCCCAGGAGTCTAAGCGTCATCTCCATGGATGCTGTCGCTGAGCTGAGACATGCTGTCTTTTCTGTCCCGATGTATGCGGATATTTCGTTCTCGAATTGCTTTGTCTTCGGTCCTGTGGTTATCCATCCCGATTTCAGGGTTTCGACTACAGAATCAATCTCTGCCTGAGTGATGTCAGGCGGAGAAAACGGTATGTTCATTTGTGGTGTATTCATTTTTTCTCCTTGTATATAACTGCAGTTCCGGTCTTATTAGATGTGCCGGCTGCCTGCCGTGCATCTGCGCAGCAGCATTGCCGGTTTCAGCGGCCATTTGCTGTATTCAGCGGACCGCATCTGTGCCTCTCCGCAGTCAGTTGTTCGTTATGGTATATGTATCACAGATTTTCTCTATGTCTTCTTTGATTGTATCGCTGTTTGTCTCAGCAATTGCAATCAGCTTGTCAAGCTTGCCGAGGAATTCGTCCCTGTCGATGTCTATCGGTTTGCCTATGAAAATCAGATCGTTCGGTGTGCTTTCGAGACCTTCTTCTGCCATCAGCAGCTCCTCATAAAGCTTTTCGCCCGGTCTGAGCCCGACTATTTCTATTTTGATGTCTCTGCCCGGCACATAACCCTTCATTTTTATCAGGTTTACCGCCAGATCGTAAATCTTGACCGGCTGTCCCATGTCGAGCACGAAGATTTCCCCGCCCTTTGCAAGAAGTCCTGCCTGCAGCACGAGCGACACCGCCTCGCTGACTGTCATGAAAAATCTCGTGATTTCCCGATGCGTCAGTGTCACCGGTCCGCCTGCAGCAATCTGCTTCAGGAAAAGCGGTATTACCGAGCCGTTGCTTCCGAGTACGTTGCCGAATCTTACAGCTACGAACTCTGTTTCGGACATGCGGCTGTAGGTCTGGACAATCATTTCGCATATACGCTTTGTCGCTCCCATGACATTTGTCGGTCTTACTGCCTTGTCCGTGGAAATCAGCACAAATCTCTTTGTCTTGTATTTGTCTGCCAGCTTCACCATGTTGAGTGTGCCCTTGCAGTTGTTCTTCACAGCCTCGTTAGGCGAAAACTCCATAAGCGGCACGTGTTTGTGAGCGGCTGCATGGTAGATGACGTCCGGTCTGTATTTGCTGAAAATGTTCTCCATCCTGTCATAGTCTCTGACTGAGGCTATCAGCACCTCGATGTCGGCCTCCGGATAATATCTGGCGAGCTCCATCTGCAGCTCGTAGGCGCCGTTTTCGTATATGTCCACCACCAGCAGCTTCGCCGGTCTGTTTGCGATAATCTGTCTGCAGAGCTCCGAGCCGATTGTTCCGCCTCCGCCCGTGACCATTATTGTCTTGCCTGCAACGAATTCTGCGAGCTCCGGATTCTCTATCACCACTGCATCTCTGCCCAGAAGGTCCTCATAATTGACTTCTCTGACTGTACGGCTCAGTGATTCCGTAAGACTTGAGGAAATCGCCGGCAGTATCTTGAGCTTGGCATTAGCCTCCTGACATATGGTCAGTATGTCTCTTATCACTGTCGGAGGTGCTGACGGAATCGCTATGATAATCTCGTCAACATCGTATTTAGCCGCCATATGCGGTATATCGTTCCTGCCTCCCACTATCGGGAAACCATGTATGTATTTGCCCTTCTTTGACGGGTTGTCGTCTATGACGCAGACCACTCTCGATGCGCCCGGTCCGTACTCAAGCTCCTTTATCAGAAGTGATGCCGCCGATCCCGCGCCGACTATCATCACATTGCGGTGCTCGCCTGTCTTTCTGTATTTTTTCCTGAACTGCTTGAAGAGTCTTATGGAAAGTCTCGCGCCTGTGAGCAGCACGAACAGGAACACCCAGTTGAACACATAAAAACTGCGCGGCATGTCGATGCTTCCGAGAAGTCTGTACACGACATACAACGCTTCTATTACGAGTGACGCCTTGAACGTCGCAACCATTTCATCGATTCCCGCATATGTCCACACGCGGTTGTAAAGCTTGAACACTGCCAGCACGGCTGCCGCGATGACTATATCTATCGGCAGGCATTTCAGAGCCGGCACGAGATAGTAAATGTCCATCGTGAATATGCCGAATCTCAGTGCCAGCGGCGCTATGGAGCTGAACACAACTATGGCTGCATCTATTATTATCAGAACTATTATTCTTATAACTTTTGAGCGCATTCTCTCTTTCCTCTGGTTTTTATTTTTACGCATTTATGCATATATGTTTATGCATATCTATGCGACAGTTTTACGATATATCGTATATTTGCAATAATATCTGTCGTTTTGTTTTTTCTTGTATGTCTCTGCGCATACATTGGAATAGTACCACAAAAACATGATGATTTCAAGGAACTGGGCTGTATTCCTCGAAATCATCACATATCATCATAAGTCAAGGCCGCCCCCTCGGGACGACCTGTCAGTATCGTTATTTTTTAATCGTTATTTTTTATCTGACCCGGACTTTTTGTCCTTGCTCTTTGTATATGCCGGATACATCGTGTCGTGTATCGCTTTTTTCGCAGCCTCTACGGATTCATCATCCGGAATGACTACCGCCAGTTCCTGACTGCCCATGCTGTATGTCGATGCGTATGCGTCGCGGCCTGTTATCGATACCGAATTTATTGTCCAGCCGCTCATATCGCTTAGCTGCATTTTTACGAGAGCCGAAATGTCTTTATTCGACATGTTTGTCTGCATCTCGCCCTCCACTGCGTCCAGCAGCTTGGTGTATCTGGTCAGGATAACCTTGCTCTGAGTTGCCTTGTTTATCATAGCGGTCAGAACCTTCTGCTGGTTCTTGCCTCGCTCCATGTCCTCGCCTTCGAATGACTTTCTCTCTCTTGCAAAGTACAGCGCCGCCATTCCGTCAAGGTGGTTTTCTCCCTGCGTGTATGTGTAGTCCGAAATACTCGACTTGAAGGCATAGTCGGAGTATACGTCAACGCCGTCGATGGCATTTATTATATCTACCAGCATCTCGAAGTTCACCCTGAGATAGTAGTTCATATCATACCCGAGCCAGTCCTCCACGGTTGTCACGGTCTCTTCCACACCGTATATTCCCGAATGGGTCAGCTTGTCGCTCATTCCGTATGAGTGCAGCATTACATATGAATCTCGCGGTATCGATGTCAGCAGTATTGTCTTTGTCTGCGGATTTACAGTCATCACCATGTTGACGTCGCTTCGGGCAATCTGGTCTATGCCGCCCCACACATCCATTCCCGTGATGTAAATGTTGAACGGATCCTCCGTGACATTTATGCGCTTCGCGAAATCGTTGGTTTTTATCGCAATCGGTATGCTGTAAAGGATTTTCGTGTTTTCCTCGAACTTGTCATTGTTCTCGCAAAGCAGCTCGTAGTTGGTATTGCTGACGAATATGATATTGTCGCTTGTCCGGCTGCCGTCCACCAGTTTGGCTCCGGCCTCGGTGTTGTCTGTCACCTCGGAAAGCTCCACGTCTATCTTTGTCTTGAGTTTTTCTTTTGCCTCCGTGTACATTTTTGATTCGGAGTTTATGACATAAACAGTCTCGTCCTTTATGTCCCGGAGCTTATCGTAGCTGCCGTCTTTGAGCACGATGACATGAAATTCTTCATACTGCGCTTTTTCTTCGCTTATTTTCTGGAATGTGTCATATGTATTGTAAAGATAATTGCTGCCTATAAAGAGTACGTTCAGTATCACCACTGTCAGAATCAGTCCTATAAGGCGCTGATTTGTCATGCGTTTCCTGCAGTTGAGGAGCTTGAATGTTCCCAGATCTGCGAGCAGCAGTGCAGCCAGTACGGCTATCGCATACTTGGCCGGCAGTATGTCCAGTGCGCTCATGATGAGAATAAAGAATGCTTCTATGAAAAGTACAATCAGTATCACTACTGAAAGTCCTGTTGATTCCGGCAGGATATTGAATAGCTTCTGCAGAATGCCGGATTTTTTCCTGTTTCGTTTTGGTTTAGCGGGCTCTGCAGCCGCGCTGATGGGGTCCTCGACTGTGCTGCCGGGGTCTGCGGATTCCCCTGCTGCGCTGCCGGGATCTGCGGTCGTGCCGCCGGGGTCTGCGGTCGTTTCAACCGGTGTTTCTATCTGTGAGTTCTCCGAGGCCGGTGCTGCCGATGTTTCCGAAACCGTCTGCGTTTCGAGGGGTGTCTGCACCTCCGAGGCTGCCTGCGTGTCCGAAGCTGCCTGCATATTCGAGGCTGCCTGATCCGCTTCATTTTCAGCTGACAGTTCTTCTCCGGCGGATTCTGCCGGCTCATTTCCGGCCGCCGATTCCATTTCAGCCAGCGCTGCTTCAATCCAGCTCTCAGCGGTATTTTCCGGTTCGGCTGCCGGCTTAGTATCAGCCCCGATGTTTTCCGTTTCGGCGGTTGTTTCTGTATCGGCTCCGATGTTTTCTGCCGCTGCTGCCGGTTCTGTTTCTTTTCCGAATATTTTCTTCAACATAAACATAAATTCCTTTTTACTCTGTGTCCGGATATAATTTTCAGGTTCGGGATATGCAGCATGTACATATCCCCCCGTAATTAGTGTCATGGACCTATTAATTATGCGCTAATTTCCGATAAAAGTCAATAAATCCCTTGATACAAAGAAAAACATCAGTTATAATTTATGTTACTGATTTGAGCTTACCTGTACTGCATACTCAAATCCGAATCAAATATGGGGCACTAGCTCAATGGATAGAGTCGCAGACTTCGAATCTGTCGGTTGGGGGTTCGAGTCCCTCGTGCCTCGCCA
>CAVECM010000102.1:0-7678 GCA_963614095.1 Bacteroidaceae bacterium
AGCGGTATGCGCCTTACTCGATGAAGTCGCCGCCCTTGAGAACCTTTCTTTCAAGAGCTGAATGTTCCTTGGCTCCGCCTTCAACAGTCTGCTTCTGGATAGCACGAATCTTGAGCGGCAGTGAGAACAGATTTATGAAGCCTTCGGAATCCTGCTGGTTGTAAACCTCATCCTTGCTGAATGTAGCGAATTCTTCGTTGTAAAGTGAATAAGGTGATTTCTTAGCTGCTACATAAGCAACGCCCTTGTAGAGCTTCATTCTGACTGTGCCTGTAACTTCCTTCTGAGTTACGTCCACGAAAGCGCTGATAGCTTCTCTGAGCGGTGTGTACCAGAGTCCGTCATATACGAGCTGAGCGAATTTCTGTGAAACGATGTTCTTGTACTGAGTAGTGTCTCTGTCGAGTATCAGCTGCTCAAGTCCGGCATGTGCTGCGAAGAGGATAGTTCCTCCCGGAGTTTCATAAACACCTCTTGATTTCATTCCTACAAGACGGTTTTCGATGATGTCGATAGTACCGATACCGTTCTTGCTGCCGAGGTCGTTCAGCTTAGTGAGCAGTGCGATAGGATCCATCTTTTCTCCGTCAACGGCAACAGGCACACCCTGTTCAAAATCGATGTCGACATATGTCGGTTCATCAGGAGCATCTTCAGGAGCAACACTGAGAACGTGGATAGTCTTGAGATGTTCGTTCCATGGATTTTCGAGCTCGCCGCCCTCGTGGCTGATGTGCCATATGTTTTCGTCACGGCTGTATATTTTCTTAGTTGACTGAGCAATAGGAATATTGTGTTCCTTTGCATAATCGATAAGATCTTCTCTGGATGAGAAATCCCAGAATCTCCACGGAGCTATGATTTTGATAGCCGGGTTGAGAGCCTTGATAGTTGTTTCGAAACGAACCTGGTCGTTTCCTTTTCCTGTGCATCCGTGAGCAATGTAGAATGCTTCTTCTTTCTCGGCAATTTCAACGAGCTTCTTTGCCATCAGAGGTCTTGCCATGGAAGTTCCGAGCATGTACTGACCTTCATATATAGCGCCTGCCTTGAGAGTAGGCCAGATATAATCTGTGATGAATTCTTCTCTGAGGTCAACAGTATATGCTTTGATGGCACCTGTAGCGAGTGCCTTTTTTTCGATTGCGTCAAAATCTTCTTTCTGTCCTGCATTGCAGCATACGGCGATTACATCGTAGTCGTAGTTTTCCTTGAGCCATGTCATGATAACTGATGTGTCCAGACCGCCTGAATAAGCCAGTACAACTTTTTCCTTAGCCATTTTATGTTCCTCCTGAAATATGATTTATAATATAAATGTGTTTACTCAAATTTATGAATAAAAATTAGTAACTGGTTATTATTATACATAAGTCAAACATAAATTCAACCCCATAAATGAAAAAAACGTAAATTTTTCTTCATAAAATAAAAATATGGAGACTTTGCATATAAATTATTGTAAAATAGAGCTTGCAGAGGTGATGAAATGAAAGTGAGTTTTGACGAAAAACACGTGAAATGGGGCGTTACTGCATTTCTTGTTATTTTATGCAGTATTCTTGTATTTTTTATAATATACAGAGTTTCAGATGTCAGCAAGATATTCGGTGTTCTTGTCTCAATACTTACTCCGTTTATATATGGTCTGATAATGGCATATCTGCTGTGTCCTGTATATAATTTCACACTGCGGAATGTATACAGGCTTATGCAGCGTCCCGGCTGCAGGCTGCCGAAGAAGCTGGGTATTTCAAAAGGAATAGCGACTACAGTGGCCATTGTTATGATGCTTGTAATCATAGGCGGGGTTCTGTGGATGATAATCCCGGGACTTCTGGACAGCATAATGAAGATTATCAGAATCCTTCCTTCAAGCATGGACGGGCTGAAATCGTGGCTGGATATCAAGCTGCTGCATATGCCGCAGCTCAAATCGCTGCTGGACGGCTGGATAAACAATTTCACGGATAATGCGATAAAGCTTGTTACCGATAAAATACTTCCGGAATACGGATCCATAGCGACGAAAATATCAGAGGGTGTTATCGGAGTTTTCAATGTGATAAAAAACTTCTTTATAGGCATAATAATATGTGCATATTTTCTCAACAGCAAGGATACATTTGCAGCGCAGATAAAGAAGATAATCGCATCGTTTTTCAAAAAAGAAACTGCTGATGAAATTCTCGCAGGAGCGCGCTTTACGAACCGCACATTCGGAGGGTTCATAAACGGCAAGATAATCGATTCTGCCATAATAGGCGTACTGTGCTTCATTTTCATGACAATATTCGGATGGGAATACACACTGCTCATAAGCTGCATAATAGGCATAACGAATATAATTCCGTTCTTCGGCCCGTTCATAGGAGCGATACCGTCGGCTATGCTGCTTCTGATGGTGGATACCAGACAATGTATATATTTTGTCATATTCATACTGCTGCTGCAGCAGTTCGACGGGAACATACTGGGTCCGAAGATTCTGGGAGATACCACGGGGCTTGCCAGCTTCTGGGTACTGTTTTCGGTACTTGTGGGCGGCGGCATGTTCGGATTTATCGGTATGGTTGTGGGAATTCCGATATTTGCGGTTTTATATGCATATGCTACGAGAGCCGTGAACCGCAGACTGGAAAAGCGCGGGCTTTCGACGGAGCTGTCCGAATACAGAGTGGACAGCTATCTTATCAGGAAAAATAAAGAGCACAGGTTAAGAAAAAGCATTTTTAAGAAGAAAAAAGAAGGCGGTAAAACTGAATGAGTTTTGATGATATAAGAAAAGAGATTGAAGTAAAAGTGCCGGGAATGTGCGTGGAAGAGCATGTTCACATGGACAGATACACGTCATTTCGCGCAGGAGGAAACGCTCGCATGATGGTGACGCCGGCGGATACGTCAGAGCTTGCCGCGGTACTTGCAGTGCTTTCGGAATCCGGAGAACAGTATATGGTGCTGGGAAACGGTACAAATATTCTGGTAAAGGACAGCGGATACAACGGCATAATCGTGAAAATCGGCAGCGGATTCGATTATGTGAAACAGGAAGGCAGCAGGCTTATATGCGGCAGCGGAACACGAATGTCGACGGCTGCAAAGGCTGCACTGGACGGAAGTCTTGCAGGATTTGAGTTCGCTTCGGGAATCCCGGGGTTTACAGGCGGTGCGGTATTCATGAATGCGGGCGCATACGGCGGCGAGATGAAGGATATACTCAGACGCGCGAAGATTGTTTCAAGAGACGGTGCGCGTGAGTTTTACATGACGGCGGAAGAACTCGAAATGGGATACAGGCATTCGATACTGCATGATACGGGAGACATCGTCACAGAGGCGGAGTTCGAACTCGAGCGGGGAGATTATGCACAGATAAAGGCGAAAATGACTGAGCTTATGAATAAGAGAAACTCGAAACAGCCTGTGAATTTCCCGAGTGCGGGCAGTTTTTTCAAAAGGCCGGAGGGGTATTTTGCCGGGAAGCTGATACAGGATGCAGGGCTCAAGGGTCTTTCCGTGGGCGGGGCGCAGGTTTCGGAGCTGCACAGCGGGTTCATAATCAACAAAGGCGGTGCGACAGCAGCCGATATACTGCAGCTCATGGAAATCGTTCAGGCCAGAGTCTTTGACGAATTCGGGGTAAAGCTCGAAACGGAGGTAAGAATAATTGGATAGCAGTGAAAAAATATCAGACAGGTACAGACTTGTCTTTGATTTGCATACACATACGACATATTCACATGGCAAGGGATCCGTGGAAGATAATGTCAGAGAAGCGTTCAACAGGAATCTTGAATATATCGCAATATCCGACCACGGACCGGGACACCTGTTTTACGGGATAAACAGAAATGAACTGGTGAATATGCGAAGCGATATCGAACGCATGAATATAAAATACCCGAAGATGAATGTCAAAATGAGCGTGGAGGCCAATACGATAAAGGGCGGAAACGGGCTTGATGTCACACCGGAGGAGTTCGACGAATTCGATTTCGTAATTGCAGGATATCACTACGGCCTGTTCGGATGTTACTGCGTCAGGAACTGGCTGTGGAACAAGGGGTTCAGACTCGGAGAAAAAAATCTGAGAAAAAAGAACACTGATATGGTTATAAGGGCGCTGCGGGAAAATGATATCGCGATACTCACCCATCCGGGAGACAAGGGACCGTTTGATATAAAAGCCATCGCAGAGGTCTGCGCGGAAACAGACACGCTGATGGAAATCAACACATGGCACGGACATATGACAGTTGAGGAGATAAAAATCGCAGCGCAGGTAGAGGATGTGAAATTCATAATCAGCAGCGATGCACATACACCTGACAGAGTGGGAGATTATGAAGAGGGCGTGCAGAGAGCACTGGACGCAGGACTGGATATAAGCAGGATAGTGAACATAGAGGAGATAAAATGAAAGCGGTAATCATAACCGGCCTGTCAGGCGCCGGAAAAACACAGGCGATAGACTGTCTGGAGGATATGGGATATTACTGTATCGATAATATGCCGCCGGCACTTCTGAAGAGCTTTATCGATCTTGCCGGGAACGGCAAGGGTATTGACAAGGCGGCTTTTGTGATAGATGTCAGAGGCGGAAGACTTTTTGATGATCTGAAGACATCGCTCGATGAACTGCAGAAGGAGGGCTTTGATTATAAGATACTTTATCTTGAAGCATCTGATGAAGTACTGCTGCGCCGATACAACGAGACGAGAAGACAGCACCCGCTTTCTGAGGGCGGTCCGGTCGCAGCCGGTCTGAGGCTTGAGAGAGAACGCCTGGAAATCCTCAGAAAAGAGGCAGACTATATAATAGATACATCGAATATGAAAAGCGCGCAGCTCTGGGCGGAAATAAAGCATCTGCTGTCGACAGGAGAAAACCACAAGACCTTTATCATAAACATCATGTCGTTCGGATATAAAAAAGGCACGCCGATGGCAGCAGATATGGTCTTTGACATGAGATTTATTCCTAATCCGTATTATGTAAAATCGCTGAGGCCGTTTACGGGAAACAACGCGAAGGTAAGCAGATACGTGCTCAAGCACCAGATTACAAATGATTTTCTGGACAAGGCGATAGATATGATAGAGATGCTGATGCCGTTCTATATCAAGGAAGGCAAGTACAGTCTGAATGTATGCATAGGATGCACGGGCGGTCACCACAGATCGGTGGCGGTGGCTAATGAGCTGCACCGCAGACTTCAGGAGAACGGAAGGCGCACGACACTGGAGCACAGAGATCTGTAAAGCGCACGACACTGTGTAATGCTGTACAGAAAAATAAGAATCGGAGGAAGCAGATGTCATTTTCATCTGAAACCAAGAACGAACTTGCCAGGATAATGCCTGAAAAAAAGTGCTGCATGCTTGCGGAAATTGCGGGTTTTATGCGAATCGCAGGCAGTGTGCAGCTGGCCGGAGGCGGCAGGTTCAAAATAATCATGACAACTTCAAATGCAGCGGTGGCCAGACATTACAAGACGCTGATAAAAACATATTTTTCGGTAGATCCGCTGGTAGGGCTCGGTCAGGAAAAATCACCGAAAAAAGGGCATGAATATATGCTTTACATCGGACCTGAAGAGCTCAGTGAACAGATTCTGAGAGAAACAGGAATTCTTATGGTAAAGGAAGGAATGAATTTTATCAGCGATGGTATTTATGATGGTCTGATCAGAACAAAATGCTGCCGCAAGGCGTACCTGAGAGGTGCGTTTCTGGGAGGCGGTACTGTTAATAATCCGGAGAAGGAATATCATTTCGAAATAATCACCGGCACGGAGGTTCTGGCAAAAGAGCTGCGCCGAATGATGAACAGCTTTGTCGATATCACCGCAAAGATAACCGAACGAAAAAAAGGTTTCGGAGTATATCTGAAGGCCGGAGAGCAGGTCAGGGATGCCATCGGAATCATGGGCGCATCACAGCAGTTTTTCAGATTTGATGAGGTCATGATGATGAAGGGACTCAAGTCGCAGACCTGCAGGATAAATAATCTTGACAATGCCAACATCGATAAGGCACTAAAGGCATCGGAAAATCAGATAAACTGCATCAACAAGATAAAGGAAAAGCGCGGGCTGGATATTCTTTCGGCAAAGCTTCGCGAGACAGCCGAGCTGAGACTTGAAAATCCGGATGTCAGCATAGAAGAGCTGGGAAAAATGATGACACCGCCGCTTTCCAAATCGGGAATAAACAACAGACTGCGCAGGATAGAGGAAATCGCGAAGGAACTGTGATACAGTACCGAACTGCGGACTGAAGATTTGAACCGAAATGAGGACATTAAATTTAAAAAGGAAACAGAATGAAAAAAGGAAATATTGCTGAGATAAATATCGAAGATATGAGCGGCGAGGGGCAGGGAATAGGAAAAACCGCAGAGGGCTTCGTCGTATTCGTGCCGGGAACAGTACCGGGAGATACAGTGAGCGCAGAGCTGACAAAAGTGAAAAAAAACTACGGCTTTGCTCGGCTGATTGATATAAAAACGGAGTCATCGGATCGCACGAACGAGTTTGACTGTGAGTTTTTCGAAAACGGCTGCGGCGGATGTCAATACGGAAGGCTGCGTTATGAAGCACAGCTGGCACTCAAGGAAAAGCAGGTTCGGAGCAGGCTGGAGCGCATAGGCGGCATTGAGTCTCCGCTTGTAAGAACGATTATCGGGATGCAGGAAGCCGACAACGAGGGAAGCGGACCGTACAGATACAGGAACAAGGCACAGTTTCCGGTCAGCACGGGCGGTATCATAACCCGAAAGGGCGGTATCGTGGAGAATCTGGGGACCCCGGCGGTCGGCTTTTTTCGTGCAAAGAGTCATGAAGTGGTTGACTGCGGAGACTGCTATCTGCAGTCGCTGCCCGCGATGGCCGCAGCGGATGCACTCAGAAGATTTATGGACGAGGACCATATAACAGCCTGGGATCCGAAATGGAAGAAGGGACTGATACGTCATCTTATTGTAAAGACAGGGTTTTACACCGGTGAGGTGATGGTTGTTATTGTTATAAACGGAAACGGGATTCCTAATACACAGAAGCTTGTTGAGATGCTGGATGATGCGATTTACGATGTCGGTTATTCCCTGGAAAGTGTTGTTCTTAATATAAAGAAGGCAGATAGTGATACTGCGGCAAAAGGCAAGGCGGGTGCGGGTCCGGATATAATGGGTGATAAGAATGTGGTCGCTGCCGGCGCGCCTGTTATAACAGATAAGGTGGGGAATCTTTCTTTCGAAATATCACCGTCTAGCTTTTATCAGGTTAATCCGGTGCAGATGAAGCGGCTGTATGACAAGGTCCGTGAATACTGCGGCTTTGCACCTGAATGTTCAGCCGAAATACCGGATGCGGATAATCATGATGCGTACATGCCGGAGACGGGCAGATTAAGGGCAGATAAATCAAATGCAGATAAATCGGATGCAGATAGACCGGTCGTGCTGGATATCTACTGCGGCATAGGAACGATAGGGCTTTACTGTGCAGACGCAGCGAGGGCTGTTGTGGGAATCGAATCTGTAAAAGAGGCAGTAATCGATGCTAACAGGAATGCGGTAATAAATAATATCGTCAATGCACGATTTATATGCGGCAAGGCGGAGGAGATACTGCCGGAATACATAAAAGCCGCGGAATTAAAGGTGTCAGAAGATAAT
>CAVECM010000103.1:0-7613 GCA_963614095.1 Bacteroidaceae bacterium
CTTTGTCCTGAGCATCTTCCGTATACAGCACTGCACTTCCGTCGTAGAAGTATTCCGTGACATCACTGCCTTCTTTTTTCTGCACACGCTGTCCGAATCCATTGTACTGATTTTCCTGGACGTAATCAACGGTGTTTCCCGTCTTTCCCGTGGCTTTTTTCAGTCTATTGTCCGCATCATATTCATATAAGGTCTGCTTTCCCGCCTCAGTATCGGTCTCGCTTATCTGATTGCCGTTTGCATCATAGGCATATGACTTTGCAATGAGATGCGCATTTTCCATATCAAGGCCGTTGACCTCCGTAAGCTGATTGAACTCGTTATACGTATAGTATTTATTTGAAACCAGCTGTGAGGTTCCCGATGTCTGACGTTCCGTCTGTTCGCTTATTCTGTTTCCCGCGGCGTCATAGCTGTAACAGTGTGATTCTGCTGTCGGCATCGCATCCTCTGCCGTACGTATGCTTACCGTGCTTTCCGTGAGCCTGTCGTTCACATCGTAGGTGTATTCACGTCTCTGACCGTAATATGAATTGTTTGACGAGCCGTATCTGTCGATGACATCTTCACTTGTTATATTGCTGTTTTTATCATATGTGTAGCTGTGCGACTGCTTCACAGCAGTGCTGCTGCCGCTCATATTGTCTTTATAGACGATGCCCGTTGTCCTGTTCAGCCTGTCATATGTATACGTTCGCGTAAGCCATCTGTCCGCTGCTGTCAGCCCGCCGAGAAAATCTGTATAATCTCTGATTTCCTGAACTTTTCCGTCCGCTGTATATGTATATTCTCTTAGTGTCCTTTCGCCGCCGCTCTTTCTGACAGCGTCCACCTCCGTGAGCCAGCCGTGAATATTGTACGAGAATCTGAGCCCGGATACACCTGAAGCAGCGTCCGGATAATCTATCGATATGAGCCTGTCTTTTCCGTCATATCCGTATGTGATTCTGTTTGCCTGCAGCGTTTCTTCCGACGGCAGCACATCGGTATCACACTCCGATACTGATACCAGACGGTTGAAATCATCATATCCGTATTCGGTATAGCGGTATATCTCATCCTGACCGTTAACATTCTTCTTATCCGTCATCGACGTCATATTATCCGCATCGTCATACGTGAATTCACATCTGAGGGTTTTCACCGCACTTCCGTTTTCGCTTTCATAATAGTCAACAGCAGTGAGACGGTCGCGTACATCGTATGTATATGCCCTGCAGCTGCCATTTTTATCAGTTGCCTTTACCAGATTATCCCTGGCATCGTATTCGTATGATGTGCTGATTGATGTGCCGTCGGTTTCACTTGTTCCAAGATCTTCAACCCTTATTGTCCGGTCTGCGCTGTCCTTTACCACGATACTCTTTGCCGTGGTTGTTACTGTTTCATTGCCCTGCTTGACAGTTCGCGGCTCTATGATGACATCCTTTGTCGTGCGTTCTGTGTCGGAAACATCATACCGGTATTCATACCCTACGTTATCCGGCTGAGTCACGGATGTGAGATTTCCGGATTTATCATAGGCATAATGCGTGGTATTCCCCAGAGAATCCGTCTTTTCAGTGACATTGCCGTCCGCATCATAGCTGCTCCTGCTTACTATGCTTCCCTGCACCTGGCTTCCGTCCGGGTCTGTGCTGTCCTCCCTGATTCTGTATCCGGTGGTATTCGCGGCCGGTTCATAGTCAGGGTCTGTAACTGTCGCTGTGAGATTTCCCTTCTCATCATAGATATATACTTCTAAAAGCCCGTCAGTACCGGACAGGGTCTGGCCCATCGTCCACTTCGTCACCGGATCTCCCTGAAGGCTGTATGTCATATCCGTGTAAAGCCCGTCCTGATAGCTTCTTACGACATTCCCCTTATGATCGGTATATGTTTCGGATATTATCGTTCCGTCTGCATACGCCTGTCTTGTGACATAGGCATTGTTTACGCTTACCGTATCATCTCCCTTTCCCCGGTATATGCTGACATCCTGATACCTGTATGTCGTGTCTATGCTTTCCTGCGAGTCGCCCTTGCTGATTCTCGTGTTTGTAACCCGTCCCATACTGTCGTAGGTATACCGCTTCTCTATACCGTCCTCCAGCTTCTCATAAGTCACCATGCCGTTTCTGTCATACTCTTTAGCCGTACTCTGCTTCAGCTGACTGCTGTCGGTGTACTTATAAACAGCGGCTGTAAGTCTGCCGAATCCGTCATACGTGTTCACAGTCTGATATCCTCTGCTGTCGGTTTCCCTTATGAGTCTTCCCATTACATCATATGTCTTTGATGTTGAGATTGTCTCGTTCGTACCGTCAGGCTGCGGTATGCTCTGCGTACAGCTTTCAGTCTTCTGTGTGACTCCGTCCGCAGTATCATACCGGTACGTGTAGGCGGATGTGCTTTTTACGGATTCTGAAGTTATCTCATATGCATCGCTTACGGTTATCAGACTCTCCGTCATGCCGGCAAGCTCGCCCCTGAAATCACCTTCCGTATAATATGTGTTCGTTATTTTCGTTCCTGCCGTATAATCCACAGTCTCTGTCACATTGCCCGCCTGGTCGTATGAATACCTTTTGTATTCAGTCACCTTGCCGTCACCGTTTGTCTCTTTAACTGTCTTTATCAGCTCGTCAAGGTTTTCTCCGTCCTCTGCGGTATAATATGTATATTCACTTACCGTTCCGTCGTCTTCCGTTTCTGTGACCGGAGTGCTTCCCGAATACACGGCTTTGTTTTCTTTTATGCCGCTTCTTTCAACTATGTATCCGCTGCTGTTTATATCATAAAACTGCGCCGTGCTGTCCGTCTTTATCAGCTGATTATCCTGATAGGTCTTTGTTGTCACATCAAGACCGGTCTCGTCCGTGCCGTCAAGTATGCTTATGTCATCGACCCCGCGTATGCTTTTTTCGCATTTGCCGTAAATTCTGTCAAAGAAATCCTTCTCTCCGAGCACTGCCCGGCCGCCTGAATATTTCTTTGTTACAGTCGAGGTATTATCCTCCGCATACTCAAATGTGAACTTCTCATTGTCAGGATATTCCGCCTCCGTTACCCGGTCCTGTTCAGAATCATAGGAAATCTCATACCTGCTGCTGTTCTGTGCGTCCCGGATGCATGTAAGGTTTTTCGGCTGAGAGCTCAGAAGAGGCCTGTCATACTCATATACATACTCGATACTCTCATCGCCGGATACCTCCGTTACCTTTGTAAGAAGCCGTTCTGATGATAACAGCGGCTTCGTATACTCATACTCGATTCTGCTGCCGTCAGGCATGCGCACTTCCTTTACGGTAAGCGGATCTGTGCCGTTTTTCCCGTCGTTATATATAAACTGCGCGGTGACATTGTTATTTGTCCGCATGCACATAAGCACGCCCTTTGCGCTGTCATGCTCAAATATCACGAAATTGCCGTTGTTTTCCTCCATGAGCATCAGCTGTCCGCCGCTGCTGAAATAGTATCTGAGCCCGTCCTTCGTATAAAGCATGAACTGATATCTTATCGTCACTTCACAGTTTCCCGATTCTGACATCACCGTGACGGTCTTTTCCTGCTCCGTCTGCTCCGCGGCAAGATTCACATATGTCCCGAAGGATGATATGAAGTTTTCGTCCCCGCTTCCTCTTGTGAAATGATATATGGTGCCGTTGCCGTCCCTGAACACGACATGCGTGAAATCGAGCGAATTGTCATCGGATACATTTATCAGCTCCATGTCATAATCATGACTCCAGCCGGATCCGAAAGTTCCCCTGCAGCTGCTCTGACTGTTGTATGTGCGCATCAGTTTTATGTCAAAACCCTCGCTCGGAAGCTGCGTATCCGTCTGCTGATATACAAAGTTGCCGCTGCTTTTTTCTATATATCCGTTTCCGTTCGGCGTATTGAATTCCGTAAACTCCCAGAAATCCTTTATCCCGAGCCTTTTTACAGATTCATTCGGATCTGCGGCTCTTCCTGCCATGGTCTGCGTGAATGAGCTCCTGTCCTCATAATTTATTCCGAGGCTGCTGTACTTTTTGACAGCACACACCTTGTAGTAAAGATCCTTGCCGTGCCACGCATTGATTTCAGTATAGTATCCTGCCTTTATATCAGATGCCACTCTCGTGCTTTCATCAGGTATGAAGTCCTCACTTGTGCTTCTGTAAACCTCATAGGAAATATTGTCAGGCAGACTGTCCGGCACGTCCCATTTGAGATATGTCTTGTAATTGAGCTTGTCCTCGACACTGAGTCTTCCCGGTGCGTAATCCTCCACATCCGAATAAATGAACGATTCATTGAAGGAAGTGTCTCCGTAAAAAGTCACCGGTGTGCCGCTGATGCTTCCCCCCTCTGCCGCAGTGACCTCTATATCAAAATTATTCGCAAATGCGCTTCCCGGTATGATATCCGAAACATAATACGTGGTATCGGGCTGTATCGTCACATACTGACCCTGCTGTGCTGCATTTGCCCTTATCCTGCAGCTCACCGCACCGGAATCCGCTTTTATACGGAAGCTGAGCACCGGATCGGGACTTGAGAAGTTCCTTGTCCCGGTACCTGCCGATACTTCACTTTCCGAAAACGATATCTGGTTTTTATATCCGTTTTCCATAACAGGCACGCTGTATCTGCGGCTTCCGTCCGATTCATTCTTCAGCGCCAGAACATCCCACCATCCGAGTGCATCGTAAAGCGCATTGCCGTTTTCATCCTTAAGCTCAGGTGATGATTCCCTGTTTGCTATGTACCATACAACACCTGATACATCCCCTTCGACGCTGAGTCTGTCCCTGCCGGATCCCACGATGAACGTCCCATCATAAGGAAGATTCGATTCACCCTTATCTATCTTAAGACCGGCCTCGATTATTCTCGGCTTCGTATTGTCCGAGGGCACTCTCATGTCTGCAGTTCTCTCCGTCCTGTTTCCGGCCTTGTCTTCCGCTACAATCTTCAGTGTGTACTCCTCGTTTTCCTCAAACGGTGCTTTATTTATATCTATATATGCAATCAGATAGTTGTACACTGAACTGCTGCCTTTAGCAACAGGCTCCTCGCCATACGACGCGGCGTTCTTTTTCTTTGCATACACCCTCCACTCTTTGAGATTGTCATCCCTTACCGTGCCCTGCAGATAGCACTGACTGAAGGTTATGTTCTCTACCTGCGGAGCGGTTTTGTCCACAACACACAGCGCAGTCATCTCTTCTCCCGGCTGGCCGTTTTTCGACCTGCCCCTTATGACCACTTCCCATTCGCCTTCTTCATCGGGAACATTTATCTGTGCGCTCCCGTCAAACGGCAGTGTGCCGTTTTCTCCTGCCGGCACCAGTGTTCTGAAGTCATCGTCATCAGGAAACATTCCCTCTATGCTTCCGAGCTTTATCTTCTGCTGAGGTGTATAGGAAAAACCCCACACTATATCAGCTGTGCCGCCCTGTGAGTGTGCTATCTGGACCTTATCAGGCACGGGCAGCGTATATGTCACCTCAAAATCCTTTGTGATTTCTTTCGTCCTGCCTACTGAATCCTTAATATACAGCACCAGGCGGTACCTGCCGTAACTGTCACATACATCAAGTGTGTCCATCACTATATTTTCACTTATCGTGATGTTCTTTGTCAGCGTTTTTACTGATGAAGAATCCACGCCCGTTACTTCTCCTGCCTGATTGGTCGTCAGCTTATAAAGCTTCAGCGTACTTTCCTTTACCGGACTTCCCGTTCCGCTGACCCCGACCTCGATATTCACCGGCTTGTAAAGCTGCGTCACCTCGTTTCCCGTAACGAGATCTGTGATTATCAGACTCCCTGCCGGATCATCCGTGTCTTTCAGGTATGACAGCTTTCTGATTTTTTCATTTCCCGCCTTATCGGATACCTTGACATGAATTGTATACTGTCCTGACGCAAGCGACCTGTCCGTCTGCTGAAATCTGAAGGAACCGCCGTACGGCTTTGCATCATTTACCGTAAGTTCTGCAGGAGCCTTGAAGTCGCTCTCGGACACAGGTGTTCCCTTTGTCTTTACTGCATATGAAACATCTGATGCATCTATATGTTTATCGGTTACTCCTGAAAATTCTATGACAGGATTTGTCTCCTGCGTCCATTTGCCTCCTGTATCCTCACCCGTGCTGTTTTTAAGTGAGGCCGCGGCAAACTCCGGTACGCTGCTGTCCACATGAAGTATCCCTGCAGAGACTGCCGCTCCTGCGGTCCCGCTGCTGCTTACTCCTCTTACGTACACCTTATAGCAGCCCTCATCAAGCACCGGAAGTGGACCTCCTGACGTTACGGCCGTGTCCTCGCTGAAGTCCGTTACGGTTTCCCCTTCAGTCTGCGTATCCTCATCATATGCAGCTATCCTGTACTCCGCCCTTGCGATTCCCGATGCCGAAAGACCTGTGAATGTGAGCTTTGCATCTGTGCTGCTTTTTACATAGGCAGGAGATACCTGCGCACCTGTGGCTGCAGGCGGCTCCTGTGAATATACCACCGTCAGCTTCGGTCTGTATGCGGAATATGATGATCTGCTTCCGAAGAACACCGCATACCCCGCAGACGCCGTCATATTCTTAAGTGCCACTCCGTTATCCGACGCTGTGCCGGCTGCCGCGCCCCTTACATATGGCAGCACATTAAACTGATGCGCCACGGCTGCAGGCTGGGTAATTATCGATGACATCGCACTGCTTTCACATGACGGTCTGTTGTTATACCGGAGCGATGACGGACTCCAGCTGCCCGTAACTCTGAATGCACCGACCGTCTGTCCGTTTTCCCCGCCGCTGACTTCATATGCACTCAGAACTGCGGATGAAATATTCTTTCCCGAAAGCTGCCCCGCAAGATTTACAAACTGGATATATGTCTCATGCACTCCGGTGCTGTTTGATCCTGCCGGCATCACTGTGGTTCCGCTGTCATAGAAATTTACTGCCGCATATCTTCCGCTGATGACGTATACATCCCTCATCTGTGACGAGCCCGCCCATGTGGCTGCAGGGTCGATGCTCACCGGATATTTCCGCGCACTGTCATTCAGGTAGTCACTGTCAGCCGTCATCTTCAGAATATATGAGCCGTCCTCCCCGCTTTCGGAAAGCTCATATGTGATATCCTCGCTGTATGCGTCTCCGCATGCATCATTCATCCACGGCGGAGCTATCGATGCAACTATCTCATCCGTATCCGGATCATATATCGTGATTCCCTCGTTTGTGGAATTCTTCTTTGCCTTAAGTTCTCCCACGTCAAGCCTGTATTCAAAAGCATTGCTTTCCGGTCTTTCATTCAGGACTATGGTTTCCTTTATTCCGCTGTCTCCTGATGTGTATCTGAATACCGCTGCGCTTCTGTCGTCCCCGTATACCGCATTTACCGCAAGGTTTTTCTCGCTTTCGTATATTGTCGGCACTTTTTCCTTTTCAAGCCTCGCCCCGCAGTTTTCTATCCCGGCTTTTTCTATCGTTTCCGCGCTCGGGGTTATCTCCAGTGCGTATTCATCATTTTCCATACGCAGAGGTGTCTCTTCCGAAAGAGTCTCCGGCATATACTGTTTCTTGTCGCCCTGCCTGTTCTTATAGGCATAATTTTCAAGTGATTCATTCTGCCCTGTCTTT
>CAVECM010000104.1:0-7551 GCA_963614095.1 Bacteroidaceae bacterium
CGATTTCCTGATTTCAACCGGAACGATTTTTGAATTTCACCCGGAATGATTCGCAGCTATTAATCCTTGCGGATTCTGACTCTGAATTAAATGATTTGATTACGTTCTTTAATAATGCCGACAGATACAATCAAATATAGTCGTCTTTTGATTGTATCCGGGCTCATGCTTTGATCTGCGGACAGCCTTTACTGAAAGTACAGGTAATTATGTAAACTACAGCAGGCTTCTGAGCTTTTCCATTTCCGCCTCGGAGAGCGTTACCCCCTTACCCATCTTCTCATGCTCCGGCGCCCAGTCTCTGATGTCGTACTTCGGCGCACCGCCGTTCCATGATATTCTGTTCAGTTCCTTTGTCCAGCCCCGGGAGCTTTCCGAAAGAACGCCGATATGCTCTACTATTTCATATTTAAAATCTGCCATTTGTTTTCCTCCTGATTCTTCCTGCTGGCAGATGAAAATGCGATTCGATTTTTTTCTGATTTGTTTCGAATCGCCCATCTGCGGCATCCGCTGAAATCTCTTTCAGGATTATTATATGGTATGCGGTTTTCTGTGTCTATAGTTTAATGCAAAGGCAGCGGGTGCATTGCATATGATGCGCATCATAAAATCTGTACTTTTTTTATAAAAGCGCACAGTTCAGTACTGATATTTGCGTATTGTGGTAAAACTTGTACAGGTTTTACAGTGTTGCAGGCAGAAGACATCGTGTATGATAGTATCATCAGAAAACAGAATCAGGAAACAGGAGGAAAGACTATGAACAGGATTTTCTGCAGAAGAAGAGGCGAAATGCATGAGTTTTACATATTGGCTGGTGGAACTGAATACTATCTTTTTACGCAGGCATTCAGAAGAGGCGTGGATGAATACTACAGGCAGAGTGTTATAATAGATAAAGCTATAAGTCATGGCATAGGGAGAAAGGACCGCGCAATTCATAAAACAATGGATAAACTGAAGCTGTACATCAGATATATAGAAACGCAGGAAGAAATAGTACTGCTCAGGAAAACCGGAAAAAAGATGAGAACGGCAGCATAAAAGGAGGAGTTCAATGGCACTTAGGGATTTTGATACCATGGTCAGTATGGTTGAAGAAAATATTACAAGAGATAAGAACGAGTTAGCTTCATCTATTTGCAGAAAATTGGGATTTACATCTCGAAAAGCTGCGGAGTTTTTTTCAAATATTGATATAAAAAAGCGAACATTACTAGAATACATTCGCGACAGAAAGCTGACGAGGGCTCTTGAGGAGTTTATAGCAGGAGCTGTTCTTGATACCGTATGTGAGAAATATGATCTTAATAGTAGGAACTTTTATAAGAAAATGAAAAGTTGGTTTCCGGACAAGACACCGACTGACCTTCGAAATGCAAATCAGCAAATGGAGCAGCCGATGTACATCAAAGACATTATTGAAAATGAAGGGATAGCAGTGATGAAAACACCAACTTTAAATGCTGCAGACGAGAAGAAATATATAGCTGAGATTCAGCATCTGATAACAGAAAATACATGCCTTAAGAATGAACTGAGCGACTATAAAATGCAGGAAATACATAATGAAACCGCAAGCGACAGCAACATGGTTGATGAAGAACTGTATAAAAAGTTTCTGGAAATTGAAAACGTAAGAGTTATTTACGGCTTTACAGTTGCAGAAATATTGAGCTTATATGAAGAATCACTTCAGAAGCATAAGAGCCTTGAAGAATTATGCAGCGGAGCTCTCGATTCGTTTTATTTTGAAGTGCCTGATTTCGAGTGGGATGAACCCAATTATAATAATATTTATTATCACCTCGAGGATGAAATGGATTTAGGCGAGACATGGGCATATTATTTCGGCGATGACGATCCATATGATACAGGAGACGACCCATATGCTCCGACAGAAGAGGATATGGCTAACTACAATGCGGAAAATTACCCTGACCGTTACGAGTCAGCAGCATATTGCGAGCCTGAAATGTCGGAGGAAGAAATTGCTGCGCAGGAGGCAATGATAGATCAGGCCTGGGAGGAAGCAACGCTTGCAATAAACAAAGAAGGAAAGGTGTTCCGCAAAACTAAAATACATATCAAAGATACGAAGGCGGAGAATACGGGAACAACTCGAGACATTAATAAACTGTTTCGGGAACTAAATGATGAAGATATTCCTTTTTAAAGAATGTGTACTTTCCGATTTGAGGAATTAAGAGAATATAACAAGGATAACTCTTCATAAGAGATACCCTTGTTATATTTGTAAAGCAGTACTAAGGACGCCTGTTTGTTTACATTTACGAGTTCCTGCGTGAATGGTATAATAAACTGAACTAAATGCGTGCATCGAAAATGCGAGGGCGTTCTTTTTCCTTTATTTAAGACAGAGGAGAAATTCCAATGAGTAGAAAGACAGGTATTAAATCTTTTGAGGAAATGCGTCAGGCGCTTATTGCAATAGAAAAACAGACGCAGAAAGATAAACTTGAAAAAGCAAAACGAGCGGAAATGATTAAAGAAATCAGAACGGATATTGATGCTGTAAAGCAGACCGATAATAATCTGATGTTAAAAGAACTTGAGTATAATGGCAGGAGTAAAGCGATAGCTTCTATGATGACAAGAAATCGCTGTTCTGTGAGTCAACTGATTGATTATGTGACTGCGGCATTTCGTGAGGATTCTCTTAGTCTTGATGATTTGAAGAAAATAAGAAAAATTTTCAAAAGCTTGCTTGAAAAGAATGCTGTTCTTGAAAAGGAAAAAAGAAAACAACAGGAAAACCGAGAATTAAAGGAAATTATCAACTCAAGAAAAATAGAATCCTTGATACACTTTACAAGAACAGAGAATCTGGACAGTATATTGTCGATAGGAATATTGCCGAGATTGATGTTAGAAACACGAAACATACCTTTTATTTACAACGATTCATTGAGAGCGGATTATATGAACTCGTGCACATGTGTATCAATAGAATTTCCTAATACATGGGTTTTGAATAATAAAATGGATATGGTACCGAATAGCGACTGGGTGCTGATAGTCCTGAAAGCAGAATTGTTATATGAACAGCGAAATTATTATGCAAAACATAATGCAGCAACTTACAGCGTTCAAAAAAATTTAAGAGCCCGATATAAACCGGCAGACTTAGAAGCGTTGTTTGCTGATAATATAAAAATTGAAAAAGCAAGCGGTGAAATCAAAGAGTTTAAAAGAATTGACACTCAGGCATATTTCCCCACGTCAGACCAGGCGGAGATTCTTGTAGAAGGTGCAATCAATCCTAAGTATATAGATTTTGTGGTATTTAAAACGGAATCCAGTATGGGAAAATATGAACGCATTCTTAAAAGTAAAGGGATTGAATGTATTTCAAATTCTGATTTATTTCTGCATAACAGATACGATTTCAAATGGGAAGAAAGGTGAAAAATGGCTGAGAAGAAAGTTTTTTTCTGCGATGAAGAAAAAATATATGAAGAGAAACTGATTACATATACATACTATCCGGGTTTTGCGGTCAGTCAGAAACAGAAAAGTATTGCCTCGCTGCATGAAACTGTACATGCTCAATACCCTGATGCAAAAGTATTGGAAATATCGACAAAATCGCCTAATGTGCTGGGAGTAGAATTAAGTGCATTTAATTTGAAATTTTTTCATGAAGAATTAGCGCAGGAAAGAAATCTCGAAAACATATTTCAGTCGTCAAAGGTATTTGAATCCGGCGGTCCATACCGTGAACTGCTGAATGTTTTACCAAAAGACGCAAAGAGAGACAGCAGACTGCATGAGTCAGGAAAATTGATTGGGTTTAATCTGTACGGTGAAGAATGGCCGCTGGAGCCTAAGACTATGTTTTATGACTGGATATATATATCAGCACTTAAGCATAATATGCGTACAGCTGAGAAACTGCTTGATTATGATGTTTTCACTGATATAGAATTCAATCATAAAAAATCAGTGAATTGCCAATCAAGAGCGGCAGCCATATTTGTGAGCCTGTGCAGACTTGGAATACTTGACGATATGACAAGGGACAAGGAATCCTTTATTTCACTGTATAGTTATAACAGCAATGGCGAGCAGATTTCTCTGCTGTAAATTTGTGAAAATCAGAACACTAGATTGAGTGGCCTGGCATGATGCTGCCTAAGATATTGGAGATTGATGGAATAAGCTCGGCCTGAATCGCCTTAGCTATAAACCATGAGAAAAAGTAACGGATAAAGTACTTAAGGAGCTGAATAACTATCCTACGGATATGATGACGGGCGGCAGAGAGCACCGCAAAAGCGAGATTTGCAATACAAAAGAGAATGAGGTCTTGAAATGCTTGCATATGATGAAAAACACAAACTGCAGGAATTTGAGGGAGGAAGAGAAATAAATGTATGTCGTAAATGCCATCGGCTTTACAGACAGAGTTTATATGTGCAGATACCCGGAGAGCGAGTACGAGAATATGATATTTGCCCATACTGCAGTGAAGAAAACGGAAACAGTATGTCATACGGCTATTTTAATTCTGAGCTGAATGACAGCGAACTCATTAAACTGAAGAGAAAATCATTAATCGGTACAGTTGTGAAATATTGCCATGAACAGTACCAAAGCGGCGGGTGTATTAATTGTACGCATGAAGACAAGTGTCGCTCAGAGTGCAGCGGAAACTGCAGAAGATGCCTGGAAGAGGTGCATTTTCCGGTGAGCTATCCTTATGGAAAAAGAGATTATGACTGTGTCAGGATGCTGCAGTTTTATATATGTGCTTACGCGGCCAAGTATGCGTCGGAAATGGTATACATCATGCGCAGAAGTGAGGCTCTGAGGCAGATTGATGATTATCATGTTGTCTCTGTCGGATGCGGAGGGTGCCCGGATTTGATGGCGTTTGAAACATACTGTCATCAGGAAGAAAACTGGAAATCCGTAAGCTATGTCGGGATAGATGTTAATGAAAAGTGGTCAGACATACATAATGTTATAAAAAAATACAGGACGTCTACTTTGCAGAGGGCGCAGTTTTTATATCTGGATGCTGTGACGGATGATTACTCAGCAATATCAGGAGCTAATGTAATCGTGCTGCAATACGTGATTTCGTATTTTTATAATACCGGGCAGATTGATAAAATCGGTTCTTTCTTTGATAAACTGATTGAAAAGATTATTGCGAATAAGCAAGAGAAAGAACCGTTTGTCATTGTCATAAATGATATTAACAGCGAAAGAAAAGGAAGAAACCGGTTCCCGATAATTGCAGAGAAGCTGAAGAATGCCGGGTATCATGTAAAGAGCGCGATGTATTATTTCGATTATAATAATAACCGGAGATATGGGACAATGCATGAATCAAATCAGGTTCTGTATGAGATGCCGACGGATTTACGCATATACCAGCCCTGGGGAAAATGCTCCAGCGCACAATTGCTGATAGAAGTATGGGAGGAAGAGGAAAATGATAATTAGTGCAAGCCGGCGTACGGATATCCCGGCTTATTATTCTGAATGGTTTATTAACAGGATTCAAGAGGGGTTTCTTTATGTCAGAAATCCGATGAACATTCATCAAATCAGTAAAATAAAACTGGGCAGGGATGTTGTGGACGGAATTGTTTTCTGGACGAAAAATCCGATTCCGATGATGGATAATATAGATAAGTTCAAGGATTATCCGTATTATTTTCAGTTTACATTAACGCCGTATGGGCGGGAAATTGAACAGGGACTGCCGTCAAAGGAAGAAAAACTGATACCGGCTTTTCGTGAGCTGTCGCAGAAACTCGGCAGAGAACGGGTGGTATGGAGATATGACCCTATTTTCCTGAATGATAAATACACTATGGATTTTCATAAGGAACACTTCAGAATACTGGCATCTGAAATAGGCGGGTATACAGAGAAGTGCACGGTCAGCTTTCTGGATTTGTATCGGAATACAGCCAGGAATATTCAACCGTTCGGAATCAGGACGCTGAACAGGGAAGAACAAAGGGAATTGATGACTGAATTTGTAAAGACAGCTGAAGAGTATGGGCTTTATATCGATACATGCGCAGAGGAAATAGACTTGTCTCAACTGGGGATAAAACATGCGTGCTGTATTGATAAGGAAAGATTTGAACGAATCGGAGACTATAAACTGGAAGCAGCAAAAGATTCAAATCAAAGAGAAGCCTGCGGATGCATATCCAGTATTGATATCGGGGCATATAATACTTGTAAAAACGGATGCGTATATTGTTATGCAAATTTCAGTAAAAATACAGTTAATAAACAGATGGTGTTACATGATCCTGACAGCCCGTTATTGTTTGGGCACGAGGATAAAAAAAATGATGTTATTAAAGAAAGAAAAAAAATGGAGAGCTTTGAACAAGCGCAGCTGAGTATGTTTTGATTTGATACAGAAGTAATTGCTGCTGAGAATTATGTATTGTGCGAGAGTATACAGGAGTTGACGGAGAGATAATCATGACGAAACTGAAAGACCAGGCCGAACTTGCTAAGTGCGCAGGTAAAACTGAACTTGCTGAAAAAACCGAATCAGCAAGATCCGCTGATAAAAGCGAATTCACTAAGTGTGCCGACAAAACTGGACTCAGCGAATCAGCTGACAAGACCGAACATACTGAGTTCGCGGCGGCGGACCGTATAAGTTCATATGCGGACCGGACAATTTCATATTATGATGCAAATGCTGCGGATTTTGTGAATACAACGCAGACGGTGGATTTTCATGAAACGCAGGAAATTTTTTTGTCATATCTGCAGCCGCACGGCGAACTACACATCCTGGATTTCGGATGCGGATCCGGACGTGACGCTAAGTACTTTATAAACAAGGGATACCGGGTAACGGCGGCGGACGGGTCGGCAGAAATCTGCAAAGCAGCCTCCGAATATCTGGGTCAGCCGGTCAGACACATGCTCTTTCACGAACTGAACGACCGTGATATATACGACGGCATATGGGCGTGCGCCTCGATTTTACACCTGACGAAAAAAGAACTCCCGGGCGTGCTCTGCAGAATGCGCACAGCACTCAGAGAAAACGGCGTGATTTACACGTCCTTCAAATACGGCACATTCGAGGGAGAACGAAACGGGCGCTACTTTACATACTTTACTGAGGAAAGCTTCGGCGAGCTTCTCGCGCAGATTCCGGGACTGCAGATTGAAAAAATGTGGACTACCGGCGATGTCAGGGAAGGACGCGGGGATGAGAGATGGCTCAATGTGATACTGCGCAGGATATACTGCCTGTAGTGAAGAATGACACGTAATGCAGAACGGCCCGCAGTGCAGAATGGCATGCAGCGCAGAACGGCCGCAGTGCAGAATGGCATGCAGCGCAGAACGGCCGCAGTGCAGCATGCTCTGTAGTGCAGACCTCAGAAAAAAGCACATACGGCGGATGCATCCGGCCGGGCACTGTTCGGACCGGCGGCATGGCAATAATCTGAATTAAAAATAATCCCCTTGCATATGCCGAGGTTTTTTGGTATATTATAGTAGTGCTTTGCGCACAGACACCCGAGC
>CAVECM010000105.1:0-7153 GCA_963614095.1 Bacteroidaceae bacterium
CTTGACAATTGACGGAAAATTGCGTATTATCAGAATGACAAGGAATTCATTAATTTGTTGGTAGTATTAAAGAAAACCGGTTGGTTGGCTTTTTATAAGACCGATGCAGGACATTAGTTTTGTGTTGGTCTTTTTTGATTGCCCGAGTTCCTGTTTCAGGCAATGCTGCGAAATCGGTTGGAGAGGAAGAGGTAGTGAAATGAAAGTGAAAAGAATTTCGGTGTTGGTGTTGTCGGTGATTCTTGCATTTGCAATGTGTTTCTCGATATCCTCGTGCGGCAGTGAGTCGGCAGACAATGAAACTGCCGGTGAGACCACTGGGTATGATCCGGCGGATCCGCCTTCCAACACGAAAGAAATAGTATTTCTTTCGGGAAGTTATGAAGAAATGGGCCAGCAGTACGGTCAGCAGGCAAAAGATTCTCTCGAAAGGGTTGCTGCACATAAAAAAGCAAAAGCAATCAAACAGTTCGGCAGTATAGACGAGGCATATGATGCACTTGACGACTACGAGAGCATTTACGAAGAGAACATTCCTAATGTTGTATCTATGTGGAAGGGCATGGCTGAAACCTCAGGGATAAGCTATGAGGATATTCTGATTGCCTACACGCAGTTCAATACGGAGTCGCAGAAAAACTGTTCAACAGTTTCGATGTGGGGAAACGCCACAGCTGACGGCAAGCTCATATGCGGAACAAACTATGATCTGACGCTTGGGCCATATACGTACGAACCGGTTGTAGTTGCTTATCCTGAAGACGGCAATGCGTTTATCGGAGCGTCGGGACTGATAGGCGGCAGTTATATGAACAGTAAAGGTCTTGTAGTAATGGGTTCGCAGGGTCAGGATGCGCAGAAGGGCGATACAGGCAAGGCAGTGGCACCGAAAGTCGGTCTGCTTGAAATAATAATGACATGCGATAATGCAAAACAGGCAAAGAAGCTTTACATAAACAAGGTAGCGCCGGGAAGCGGTGAAAATCTGCATGTCGTTGACACAAGCGGAAACAATTTCCTTGTAGAACACACTATGGCGAAGGATACAGTCAGAACAACAGGTGATTTTGATGAGAACGATTATCTTCTGGCTACAAACGGATTCCTTACAGATGAAATGAAAGACAGCCTTTATACAGGTGAGGAATTCTGGGACGACGACCTGCCTAGATACTGGACAGAGGAAAAAATCATTCAGGACGCAGACGGCAGTGCGACTGTTGATACGCTTGCAGATGCACTCGGATGCACATCTTACTATATCGATGAAAACTATAAGAAAGATGTGTGGGAAGATGGAAAAGTCATTGGCTACAAGAAGGTTGAAAATGGCATCTGGGTGGAAGATAACTGGGATCTGGAAGATTATACGGGATTCTGGACACCTGAAAACAGAGAAGCCGGAACTAAATGCGTCACCAGGACGGTGGCTGTTCCGGAAGATATGACGATGTATGTAATGCAAGGCTGCAGAGACACATATGCTTCTGATATTCCTGACGCTACAGGGAATTTCTGGAAGATAACACTGGCCGAGGATATAGAGACTGTACTTGCACAGGCAGAGGATTATGCGCAGATACAGATATGGCTCGGAGGCAGAGATACTGAGAATGCCGCAGCAGACAAAACCGCCCGAAACGAGGATCTTAATACTGCAAAGGCTGCAGTTTACGAGGGCATGTCATATGTGGATATGGCAGGATGCGAGGATGATTATACTGCAAAGCTCACTTACTACAGCAAGGCCGCAACGGCCTACGGCAAGGCACACTGTTATGCACAGCTCGCACAGGACGATCCTTCAAAGCTTATAAGGGAAGGCGCGGAGTACGAAGTTTATTAATCGCTCTTAGTATGTCAAGCCCCTCGGCTTAAGTCATAAAGAAGACAGCTGAGAAATTTATGTAAATGAATAAGCCTGCCGGACCTGAAGCGGTTCGGCAGGCTTATTGCTGCTTTTGCTGAAACTGCTTTTGTTGCTCTTTTATCCTGCAGTTTTTAACACATAAAACCTTTATAATATATTGCGTGATTATTTAACAAATGATTATCTTGTCGGAGTTTATAAAATTCATGGTACTTTGGCATAAGATTTTATGTTTCATAGATAAAAAATTCCAAATGGCTACTTAAAAATTCTGAAAAAATCAGGCTTTTTAACCCGTTAGAGACTTATTAAGTCACATGCGGGTCAACAAGGATATTAATGGAAAAATGCTGAACGTGTTGATTTTTCGGCATTTTTCTTAATTTACAGACAATTCAACCCGCTGATGACTTAGAAAATGTAATACAATTTAAGCATACCGATACGGTTATTTAATGATAAAATCGGCAGAATATGGGTAATTTCAAGGAAGCAGGGAAACATAAGCTGCCGGCTGATAACAAAAGATGGGTTTGGCACGTGAATTGCATTAAGTAGATACAGGTTTGTTATTTTACTATTTTTTACGGAGGTTTATTATGAATGACAAAATTCAATTAAAGCAGGACGGCCGATTTTTCTTCGGCTGGTGGATCGTATTTCTGGGGTTCTGTCTGATGCTTCTGGCATATGTCGGATTCGCATCACTGACAAGCGTATTTGTTATCCCGGTAACTGAGGCTCTGGGCGTAGGACGAGGAGAATGGATGCTTTACATGACTATCCAGGCACTTGTCGGCGTTATCGCATCACCAATACTCGGCAAACTGATGCAGAAGGGCAGCGTCAAGAAATGGGTAGCTATAGGCTGTCTGTGCGGCGCAGCTGCATATGTTATATTCTCACAGTCACATTCACTGACAGGATTCTACATCGGTGCGCTGTTTATCGGAGTAGGATTTGTAGCATGTGCTCCTATGCCGGTATCGATACTCATCAATTCATGGTTCGGCGGTAAAGTAAAGGGCACTGCTTCAGGTATTGCATTCGTAGGAAGCGGACTGGGCGGATTCATTCTTTCACCGCTGCTTAACGCTGCTATAGTTGCAGGCGGATATTCGGCAGGATATCTCGTACTTGCCGGAGTATATCTGATCATACTTCTCCCGATGACACTTCTTCTGGCAGTTAAGAATCCGGAAGACAAAGGGTTCAGAAGAATGGGCGAGATAGAAGACGAGGTCATAAAAGACGGTGACGCTACTACAGAAAAGAGAGGAATGACTACAGGCCAGGCCATGAAGACCGGCGAATTCTGGATTGCAATCATTTCATGCATACTGGTTGTATTCGCATCATCCGCAATACTTATGAATGACATCGGTTATTATGTTGAATGCGGCATAGATGCAACAAAGGCTGCATCATATCACGGAATAATGCTCGGACTGCTGCTGTTCGGAAAACCGATAATAGGATTTGTTACAGATAAGCTGGGAATAAAAGTCAGCGCTCCGCTGTCAACATTCATATTTGCAGCTACATTCCTTGTAATGTTCATTTTCGGAGGATCCCCTGGAATCCTGGTTGCAGGCGTATGTATCTGCTACTGCCTGGGCGCTCCTTCAATCACAGTTGTTCCGCCGCTTCTCGTAAACGGAATGTTCGGCGAAAAAGATTACGGAACACTGGTAGGCTATATAAATATGGCGACATCAATAGGCGGAGCTTTCGGAGCAACGATTGCAGCATTTATATATGATGCTACAGGAAGCTATGTCGCATTCTGGGGCGTTGCCACTATAGGCGTTGCTGTTGCGGCAGTACTCAGAATAGTATGCTTTGCAATTAACAAGAAGCATCATAACTGGTAAAATATCATATGATGGGATTTCATTGCAGCCGTTATGAAGCAGGCAGCAATGTGAAAGGAAAATCATATGAGAGATTTAAAAAATATACTGGCTGATATTCTGGGAATCGATAATCAGTGTACCGAAGAAGAACTGATAGCTGCAGTTAAACAGCTCAAAGAAAATGAAGAAATGCTGAATCTTGCCATAGACAATTCTGTAGACAGCTTCAGCATTGCGGACGGCGAGGGAAGGTTCTTAAAGGTTAACGATACCTTCACGCATTACACCGGCATTTCCAAGGAGGAAATGGAAGGAAGCAATACAAAAGATCTGATAGCAGACGGCAGCTACGGTCCGGACTCCGCTATAATTCTGGCAATAAAAGAAAGGAAGAGGGTAGCGGTTCTTCAGGTCGGAAGAACGCGCGCTTTTGCGAGAAAAAACTCGGATAAAAGTAAGACCGAGGATGAAGCAATCGCGATATCCACACCTATTTTTGACAGTGACGGTAAGATAAAATATGTTGTCTCGAATGCAAGGTTTCTGGGGGAACTGGAGCTTTTGAAACAGTATCTTAATGATACACAGTATGCCGGAGATCAGGAACAATTGAAAAATCATAAAAAAATGATCTGGAAGAGCGCGGAAATGAAACGAATTCTGAACCTTGTAAAGGTAATAGCTCCTACAGATTCAAGCGTTATGATTTCCGGCGAAACAGGAACCGGCAAGAGTATGCTGGCGAGATACATACATGAGCAGAGCAGACGCAGCGATAAAGCATTTGTGGAAATAAACTGTGCAGCTATACCCGATAATCTTATAGAATCCGAGCTTTTCGGATACGAGAGCGGAGCGTTTACAGGCGCGAATGCAAAGGGCAAGAAGGGTCTAATGGAAATTGCGGACGGCGGCACACTTTTCCTCGATGAAATAGGTGATATGCCTCTTAATCTGCAGGCAAAGCTGCTTCAGAGCTTACAGAACAGGACTATCACGAGAGTCGGCGGCGAGAAGCTGATCAAGATTGATATACGCCTGATTACGGCAACAAATATGAATCTTGAGGAAATGATGAAGGATGGCAGATTCAGGAGTGAGCTTTATTACAGAATAAATGTTGTTCCTGTTTATCTGCCGTGTCTGAAAGACCGGCGTGAGGACTTTAATCTGATTGTTGACGTTTCAATGGACAGATACACAACACAGTACGGAAAGAAAGTGATTCTGTCTCAGGAAGCGAGAAAAGCCATGGAGGAGTATTCCTGGCCGGGTAATATACGTGAGCTTGAGAATACAGTGGAAAGGCTGGTTGTAACAAACCAGGGCGGTATTGTTACACCGGTCGATCTGCCGTCAGCCATTATTAAGGAAAGCAGCCAATACGGCGGAGGCGTAGTGATAGATAATATCATTCCGCTGAAAAAAGCAATGGAAGAAACGGAAAAACAGCTCATCAGCGCAGCTTATATGAAGTACGGAAGCAGCTACAAGGTGGCTGAGGCTCTTGATATAAGTCAGTCTGCGGCAAGCAGGAAGATAATCAAATATCTCAGAGACGGCGGTGATGGGGACAGATGATTGATAGTTACAGAGGTAATTGACATGAATGAAGAAAAAAACAAGCAGTGGCTGATTGACTGGATTGATAAAAACAAGGAGGAATTCTGCGAGGCATCAATGGCAATATGGAGTAGGCCGGAGCTTGCGATGCAGGAGCATTTTGCAGTAAGCACACTTACGGAATTGCTTGAAAAGAACGGCTTCAGAGTAACACGCAATGCAGCCGGTATGCCGACGGCTTTTGTCGCTGAGTACGGCGAGGGCAGTCCTGTGATCGGATTCAGTGCAGAGTTTGACGCACTGCCGGGACTTTCACAGAAAAATGACTCGAATTTTCACGATCCTATAAAAGAAGGTGCGCCCGGACACGGATGCGGACATAGTCTGCTGGCGGTGGGAGGAGTTCAGGCAGCAACTGCGCTGAAAAATTTTATGGAAGAAAACAATATCAAAGGTACGATAAAACTTTTCGGAACTCCTGCCGAGGAAATATGCGTAGGAAAACCTTTTATGGCAAAAGCAGGTCTGTTTGAAGGACTGGATGCTGTGGTAGACTGGCATCCGGGAAGCACAAACACATCGGGCTACAGAGACTGCCTGGCATATTTTAATGTAAAATATCATTTCAAGGGAAAGGCTTCTCATGGAAATGCGCCGTGGAGAGGTGTGAGTGCGCTTGACAGTGCGATGCTTATGGGTCATGCCATAGAAATAATGCGCGAGCATGTGGATCCGGGTACTGAGGCGGCTCCTACTACAATAAACTACGCTTTCCCTGACTGCGGCAATGCCTATCCGGTTGTAGTGCCTGACAGGTCGGATATCTGGATAGTCGGCAGATTCAACAATGCAGCACTGCTTAAGGATGTTCAGGAAAGAGTCAGAAAGGCTGCAGAAGGCTGTGCACTGGCAACAGGGACAACCGTTGAGGAAGAATTTATCACGGCAACACATAACATGATACCGAACAAGACGATAGCAGAAGCTATATACGAAAATTTCCGGATTGTCGGTGCTCCGGATTATTCAGAAAAGGATCAGGAGGATGCGAAGGAAATTCAGAAGGCAATGGGCTGCGATGCGACAGGATATGACGGAAAACTTGATCCTGTAAAACCGGGCAGCCAGCCGGTAACGGATGCATCGGAATACAGCTGGTTCGCTCCGCTGGGTTTCCTGAATGTCGCACTCAGTCCGTCTGTGGAATGCTCTGGACACAACTGGACAGTATGCAGAATGGCGGGCTCTGAAACAGGCATGAAGGTTGTAGTGACAGCTTCAAAAGTTCTGGCGCTCACTGCATACGATCTGATGACAGATCCGGAGCTTCTGAAAAAGGCACAGGAAGAAAACAAAGAAAGACTTCACGGACAGACCTACGAATCCATGATACCGGACGGCGTGGAGCCGGATCTTGATACCAACAAGGATATAATGGAAAAATTCAATGACTGAAATCAGATGATAGCTGGGATTTAAATCACAGCAGGAATTCAGGAAATACAAAAGGCGCCTGCGGGCGCCTTTTGGCTTCTGTTTTTTAGGTATGTCCGGCCGGCAGGCGCCAAATCAACCGCAGTGTGCTCCTGCATATTGACGGTCTGATGTGCTGTGACGGTCAGCCGCGCTGTGAAGTGATGTCAATACGTACTTATATATGAATCAAAATATGTCTCGGCGTCGTCCTGAAAGCATACCGGGCATGTAGAATAGTTGTGAGCTTTTGCGTTTTCCGAATTGAATATGTAGTATTCTTCATAGCTGAACGTCTGCGGACAATCACTCCTGTGGTAATAAGCCGTATCCTCGTCGAATACCATGACAGCGTTATCCAGATAAAAAAGCGCGAGCGATTCGTAATCGT
>CAVECM010000106.1:0-6818 GCA_963614095.1 Bacteroidaceae bacterium
CTCGCAAGCTCCGGCGCTATAAATATGAAGGGTTATTTCCTCGAGCCTGAGCTGACTGCCGAAACAATGCAGAACGGATATATTTATACGAAGGATCTGGGATATATTGACCCTGACGGCTATATTTACATGCTTGGCCGTAAGGATGATGTGATAAATTACGGCGGCATTAAAATCTCGCCTGAAGAAATCGAGAGTATAGTCGTGCAGCATCCTGCTGTAAAGGACTGCGCGTGCGTCCCTGTCAGCGATGCTCTTACCGGTCAGGCACCAAAGCTTTTTGTGGCGCTCAGCGGCAATGCCGGCGGCAGCTCCGGCAGCACTGCTGCAGCTGATGCGAACGAAGCACATTCAGACAGCAGCGCCGGTTCGGATAACAGTACCGCCTTTGATCTGAAGGAATTCAAGGCATTCCTTGCCTCACACCTTGATGCGAACAAGCAGCCAAAATATATAGAAACAATAGACGAGATTCCGCGTACCTTCAACGGAAAAATCAGACGAAATCTGCTGACAGATCTCGATAAAAAATAACTCAGCGAAATACACTGACCGGCTCCGAAAACAAGTAAGCGGAAGTCCGCAGGCAGGCCGCGGCGGCAGCTCAAGCAGCGGAACCCGCCGGCTGTTTCTTCCTGATACAGCTCCCTGCGGCAGCACAGAATCTGACACAACTCAATCAGAAAAAGGGGTTCACCTGCGAAAACAGCTTCGTCGGTGAACCCCTTTAATATTTCATAGTTTTGATTCTTTATTGCTTCCATATGCATCAGAATCCGCGGTATATGAATGCGTTGGCATCGTAGCCCGGTCCATAAACACCCAGCACGAGCACCGCCGCGAATCCCAGCAGCAGTATTGCCCAGCGTTTTGCCAATGTCATTTCACCCATGGACTCACGGATTTTCACACCCTTTTCCTGCAGCCAGCTTATTCTGAACCATACGATGCAGCCCAGCAGCAGTATCGCAAAATCGCCCCAGTCCAGCCCCAGCGACAGCAGCGTCGTCAGGAATCCGGCATCACCGGAACCTGCAGCATTTGCAGCAGCATCCGCGCCCGCGCCTATGCCGATAATCGATGCATACATCGACATGGCTGCGCTGAACGACTCAGCCTTGGGGAACATCCTGCCGACAACAATCAGGAAGAACGTCCTGACTATGCAGAACACCTTCCACGCACTGCTCTTTACATTAATATGAAGAAGCTGCACCATTTTTTTCAGCTGCGGCTCCAGCAGCAGTCCCAGAATTATGATTCCG
The DNA here is from genome assembly GCA_963614095.1 of Bacteroidaceae bacterium. Taxonomy (GTDB): domain Bacteria; phylum Bacillota; class Clostridia; order Peptostreptococcales; family Anaerovoracaceae; genus Lentihominibacter. Next base: position 1,266 of record CAVECM010000106.1, read on the forward strand.
CCGTTGTAAAGTCCGTATGCGATATACTTGAATTCCGCACCGTGCCATATACCAATCGTAATAAACGTAGCCATCTGCGCCACGAGCACCGGAAAAAGCTTCCCTATTCTGTCGCCCAGAACGCTCCTCAGCTTCTTGCCGGCTTTTCCGAAAAACTTCGAAAGCGATATAGGATAAAAAATATAATCTCTGCACCAGAAGCTCAGCGACATATGCCATCTGCGCCAGAATTCCGAAATACTGTCCGAAAAATACGGCCGCATGAAATTATGCGCCATATCTATTCCCATCATCCCTGCGACACCTCTGGCGATATCGATTCCGCCTGAGAAGTCCGCGTAAATCTGCACGCTGTATCCCAGCAGAGCCGCAAAGACTATCGCGCCGTGGTAGTCACCGTAATTGTCAAACACCTGACTTACCAGTATCGCCACGCGGTCTGCGATTACGAGCTTTTTGAAAAAGCCCCACAGAATCAGCTGCATCCCGTGCGTGAAGTTCGTATACGAAAATCGATGTCCTTCATACAGCTGCGCCGCAAGCTGGTCATAACGCGCAATCGGTCCCTGAATAATCTGCGGGAAGAACGAAAGGAACAGTGCAAAGCGCGGCAGACTTGTATCCGCATCGATTTTGCTGCGGTACAGGTCGATGATGTATGCCGCCGACTGGAACGTGTAGAATGAAATCCCCAGCGGTATCAGAACTCCCATATCCAGCTGCAGACCCGCATACGACTGAGCCAGCAGTTCTATATAGTATCTGAAATATTTCAGCACTGCAAGCACACCAAAATCGGCCAGCAGTACGAGGAAAACCATTTTTCGTTTTCTCTTTTTCACCGCGGCCTTCAGTTCTTTCTTTTCATCTCTGGAAAGTTCGTTTTTATGTGCTGCGAGATATTCCTTGTGTTCATTGTTCAGCCTGCCTATGTATTTGCCTCCGAAAAAGGTTACCGCAGTTGTGAACAATATGAATACGAACGTCTTCGGACTCGAAATCAGATAGAACGCATAGCTTGCGGCAAGCAGCACGATCCATCTGACCTTCTGCGGCACGATGTAATAACATCCGACGACTGCCGCAATAAATATAAGAAAATAAAACGAAGTAAATGCCATTTATTATTTCTCTCTTTCCTGCATCTACCCGCTTATTCCTGCGCTTTGGTTATCAGCTCAACCATAGCGTCCACTGAATTGAAATTCTCCGGTACGAGGTCTTCCACTGAAATTTCAACATCGAATTCCTCGTTGAACTCACCTACGATGGCAACGATATCAAGAGATTCCAGAATTCCATCGTCTATCAGCTTTGTGCTGTTTTCAAAATCCACGTCACTTCGTATACCTGTGAGTATTTCCATTATTTCTTCTTTCATTTCTTTTCTCCATTTTCTTTTTATTTCGGCGGCTGCAGAGCTTCCCGGCATACTGCATAATTTCCGCAGATCCGCCCGATGACGGAATCCGCCGGCCTGCCGGATCTGCGGTCACGCAGGCTCTCGGCACTGTATCCCCCAGCCGTTCTTTTTACTATAGAATTTTATCATTTGAATCTGATGTAATCAAGGGCAATATATATCGCGGCCGTGATATATTTGCCATATACTGATTTTCTGCATAAAAAACGCCGGCAGCTGCGAGTCCGGCTTATGCAGCTGTCCGGCATGTTTTCAGTTATACGCGGTTAATCGACGGGCCGGATCCGGTCATCCCTTCAGCCGGACCCGTCCGCCTTTCAGCTGATTCAGTCCGCCCCTCAGCTAATCCCGGCAGTCTTCTGACTGAACACAGCAATCTTCCGGCTGAGCTCGGCAGCCTTCCGGCTAAGCCGAGGTATCATCTGACTGTGCCGGGGAATCTGCAAGCTGCGGGCCTTCAGACTTCCCGAACGACACACTGCTGATGACCACCGCTGCAATTATCAGCAGACCCCCGATTACCTGCACTGCCTTCAGCTGTTCATGCAGACACAGACACCCGAATACCGTAGCCGACACCGATTCCAGCGGGAAAATAACGCCCGCCTGATTTGCAGACGCGTACTTTACACCAAACGTAAACAGCAGCTGCGTCACAAAAGTTCCGAACAGAACAAGATATGCAAATTCCAGCACAATAGGCACTGTCATCGTGACATGCGGCACGTCCTCAATAAGAAGACCGAAAATCAGACCGATTACAGCTGTCATTATGAACTGGCATGCAGTAATAAATTCCACGCTTGTTTTCTCTGTGAAATAATCCGCACTGACCATCGCACCGCCGTAGCCCAGTGCACTGAGCAGCGTAAGTATCTCACCGACCCCGATATGCAGATTCCCTGTGGAGAAGCCGGTCACTGACATTATCGTCACACCGCTTATACCAATCAGCGCGCTGACGAAAACCTTCGCGGCCGGGCACTTTCTCTCAACTGCCCATACCATAAACGGCACCAGAACCACATATGCCGATGCGATGAACGCATTCACTCCGGCGTTCGTCGTCTCCAGCCCCATCAGCTGCAGTGCGGATCCCATTCCGAAAAGTGCTCCGCATATGAGCCCTCTTATCCAGTCGTGCAGCTTTGCTTCTTTAAAATGTCTGTGCCATATGATAAATGCAAATACCGCTGTAATAAATGCCCTTACCGCGTTGCACCAGTTGGCGGGCACGATGTCCAGCACGTCCTTTGCAACAACATACTCGCCGCCCCAGAGCAGAGCCGACACTATAAGACATGTCACCCCGATCGGCGCACCATATTTCTGTGCTAATTTCTCCAACAAACAATATCATCCTTTCCTGTAAACAATTCTCCTGTGCAACAGTATAAACCATATGGTTACCGTATAGTCAAGAAATGTTCACAGCTGATGCAGAAAATGTCCGAAAAATTCGGAATTATCCGTGCCGGCAGGCCTCGTGCGTCGGTGCGTGCCCTGCCGGGCCGCGGGCCGAGGGCAGATCTGGGATATTCTGCATATCATCAGCTTAATCCGCGCCGGATATTTATTTTTTTGCGAGCTTTTCTGCAAAATCCGCAAGTGCTTCCGATATCTTTATCTGCTGAGGGCAGACCGCTTCACAGCTCCTGCATCCGATGCATGCTTTCGGTTTCTTATCCTTCGGCAGTGCCCCTACCGCCATCGGCGCCAGGAATCCTCCGCCTGTGAAGCAGTATTCATTATACAGCTTCAGAAGCTCCGGTATGTCAAGTCCCTGCGGGCAGTGGCTTGTACAGTAACGGCATGCCGTGCAAGGCAGTGTTTTCACGCTGAGCATTTCGCCGGCGATCTTATTGACAGCACTCATCTCCTCCGCATTAAGAGGCTCATCCGTTTCAAATGTCTCAATATTAGCCTTGAGCTGCTCGAAATTCGACATTCCGGACAGTGTCACCGTGACCTCCGGTATTGTCTGCAGATATCTGAAGGCCCATGCCGGAGTAGTTTCGTCAGGTCTGAGCGCCTTAAGCTGCGCGGCATGCTCCTCACTCAGCTTCGCCAGGCGTCCGCCCCTCAGCGGCTCCATTACCCATACCGGGATGCCGTACTCCCTGAACAGCTCGAGCTTTGCATCTGCCTTCTGGAAGGTCATGTCCAGATAATTCAGCTGCACCTGACCGAACTCCATGCGTTCGCCGTACTTTTCCATGAATCTCTTCGCCACATCAAGGCTGCCGTGCACCGAAAATCCCAGATGCTTTATGCGGCCATTCTGCTTCTGCTTCCAGAGATAGTCCATTATTCCGTATTTTTCATCCAGATACTGCTCTATATTCAGCTCACACACATTGTGGAACAGATAAAAATCGAAGTAATCAACTCTGCATTTTTCCAGCTGCTTCTCGAATATCTCTTCCACCTTATCCATATTGGAAAGGTCGTATCCCGGGAATTTGTCCGCCAGATAAAATTTTTCTCTCGGATATTCGCTCAGCGCCTCGCCCATCACGAGCTCGGAATTCCCGGCATGATAACCCCATGCCGTATCATAGTAATTCACGCCTTTTTCCATGGCATAGGCCACCATTTTCTTCACCTGTTCTTTATCGATATTTTTTTCGTCGCCGTCGATTACCGGCAGTCTCATCGCTCCCATTCCCAGTGCTGATAGTTTCTTCTCCTGAAAATTCTTGTAAAGCATGCACATCCTCCTTTATTTTTGCTTGTTCACTCTGTTCGTCGGTCCTGTCACTTCAGTACCCGGTGTTCCGTTATTTCAGCTCATCACTGTTCTGCATCTGATAAATCAGGTAATCCATGCACTCCAGCCGGCGCTGCGCCTCATGCGTCCTGTCAAGCAGTTTTTTCCTGTAAAGGCACAGCATTCTCATCTGCTCTTCCCTGCTGCAGCTGCTGCGGCAGCTTACAAAGGCTTCTATTTTGTCATCGCCGCATCCTGCATCTCTGAGGATCTGTCTGATTCGATCCGATTCTCTGTCTGATGATTCCATTTTGCGCCTCCTCTGCCATTATTTTAATGCGCGGGCAGAACAATAACAAATACTTATAAGGTATAGCTTGCCATAGCTGAAACGAATACTTATAATATTATATATATTAAAGCTTCAGAGCGGCAGAGCCTGCAGTTCTCTGATGCGGCAGACGCTGCCCGATTGTAAATATCAATAAACGAAAGGAGACGAACTATATGGAGCTGCGCGTTTTAAAATACTTCCTTGCAGCCGCAAGAGAACAGAACATCACTGCAGCTGCCGAAACACTTCACATCACGCAGCCCACCCTTTCGAAGCAGCTCAAGGAGCTGGAAGAAGAGCTCGGCAAAAAACTTTTCATAAGAGGAAACAGGAAAATCACTCTCACTGAAGAGGGCATGTTTCTCAGAAAACGCGCCCAGGAGATTGTTGAGCTTGCAGACAAGACAGCTGCAGACTTTGCAGCAGGCATTGACGCGGTTTCCGGAGACATATTCATCGGCAGCGGCGAAACCGGCGCCGTGCGCTACATCGGCAGAGCTTTATACAAAATGCGCAGCCGCTATCCGGACATACGATTTCATCTGTTCAGCGGCAACGGCGAGGATGTTTCGGAGCGGCTCGACAAAGGGCTTATTGATTTTGCCCTGTTCGTCGGGCTGACCGATCTCAGGAAATACGATTACCTGAAGCTCCCTTATCACCACAAATGGGGGCTTGTGATGAGAGCCGACGACCCGCTGGCCGCACATGAGCATATCACCCCCGAAATGCTGACAAATGTGCCGATTCTGTGTTCCAGACAGGCACTGATCCGCAGCGAGCTTTCGGGATGGCTGGGGCGTCCGTTTGATGAACTCAATGTTGTCGGAACGTACAACCTCATATATAATGCTGCGATAATGGTCGAGGAGGGGCTCGGACATGCGCTGTGCATAGACAAGCTTCTGGACACGCCGGAAAGCCGCGGACTCTGCTTCAGGCCACTTGAGCCTGTTATTCACGCAGAGCTTTTTGTCGCCTGGAAAAAATATCAGTTTTTCTCTGCGGCAGCGGGCAAGTTTCTGGAAATGCTGCAGCATGAGCTGGAATAGCTTTTATGTCCGGCAATCTGCGCAGCACACTTCG
>CAVECM010000107.1:0-6470 GCA_963614095.1 Bacteroidaceae bacterium
GCTCCAGATACTGTGCCGCCCACATCTGATGCTGTCCTACGTCTGTAACGTTAAGCGTCTCTTTGTCTGTGAGGCTGCATACCGAATGAACGATTTCGCTCGGATGAAGATCGGCATCCTGGCATTTCACATCGCCGCGCTTCTTCTTCCATTCTCCGGCCTGTGCAACCCAGTCGCTGTGGTCTTTCTCTTTAACAAGCGGAATGAGTCGGGTAAGGAAATCCTTGACATCCGCAGTGATTCCCAGATCGACCAGAACGTTTTTGTTGATTTCGCTTGTATCTATGTCTATCTGCACCTTGCGTGCTTTTTTTGCAAATTTTTTAGGGTTGAGCGCTACTCTGTCGCTGAATCTTGCTCCGAGTGCGATAACCAGATCTGCTCTGTCCATTGCCTTGTTGGCTGCGATGCTTCCGTGCATTCCGATAAGTCCGAGGCTTCTCTTGTTTTCGTATCCGAGGATGCCTGATGCCATCAATGTGAATGTGGCAGGGATATCGGCCTTCTCAAGCAGCTGATTCAGCTCGCTGCCTGCGCCTGATGAAGCAACTCCGCCCCCGAAATATACGATAGGTCTTTCTGCTGCATTTATCATTGCTGCGACTTCCTGTACATCTTTATCTGTAAATTCAGGAAGAGGATTCAGCGGCATCGGTTTCTCCGGTTTGTAATCTGTTGACGCGCCTGTTACATCTTTTGTTATGTCAACGAGGACAGGTCCTTTTCGTCCGCTGTTGGCGATTCTGAAAGCATTTCTCAATGCGTCGGCCAGATCTTCTATCCTGTTTACGAAGAAGGTGTGTTTCGTTATAGGCATCGCAACACCTGTGATGCATATCTCCTGGAAAGCATCTCTGCCTATAAGACTGTCAGGTACGTTGGCTGTTATGGCAACCATAGGGATGCTGTCCATAAATGCAGTCGCAATACCTGTCACCAGATTAGTCGCACCGGGACCGCTGGTAGCAAAGACGACGCCCGTTTTACCTGTTGCCCTGTAATATCCGTCGGCAGCGTGTGCTGCGCCCTGTTCGTGAGCCGTCAGTATGTGCCTGATCTTATCTCTGTATTCATATAAAGCATCGTAGATGTTCAGTGCGGCACCTCCGGGATATCCGAATACCGTGTCAACTCCGTGCTCCAGTAAGATCTCAGCAACCAGTTGTGATCCTGTTACTCTCATTTCTTCCTCCTTAGTAATTGTTTTTTCATGTTCTATCAACCATTATATATGGTTTTAGATAAAAAGCAACATGTTTTTTGTAAATTTTGTGTGAAAAACCAAAGAATTTCAAAAAACGTAGTTTTTGAATACAAAAAACGCTGATTTTCAGAAAAGTTTTTGCGGAGAACATGTAAAAGTGCAGGAATTCCCTGTTTTTTGTGGGCGGAACACAAGAAATATGAGCCGCTGCACAGAAAATGTTCGCAGGATGTCGAACGAGGAATTAAATTCGGGAAGAAAACAGGGGAGATAGCCCTTGATGATTCGAAGAAATTCAACCTGATACGCTGATGCATATTATGTTGAGGTGACGACAAGAGTAAATCAGAAGCTGCTCGAAATAGGGCAATAAAAAATAAGAATTAATAAACGCAGGTGCGGATACAGTAAAATCCGCACCTGTTTTTTTGCAGAAAATTGCTTATACGACTGCGGTTGAGCTAATCTTCCCTGCAGATTCTGGCGACATGGTGCTCCGCGATCACATCCTTCAGCAGGGCGCATGCTTCATCAGCAGGATAGAGATGGAATTCTTCCTTACGCTCAGCGAAGGCACGCAGCCGCTTGCGGTACTGCAGCGGAGTAATCTGCCAGTATTCCTTGAAATACCGGTAAAAATATTTTTCTGATGTAAAGCCGCAGCGCACGGAAATTTCGTTCACGGGATCAGAAGTTTCGAGCAGCATCTGCTGGGCGCGGTAGCATCTGAAATAATTTATCATATATGTAAGAGAGCCGAAGGCTGTCCGATGCATAAAACTGGAGATATATGACGAGTTCAGATATATGATATTCGTCAGCTGCGACGTGGTAATCTTTTTTTCGGAGTTGTTCATGACATAGCCCACTATCTGCTGCAGGCGCTCCTTGTATTTCATATTTTCATTACCCAGATTCTTAATTGAAAACCATGAGAAATTTTCCATCATTATATCCAGAAGTTTAGCCCGAACGGTTTCGCAGTCCTTCCTGAGCTGCTGCATTTCGGACAGTGCATCCGCAGCTGTATCTGCAATAGCAGTACCTTCGGCGGCGGAAGTCGTGCCGCGTGCTGTGCTTTGCAGTAAACCGCAGGAGGTAATTCTGCAGGCCAGTGCCAGCAGAGTATCATATACCTTTTCTATATAAGGAATATCTTCGGCTGCGACAAGGAACGTCGTGCAGGAAAACAGCGTGTTGTTCAGTTCATTCGGTGAAAACTGCGCATTTTCAAGGCTGATATGTACAATCAGTGTGAGGTTGCTTTCATCCGCATAGAAATTATGGATGTCATCCTGATCGATAGTAATGAGCTCTCCGGCGGAAAGCGTGCCGTGCTCATGCGCCACGTGCCAGTTTATACTGCCGCGCAGACAGTATACGAATTCCAGCGTGTTTCTGTGCAGATGGGTCTCTATAGTTCTCAGATTCATAAGCTGCACCTGGATGCCGGTGCCGGGAATGTAATCCGGGGTGATTGTCTGCAAAAGTCTGCCGTTGTCAGTCATTTCATACGCCTTTCTTTGTCATAATTGTATTTTTATGCAGAGCCGGTGCTCTTAAACCATCGTGAATGCTTCGAGGCCCGAGTAAAGCAGCAGAGTTCTGCGCGAAAAAACGCAGCACTTTGCACGAAAAAATGAAGCATCATGCAGGGGGAAAAACCGGGAATTTTCAGAAAACTGGTCGAATTTGCACACAAAAATCTGAAAATTACAAAAAACGTGACCTTTTTCTGATTATATCATAATGTTACCATAAATGCATAAAAAAGAGCGCGCCAAAATATCTGAAGCAATAAGAAGCCTGATGTAAATATCGGCATTATTATACAGGAGGTGTGAATATGAATATACCGGAACTGATATTGACGAACGGCAAGGTTTACTCCGTTGCCATGGACGACAGCATTATCAGAGGTGAAGCGGTTGCGGTAAAAGACGGCAAGATTATGAAGGTCGGCACCGATGAGGAAATCAGGGCACTGGCCGGAGAAGACACAGAAGTGATAGACTGCGGCGGGAATACTATTCTGCCGGGACTGTGCGATGCGCACTGCCATCCGTCAATCGCATCAGCGGCAGCATCCGGAGCCAATCTTTTCGATGTATACCGGGAAGAAGGCCAGAGCGCAGATGAAGTTATCGATATACTGATGGGCAAGCTCAAGGCATATGTCGATGCAAACCCGGACAAAGAGGTAATCAGAGGAACAGGATGGGTATATCAGAATTTCAACCCGAACGAGAGATTTCCGTCCAGGCATGATATAGACAAAATCTGTCCGGACAAGCCGGTTATCCTCGAATCGTTCTGCCAGCACAATATATGGGTAAACAGCAAGGCCATCGAGATTGCCGGCGTGGACGAGAACACACCGGAACCGGTAATCGGGCAGATTTACAGAGAAGAAAACGGCTACCCGCAGGGAGTGTTCAACGACCCCGAGGCGATGGATCTCATCAAGCTGAAGGTGCCGGGCTACGACCTTTCGGTTGAAGAGTATAAGGAAAGCATGCTGTATTACCAGCATGAATGCGCCAACAAATACGGCGTGACATTCGTACAGGACTGCATGCACAGCGACAATGCCAGACAGGCATACAAAGAACTGGCTGAGGAGGGTGCACTGACAATAAGACTTCGCGGCGTTTACTTCCTGAAGCCGGCGAGCTACGAGAAGGATATGCCTGAGTTCATCGCAAGAAAAGGCAGCGACAACGTAGGTGACGATTTCCGCATCGATACCATAAAGATGTTTGCCGAGGGTGCATTCAGCATGATAGACGGATACCTGCCTGAATTCTGCGAGGCGACGGGCGTGCCGGAGGACTTCAACGGCAGACTTTACTGGCCGGACGATGTGTTTGCAGAGTATGCGGCAAAGGCTATGGATGCAGGCTTCAATGTGCACGTGCATGCGATGGGCGACAAGTCGGTTAAGCAGAGTGCCGAGTGTCTTGCAAAGGCGCAGCATATCGCGGGCAAGGCTCCGAGAAACATCATCGCGCACCTGATGCTTACTCCGGATGAAACGGCAGAGCTGATGGGAAAGGAAAAAATAATTGCCAACTGTCAGCCGGCATGGATGATGCTTGAAGAAGACGTCATGGGCGAGGCTGCTATGGTCGGCGAAGAGCTGGCTTTCCAGTCGTATCCGCTGAGAAAATTCTATGACAACGGTGTGACGGTTGCTTTCGGAACAGATTTCCCTGTAACTCCGCCGCCTGACACGATGCAGGAGATATGCGTAGCCATGACTCGCAGAGTAACGCCGGGTGTTGTGGGATATGAGAAATTCAAGGATAAGACACTGGGCGACGAAAAGCCTGCGACTCTGGCAGAAGCGGTCAAGGCACTCAGCATCAGCGGAGCTTTCCAGATGTTCGGTGAAGAATATACAGGCAGCATCGAAGAAGGCAAATCCGCAGAGCTGGTAATACTCGACTCAGACCTCGAGGCAATGCCTGCAGAGGATATTTATAAAGTAAAGATTTCAAAGACTTTGTTCAAGGGACAGGTTGTTTACGATCTTGAAAAGGAGGCTTAGTAATGAGTGAAAAAGAAAGAACTGCTGCTGAAGCTGTAAAGGCTGCAGAAACAAAGGCCGCGGGCGCGGCCGAGGCTGCCGCTGACGGCAAGCCGGCGGAAAAGGGCGAAACAGAAATGGAGCGAGTGCTCACCGTGAAATCACTTGTTGTACAGGGTATGGCGTGGCTGTGTCCTGCCTGCATTGTAATGTACTACGGTATTATCAACCAGCAGTCGGGAGGTGCGTTCCCTCTGGTAACACTGATTGCAGGCGTTGTTATGGTTATTGCAGCACTTGCATTTGCCAACATGGGTAAGAAGTATACCCGCGGCGGATCCGTGTACACATATGTAGGAGGGACCTTCGGGCCGAGACTCGGATATATGTCAGGATGGCTCATGATTCTTGACTACTTCCTGATGCCGATGCTCTGTTATCTTTCGAGCGGACTTTATCTCCATATTTTATTCCCGCAGATATCGGCAAACGTATTCACGGTTCTGACAATAATATTCGTATTTATCTGCAACTTTATAGGTGTAAAGTTTGCGACATTTATCAATTTCATCAATATAGTAGTGCCTATACTGATGCTGATCATAACGCTTATATTCATAGTAAAGTTTGTACTGACAGACGCACCGCAGTCTGCAGGAACGCTGCTGAGCATGAAGGCATTCGCTGCGCCTGAAACCCTCAAGTGGGCGGGAATATTCCAGGGAGCTGCTGTAATGTGCGAGATGTTCATAGGATTCGATATTGCTACAACTCTTGCAGGAGAGGTAAAGAACCCTACGAAGTCGGTTCCGCTGGCTGTAATGATTATCGTTATCTACACAGCAATCAGCTTCTTCATCGTGGCTTATCTGCTCAACTGCGGATGGATTTATGAAGAAGGAATGCTCAATGACCCTAACACAGCAATCACAGAATACTATGTATATCTCGGAATCGGCTGGATGAATACAGTATTTGTTCCGATCAATACACTGGCATGCATCGGATGCTGCATCGCAGGAAATATTTCATCCTCGAGAATACTTTACAATATGGCACGAGACGGATTCATTCCGAAGAAAATATTCGGATACATTCATCCGAAATTCAAGACTCCTTCATTTAATATCCTGATTGCAGCTGTCGCAGGTCTGTGCGCACTGCTTTTCCAGGGCCAGGTAATGAGCGCTGCCAACCTCTGCAGCTTCGGAGGTCTTTTGGGAATGGTTCTTGTAAATGCCTGCGTAATCGGTGCTTACTGGTACAAGGATAAGATGAGAGGCGTGAGCGGTTTTGTAAAATACATACTGATGCCTGTTATCGGCGGCGGCGCTACGCTCTTCCTGTGGCTCCAGCTGTCAGCAACTGCGAAGATTGTAGGATTCTCATGGCTGGCTCTGGGACTTATTCTCCTGGCAATCAAGACCAAGGGATTCAAGGAAATGCCGCCTGAAATGGACTTCAGCGAGGTAGACGCATAAGCAAGTCATAAGCTTGAGCGGAGTATATCCTGACAGACTGTCCCCCGCGGATGATAAAAAGAGATAATATTGACGAACATAACAAAGGCTGCCGGCTCAGATAAAAGAGCCGGCAGTCTTAATGCATACCCTTCATTGTCTTTGGGATTCGTTCAGAAAATTATTGTAAATTCTGCACTTCCTCTTCACTAAGTCCCGTTGCTTTGGCGATTGTCGGGATGTCCATATCCATGGCAAGCATGTTGGCGGCTATAGC
>CAVECM010000108.1:0-6396 GCA_963614095.1 Bacteroidaceae bacterium
GGGGTGTCCGGTCCGGGAATTCGATCGCTACCGGTAATTTAATTCTCGAAACGAATCGGGAATTGCGAGAGTGTCCCGGTAAAAGAAAAAGCGTAACGCAGATTCATCCGGTTACGCACACCATAGACATATGTAAAATACGCGTTTCATTGGTTTTGGGGCTGCCGAGGCCCCACTAAACCGAACAGCGGAATTTTGTAAAAATGCTGAGTGACTATCCTGTTCAGGGACACGGTCAGACATACAAAAAACAGCTTTTCATTGAGCTGGACTAAGGAAGAACGTTTATGGCTGTGAATGAAATATATCAGTTCTATGTTGAAGGCGAGGCTTCATTTTCTTTTTAAAATAGAGTATAATATTTACAGAAAATTATTCGAATGCACACCTTTATCTGACGAACCGTATTGGAGGATGCCAATATAGCCGTGTCACAAGCCGAACATCGTTATAACGAAAATCCTTAAGGAGGCTATCGTACAGTTAACGATTTTAGATTGACTGTTCGATAGCCTGTTTTCATAGCATGAAATAAAAAAGATTTTGATATTACGAGGCTGTGGAGCACGGAAGCTCCGGCAGGCTCCCTTAAATACGGCAACGATTTGAACCTGATCAAGAAATAGAAAGGATTTATATGAAAAAACTGATGTTGATAGTCCCGGTACTGGCGGGAGTTTTATGGGGATCCGCGGGCATATTCGTGCGAACGCTGTCTGCAGCCGGATTCGGCAACTGCACGATTACATTCAGCCGGTTTGCGGTAGCGGCAGTGATGATATTTATCGGAATCATGGTTGTTGACAGATCGATGCTGAAGATAAAACCGAAGGATATCTGGGTGTTCATTATCTGCGGAATATTCGGCATGATGGGGCTGAACCTCTGCTACAACAAGGCTATAGACGGGCTGACGCTTTCACTTGCGGCTGTGCTGCTGAGCATGTCGCCTGTGTTTGTCATGTTCATGGCGTCGATTATTCTCCATGAAAGAGTGACGCTGAAAAAAGTCGGATGCACTGCGCTGGCCGTAGCCGGATGCGTCCTGGTCAGCGGAGCGCTTGAAGCGGGCGGAGCGGACAATATCACTGTTCTCGGAATAATCTGCGGTATAGCGGCAGCGTTTTTTTATGCGGTATACAGCATATTTTCAAAAGTTGCAATGAAGCAGCGCTACAACGTTTTCACGATTATCTTCTACAGTCTGGTGACAAGTGCGATTGTGCTTGCACCGTTCGTTGACTGGAGGGTCATGGGGGATTTTGTTGCGGAGGCGCCGGCGGGGCATTCGCTGTTTATGCTGCTGAATTCGCTGTGCACATCAGTGCTGCCGTATGTGCTTTTTACAGTCTCGCTCTCTTATGTGGATACCGGCAAGGTTTCGATTCTGGCTGCGGGAGGCGAGCCGTCGGCTGCGATGATTTTCGGCATTGTCGCATATTCGGAGGTTCCGTCGGTATTGTCGCTGTGCGGGCTTGTTGTCACGATAATAGCGATATGGCTGCTGCTCAGACCTGACAAGCCGCAGGTAAATCGGGTCAATGCGCAGGAAAATGCCGCAGAGCTGAAGAAGGACGGTGAAGAAACATGCTGCTGAAATGTCTTGCGGTCGGAGCCGGCGGATTCATCGGTTCGGTTTTTCGATATCTGGTGGGACTGATTCCGTTCCTCAGCAAAAGCGAAATCCCGTTTCAGACGCTGGCGGTCAATGTCGTCGGTGCGGTACTGATTGGGATGATTGTTCAGTCGGCGGATACATACGGAAACATCAGTGAACAGTGGATGCTTTTTCTTAAAGTCGGAATCTGCGGTGGATTCACGACATTCTCCACATTTTCGCTGGAGGCTCTGGGGCTCATGCAAAGCGGCAGAATGCTGCTCTTCGGGGTGTATGCGGCGGCGAGTCTGGCACTCTGCATAGCAGGCGTATATGCAGGAAAAATGCTCGTGAGCTGATGCGGCAGGTGCGTGAAACAGCGGCTATACCCCCGTCTTCACAAGAAATTTACATTATAATTATCGAGGTATCAGTTTCATTTCAAGGGAAAATAAGGTATACTGAATTACTGGGAATTTGTTAAGTAACAGTGTATCTTTTTTTATGTAAAAGCTCCGGCACAGCAGCTGAAGGCGCGGCTTCTGCATGATTCGTGCGGAGCAGTACAGTTGTATACACTGTCAGAAGGATGCCTGCGGGAGAAGCGCAGGTGAAAGGGGAGGATTTTATTTAATGAGCAATGACATCATCAGGAATGTGCTCATCATATTCGTGCTTGTATTGTTTTCTGCATATTTTTCGGCGACAGAGACAGCATTTACTTCAGCAAACAGAATAAGACTGAAGAATATGGCCGGCGACGGCAGCAGAAAAGCTGAACGCGTACTGCGGCTTTCCGATAAATTCGACAAGCTGCTCACAACAATACTTGTCGGAAACAATATCGTTAATATAGCCATGACATCGATAGCCACAGTGCTGTTTGTGGAAATTTTCGGCTCACACGGTGCGACGTTTGCAACAGTGGTGATAACAATAGTCGTGCTGGTTTTCGGAGAGATAACACCTAAAAGCGTGGCAAAGGAAATGCCGGAAACATTCGCGATGATATCTGCGCCGGTTATCAGCAAAATCGTTGTTCTCATGACCCCGGTCAACTTTCTTTTTGCAAAATGGAAGGAGCTTGTGGCAAGAGCTCTGAAACTCGATTCGGATGAAAAAATAACCGAGGATGAGATAATGACAATGGTTGAAGAGGCCGAGCATTCGGGAAGCATAGAAGAAAAGCACAGCAGACTGATACAGAACGCAATTGAGTTTTACGAGCTGAAGGCAGAGGATGTGATGACGCCGAGAACGAAAATGACAGCGATTGACATCGATGAATGCTCAAAAGAAGAACTGGGAGAGCTTTTCAAGAAGACCGGCTACTCCAGAATGCCGGTTTACGAAGAAGAAATAGATAAAATCACAGGTGTGATTAACCAGAAGGATTTTCACAACTATGTGAAGGATACAGACAAAAGCATATCGGATTATGTGATGCCGGTGGTATTTGTAGGCACATCGATGAAGATATCCGATCTGCTCAAGAAAATGCAGCAGCTCAAAACGCACATGGCAATTGTAATCGACGAATACGGCGGTACGGAGGGTCTTGTGACGATGGAGGACATTATCGAGGAGCTGGTCGGAGAAATATTTGACGAGCATGATGTGGTGCTTTCCAAGAATGTGATGCCGCTGCAGAACGGCAGTTATCGTGTGAAATGCGGCGCGAATATCAACAAAGTGTTTGACTATCTGAAGATAGACGAAGAACCTGATGCGGTGACCGTGAACGGATGGGTTGTTGAGAAGCTGGACAAGCTGCCCGAAAAGGACGATTCGTTCGAAACGACTGCGGGCGGCAAAAGACTCAAGGTCAGAGTCACCAAGGCAGACGGAAAAAAGGCACTGGAGATTAATCTCGTTGTGGAAAATGCTGCAGAAGATATATGAAATATCACCCGGCGGCCGACGTGTGAAAAGCCGCGGAAACAGCCTGATGCCGGCAGGTGACGGCAAATATATGAGAGGAGAATACAGATGGGCTTGATGGAAAAGATCTTCGGAGATCTTAACGAAAAAGAAGTAAAAAAAGTTTCTAAAATTGCAGATAAAGTCATGGCGTATGACGAGGAAATGCAGGCGCTGACAGACGATCAGCTCCGCGAAAAGACAGCTGAATTCAAAAGGCGAGTACAGGAGGAGGGAGAATCGCTTGACGATATACTTCCTGAAGCCTTTGCGGTATGTCGTGAGGGAGCATGGCGAAGCCTGGGAATGAAGCACTTCTACGTGCAGGTAATAGGCGGCATCGTTCTTCATCAGGGAAGAATCGCAGAGATGAAAACCGGTGAAGGTAAGACACTCGTGGCAACGCTTCCTGTATATCTGAACGCACTTGAGGGTAAAGGCGTGCATGTCGTTACCGTCAACGACTACCTGGCAAAGCGAGACATGGAGTGGATGGGCAAGCTTTATACATTCCTCGGACTCACGGTAGGCTGCGTTATCCACGGCATTACCGAGGAGGAAAGGCGCAGAGCATATCTTGCTGACATTACTTACGGAACAAACAACGAATACGGCTTTGACTATCTGCGCGACAACATGGTTGTTTACAAAGAGGCTATGATGCAGAGAGAACTGAACTATGCCATCATAGACGAGGTCGACTCGATTCTGATTGACGAGGCCAGAACGCCGCTCATAATTTCGGGAAGAGGCGACGACTCGACCGACATGTACAAGCGTGCGGACGGATTTGTCAGAACCCTCAAGGTGGAAGAGGACTTTACAATAGAAGAAAAAGACAAGCAGATTGCGCTCACTGATGAAGGTGTCGTAAAGTGCGAGAACTATTTCGATGTTGAGAATTTCTCCGATCCGGAGAACATGGAGATAAACCATCACGTTCTGCAGGCTCTGAAGGCAAGGAACATGATGAAGCGCGATGTCGATTATATCGTAAAGGACGGCGAGATTATTATCGTCGATGAGTTTACGGGACGTCTGATGTTCGGAAGAAGATACAGCGACGGTCTGCACCAGGCGATTGAGGCGAAGGAAAATGTTCTCGTGCGTTCGGAATCAAAGACGCTGGCAACGATAACACTGCAGAACTATTTCAGAATGTACAAAAAGCTCGCGGGAATGACCGGTACGGCAAAAACCGAGGAGAGCGAATTCCGGGACATTTACAATATGGACGTAGTGGTAATTCCTACGAACAAGCCTGTTGTCAGAAATGATATGCAGGATGCGGTCTATGCGACGGAAAGAGGCAAGTACAAGTCGATTGTCGACAGAGTCGAGGAGGCTCACAAGAAGGGCCAGCCGGTTCTCGTAGGTACGATTTCCATAGAAAAATCAGAAATCATCGCAGACGCGCTCAAGAAGAGAGGCATAAAGGACTTCAATGTGCTGAATGCGAAGCAGCATGAGAAGGAAGCGCAGATTATCGCAGAGGCCGGACGTCTCGGAGCGATAACGATTGCTACAAACATGGCCGGAAGAGGTACCGACATCATACTCGGCGGCAGCCCTGAATTCGAGGCAAAGAAGGAAATGGCAGCCAGGGGTTATGATGACGATGCGATAGCGTTTGCGACAAGCTTCGTGCAGAGTGATGACGAGGAGCTTCTCAAGGCACGTGAGGAATACAAGGAGCTGCTTGAAAAATACAAGGAAGAGAGAAAAGCAGAGCAGGAAAAAGTCATAGAGCTCGGCGGTCTGTTCATAATCGGTACGGAGCGCCACGAATCGAGACGTATAGACAATCAGCTCAGAGGTCGTTCAGGAAGACAGGGAGATCCGGGTCAGACACAGTTCTGCATCTCGACAGAGGACGACCTGATGAGACTCTTCGGCGGAGAAAGGATGCAGAATGTGATACAGCGTCTCGGAGTCGAGGAGGACGAGGCAATCGAGGCAAAGATGATCACAAAGCAGATCGAAAACGCACAGAAAAAAGTCGAGGGCAAGAACTTTTCCATAAGAAAATACGTGCTGCAGTACGACAACGTAATGAACAAGCAGCGTGAAATCATATACAGCGAACGTAAGAAGGTTCTGTTCGGCGAAAATCTCAGAGAAGACCTTGTTTCGATGACGCATGAGCTGATTGACGAGGTTGTCGATCCGATTGTGATAGCATCGAAGTTTGCAGAGGAATGGGATTTCGATACGCTGAACAAGGGACTGAGAAAGATAACGCCTGCGTTCGAGCCGCTTGACTTTGATAAGGAAACGCTTGCCGATATGGATGAGGAGAGCCTCAAGGCGGGTCTGTATGCGGATTTTGAAGACCTTTACAAGGAGAAGGAAAAGGAAATCGGCGAGGAAAGACTCAGAGAAGTTGAAAGAATGATACTGATCAGAGTAGTCGACAACAAGTGGATGGATCATATCGATGCGATGGATCAGCTCAAGAGCGGTATCGGACTGAGAGGACTCGGCGGACAGGATCCGGCAGCCGCTTATGCGCAGGAGGGCTTTGATATGTTCGAGCTGCTCATAAGCTCCATAAAGGAAGATTTCGTTAAATTCTGCTACAGCGTTACGGCACAGACGAACACAGAAAGAAAGAACGTAATCGGAAAAGGTGAGAACCATAAAGACGAATTCAGAGAAGAAGATGTGATGGCAGGCGGAAGTGACGTACCGGCAGGAGCAGTAGTGCCGCCGAGAGAACACAAACAGGAAACAGTAAGAAGAGAAGGCCCGAAAATCGGCAGAAACGACCCATGCCCATGCGGCAGCGGCAAGAAATACAAACACTGCTGCGGGAGGACGACTCCCCGCGAGTAGCCCGTTGAAAACGGGATAGAGCGGCCGGAGTGTCCCCCGTCAAA
>CAVECM010000109.1:0-6363 GCA_963614095.1 Bacteroidaceae bacterium
GTTTCCGATGAAGACGCAATTGATTCTGACCGGGATGCGCCGGTCTCCGATGAGGCTGAGATTGCTCCTGATTCAGATTCTGCTGCCGAGCCGAATCCGGAGCCCGATACCGAGCCCTGCACCTCATCCGGTGCTGATGAAAAAAGCGATAATTCCGGTATATCGACTGCAGACAGCGAAAAAACCAGCAGCGATACATGCGAATTGCTCGCAGCAGCGGGTTATCATCTGGGCAAATGGGTCTACATGATAGATGCTGTCGACGATATCGAGGAGAATATAGAATCCGGGGCGTACAATCCGCTGCTTTACCGCTTCGAATTTGATGCAGACAGTGAAACGGCTGATGAATTCCGCAGACGCATTGAGCCGAGTCTGCGGTTCAACCTTTACCATTATCTCGCAATGCTGAGCCGGTGCACGGATTCGCTCGACATAAAGAAAAACGCAGGCATACTCGAGAACGTAATATATTTCGGACTCAATCGGAAAACCGAAGAAATAATAACAAGAGTCGACAAAGACAAGCAGCTTTGACACTATAAAAACACCACGCTTTGATTAAAAAACTTTGATTTATAAAAAGCCTTGTTTTTAAATATCAGCTCTGATTTGACAAAGGGCAGGCAGTTAAAAAAACAAGCCGCTGAAAAACAGACAGCTGACAAAAGACAGGCAGCCTGAATTTAATAAAGGAGAAACATATGAACCCTTATGAAGTACTGGGAGTGCCGGAAAATGCCTCCGAAGAAGAAATAAAGAGAGCCTACAAGGAGCTCGTGAAAAAATATCATCCTGACAAATATCAGGATAACCCTCTTGCAGGCCTTGCAGAGGAAAAGCTGCAGGAGATTAATGAGGCATACGACATGCTTATGAAGGGCAGAAGCAGTAATTCCGGCAGCAGCTACAGCTACGGCAGTTCAGGCGGCAGCTATGGCACACCCGACTACATGGCAGTGCGAAGATATATTGACGCCGGCAATCTGAGTGCGGCCGAAAACATTCTGAACGGCACAAAGGACCGAAGCGCAGAATGGTTCTTCCTTTCAGGTATGGTTTCGTACAGAAAAGGCTGGTATGATGACGCTATCAATAAAATAAGAACCGCCACGGACCTGGCTCCGGGCAATTCAGAATACAGCCAGGCCTACGGTCGTATAATTAACATGGGCGGAGCTTATCAGAATCAGGCTTACGGACGCGGATACGGTTCGAACAATGATATGTGCTGCCAGGCACTGCAGTGCTACATCTGTGCGGACTGCTGCTGCGACTGCATCTAAAAAATTCAGCGAATATAAGTATTCGGTTAAGAGAGGAAACAGAATTGGATAAAAACACCGGCAGCAGCAATACAAGTCAAAACCCGAAACCAAAGAGCAGATCCTCGGTTACTGCACTGGGCGGAATATGCCTTGCACTAACCCTCGTTTTTCTGTTTGCCGGTTCGGTGATTCCGGGAGTTGAACTGACACTGTTTGCGCTGAGCTCACTCTTCGCCGCAGTAATGATACTGGAGTCCGGAACAGGCGCCGCCGTGCTGCTTTACATAGCGGCCGCAATACTGGGCTTGTTCATCATACCGAACAAGCTTGCCATGATACCATATATATTCTGCTTCGGCTACTACGGCATACTGAAATTTTACATAGAAAAACTGCACAGCGGTATACTGCAGGTAATAATAAAAGCAGCCTTCTTTGCCGTGCTCCTCTGCGTGGGGCTTCTCGGCTTCAAAAGCCTGCTTCTGGGGAGCATTCATCTTCCGGATTACCCTGTTTATCTGCTGATTGCTGCAGGTATTCTCATGATGCTCGTCTATGACTATATTTATACGCTGTGCATCAGCTTTTACCTTAAACGCATACGCCGCAAGGGCGGAGATAATATAAAGCTCAGCTGATAACAGTGTCCGATGATTAATACAGTTCGGCTGATATACTGTGTCCGATGACTGTATTATATAGGCTGATACCACAAAGCTGCTCATGATTCTGCTCATAAGCAGCTTTTTTTATGTTTTTATTGCGTCAGCAGACTTCAGCCTGTCGAATGCAGCCTGTTCCGGCAGCACATCGCAATCGCAGGCCGTGATATAAAACGAATCGTATTTCCGACCCTTTTTTCACATGCAGTTTCCCGGTTTAACTGTCTGCGCCGGAGCCCTCTCCGGCGGAGTTTTATGCATCGGAATTTTCTGTGTCGCTGCCGTCCGTATCGACATTTATATCTATGCCGTTGACCTCGACTCCCTCGCCTGCCGGTATCAGTATATAGCGGCTCCCGTCTATCACCTGTGTTGTTATCATATATGTATATTCAGGGTCTATCGTAATCTTCACCTGTGGGGTCACCATCTCGAATTTTTTGCTTTCCATCAGATTTGTCGGATTGAGCACTGCCTGTTCTCCGAATTCCCTGCGGCATGCCTCGTTGAACGTGCCGATTTTTTCCTCGGACACCCCGCTGCGCTTCAGCATATCGTCCACATCTTCCACATAAAGCTCCGGCACCTCAGGATCCTTGCTTTCCTTGTGAAGCAGAAGCCTTTCCCTGATCTGACCGTGCACCGTCTTTACAACATCCAGACTGCAGTCCTTTCCGAGAGACTCGCAGAGCACATCGCAGAAGGCATGCTGCTGCGCGCCCGCGGACATCGGCACCTTTTCTGTGTTGAAAATCGCAGCTATGAACTCCTCATGGATATCCGCCAGACCGCGGCTGTAATAAAGCGCATTGTAGATATTCGTGCTCCTGTCATCAAATGCAGGAAACATGAAGCCCAGTTCCGGCGTTCCCAGCACATGCCCTGACGTGGCGCCTCTGAAGCTTTTCTCTTCTGCAAAATACCGCAGTGAGGCTTTCGCGTCTTTTACCGGGCAGATGCAGCATATGATGTAGTCAAACACTTCGCTTGACCCCTCGTCCCATATTTCGTCGTCATTTCCCTTGAACGGGATATCATACGAATCCGACGCAAGCAGTATCACATAGCTGTCCTCGCCTGTATCCAGCGACTCGATAACGCGCTGATAGAAAAGCTCACGCATATCTTCATCTCTGAGGTGCGACTGTCTGAGCGACTGCAGGAGCCGGTGCTCATCACTGTCTTCCACCTGCTTTGTCGAAAATTCTATATCAAGGAGATTCTTGCCGAGCGTGCCGGATATCGCCTTTTTCAGGAATTTGAGGTAAAGCTCCGCTTCTTCCTGCTGCATCAGGCCCATCGACATATCCATTCTGGCGACGATTTCCTTCGCCGCATTCACATAGCAGCCGTAAATGTGGCTGATGCTGTCCTTGTCAAGGCTGAAACGTTTTCTTATTTCTCTCAGTTCTTTCTGATTCATCTGTTTTCTCCCGGGTTTTCTTCATATTTCTGTATAAAAGCCGCAGCCGCCGGCCGGGCTCCTGAGGCCATGCAGCAGGTTCACCGCTTTACGGCCACGCCATTTATTTTAAACCAGCCGGTGCCGATATGCAAGCCGCTGAAATGATGAATTCCTGTGCAGCTGCCGGGTGAGTTCGGGACTTTCACCCGTTAGAAACGTGCGCCGCCGGATGCACTGCCATAAGAAAACTCCCCTGTATTCACAGTACAGGGGAGCTCAAGTTTTGTAAGTTGTAAGCAGTGTTCTTCAGATTTTGTAAGCTGTAAGCAGTGTTTTTCTTATTTGAATGATTATGCTCTGTTTTTCTTTCTGTAAACAATCGTTCCGCCAAGAGCCGCAGCCGCCATCAGAACTGCAGCAAATCCTATCATTGTGCTGTCTCCGGTCGGCGATGATTTGTCAGTCTTGGCATAATCGCCGTATTCAAATGTTTCAGTTCCGACTTCACCGCAGGCGCAGGATTTATAATATACAGCCTTCGATGTTGCTGTTGCCTTGTCTTTAATGTATTTGTCATCAGCATTTTCAACAAAATTGTGTTTAACTGTCACCTTGCACTCAGCGGTAAATTCGCCTGCCTTTACAGTAATAACCGCCTCACCTGCTCCGACTGCAGTCACTTTGCCGTTTTCATCAACAACAGCGACATTTTCATCAGAGGATGTCCAGGTTTTTTCGTCTGTAGCATTCGCCGGCTCAGTTATTGCTGTGAGCTCTGCAGTTTCTTTGCATGAAAGGTTCAGTTCGGTCTTGTCAACAGATACTGCTTCAGCCGGAATATCAATATTAACCGTTATTTCAGGAAGCTCGCCGAGGTATGCGGCCATGGATGCCGCAGTTGTGTTTACAGGTTTGCCCTTTGCATAAGTCACTCCGCGATGGCAGCCTGCAGAGGATCCGAATCCGCCTGTCTGGAGGCATCCGGAAATCGTATATGTTGCTTCATCCCAGTCCTCAGGAACAGTCACGGTAACCTTGTGAAGCTCTTTATTGTATGCAAATATGTAATATCCGAAGGGGCTTCCGTTATTTCCTCTGAATTCTGTTCCGTCCTCGCCCTTGTAATATATACGGCAGTTTGTATTGTAAATACCGGATAACTTGCTGGCCGGGTTATAAATATCTCCGAGCTGAACAGTAAGCTGAGTTCCCGGCTTCACCCTGGTTTCGGATGTTACCGCATTGCCCTCAGCATCTGTAATCGTATAGGTGGTCTCCTTGGCACGAATCACCTGATATGCAGCCACTCCGTCTTTTTCAACCTTTATTATATGGCTTCCGGATGTGAGCCCAGAAATTGTAACCTCTCCGGTCTTTGAATTCACATCAACCTTATCAGTTGTAAAACCGTTGTATGTGATGCTGTCGTCAGTAAGTTCAGCTCTTGCCACTGAAACTTTGCTGCCGTCTTCCGGTGTAAAGCTGTAGCTTGCTCCCTCTTTTCCTGTATAGTAAAGCACATCGTGCTCTGCATCCAGATTGTCAGCGGCAAGCTTGCTTATAGTCGTATCTGTATTCTTTCCTTCATTGATGGTCGTGTTTGTCTTAACGGAAGAACCGTCAGCGCCGACTGTAACAACGAGAACGCCTGTGTTTTCCGGCCAGATTGCGGAATATTTGCCCGAACCACCCATAGTAGAGTCAGTATACATTGCGTCGTATGTTACAAGAACAATAGCTGTGCCCTTGCTTTTTGCTGTAAGCGTTGCTACCGAGCTGTTGTTTTTATCAGGAACAACACTTACTATGTCACTCTTATTGCCGTTCTCATCTATTACGGTGTAATTTACATCCGGAAGAGAAGCTTTTGAATTCATAAAGCTCTCTACTATATGCCAGTTACGGAACACATTGAATGTAAATGTTTCATCTGCTGCCAGATTAATATACCCCTTTTCATTTGCATTAAGGTAAACATCCGCAACATCAAACGTACACTCTTCAAAATTATGGTAAACCGTGTCGGAATCAAATGCATTGCTGTCATTCTTAAAAAGCATCTCCTCGGTAACAGTGATATTTGCACCGCTGGCTTTGGATGATTTCCAGTTCCAGTAGGTAACAGCGTCTTCGTCATCCGTACTCTGTACTCTGACAAATGCGGATCCGCTGAGAGGTGCGAATTTATATACTACATTGTCGCCTTCGGTTGTCGTGCTTATCGGTTCCTTGAATGAATAAACATAATAAGTGCTCAGAGTCCCGGCAGAAACAACGGTGCCCTTCGGAGCAGTTACAGTGAAATAATCTTCTGCAGATGCACTCGCCGGTATCATGGCAATTATCATTGCCAGTGCCATCAGCATCACAAAAAATCTTGAATGTTTTTTCCTGGATTGCTTCATTTCTTTTTCCTTTCTTCCTCTTCTTCCCGGTAAATAAAAAATGCTGTCCGAAAAATTATTCCGAACAGCGATTTTATCATTTGTGTATCCGGCATACATATGTATGTGCCGAATATCTGCAACAAAACAAGCCATTCGAATAATTCTCCTGACTATACCTCGGCGATTATGCCGGCCTTCTCACCGCTGCTATTTTGTTCCCAGCGGCAATGACCATATTTGGCTTAATCTCGGTACTACAGTTGACCTTTGCTCAGAATCCCGTATGCCGCCGATGATTTGCCATCGGCACTGTCATTATAGGTTTCTTTCTTAAACAGAATGAGCTTTTAACATTTGCCATGCATTATAGTTATCATTGTAATGTATATGTCATGCAAATGCCGGCCAGTGCGCTCGCTCCGGACTTCCACCTCCGAAGCTCTCTTTGTGCGCGTTCCTCTGGATTCGATTTACCGTTTAAATTCCTATTAAATTGTCCTCAGCTGCTTGCGGGTTTCTGTCTGCTCCGCTTCACAGCTGCGTTTTCCTGCAGTCTTACCTGCGCACTCATTATATCAGATACGGCAGCATAAATAAACAGTCAGTTTTAAAATTTTCGGACTTTTTATTATTCAAAAGCT
>CAVECM010000110.1:0-6169 GCA_963614095.1 Bacteroidaceae bacterium
CCGAGACGCTCAACATTCACGGCTTTGTCGTCAGAATCCTTGAGCTTCTTCACGCCGGTTTCGAATCTCGATGTTACTACGCCCGTTCCGCCAAGCAGATATACCGTACCGCCTGCCTTCAGGTTATTGCTGATATACTGCTTCACATCGGCCTCGGTATCTGCGTCCTTGCCGACCAGCATCACAGGAGCGTTCTTCACCTTCGCCAGATAGCTGCCTGCGAGAGCATCCGGGTAGTCTGCACCGCTGGCCACGATGATGTTCTCAAACTTGTCAACACCGAGGCTCTTCTTCAGAGCATCTGCAGCCTCGTTTGAAGTAGCGTAACGATTGCTGCCTGCTATACGAACTATTGAATTATCTCCGAAAACAGGATTATCCGTCTCTTCGGTTTCCGTTTTCTTTGTGATTTTAAATGTCTTGACTATACTTCCTGTATAATCTCCTTTTCCGGTGATTGTTACCTTCGCGCTTCCTACTGCTGTGTTATCAGAGTATTCCACGCTGTAATCCGTACCTTCCTTAAGCTCTGTTTCTCCATAGGTTACGGTTATATCCTGTTTTATTACTTTTCCCGTATATTCCTTGTCGGTTATTCCGGTTACCTTGGCATCTCCTATATCATAGGTTTTCTTTGTAATCTTAAAGGTCTTGACTATGCTTCCCGTGTAATCACCCATTCCGGTGATTGTTACCTTCGCGCTTCCTACTGCTGTGTTATCAGAGTATTCCACGCTGTAATCCGTACCTTCCTTAAGCTCTGTTTCTCCATAGGTTACGGTTATATCCTGTTTTATTACTTTTCCCGTATATTCCTTGTCGGTTATTCCGGTTACCTTGGCATCTCCTATATCATAGGTTTCCGTCACAGTGTTTTCCCATTTGTAAAGCACGCCGTAATATTCGTTATTCTCAGTGCTCTGTTCTTCTACATCTGCAGTTACAGCTATCGTAAAGTCCGCCACATCGTCGTCATTATATACAGCGTCCTTCATATTCATGGAAAACTCAAACTCTGCGGTCGCTCCGGGAGCCAGCGAATCCACTGTTTTGCTGCTGACAAGGGTTTTCTTCTCGGAATCAGAGTAGAATTCTATCTTGCCTCCCGCATCAATCTCGCCGGTATTTGTCACCACAGCAGTAAATTTCACAGTCTTTCCGTCGGTTTCTTTCTTCACATCAAGCGAAAGATCTGTATTTATAAGCTGTTCTTCCATGCTTGCATCTTTCGTATCAGTCTGTCCTGCTGCAACGGTCTGCACAGTAATATCACTGGTCTGTTGTTCTGATGCCAGCTTAAAGCTGTCTTCAAAATATGCACTTTCACCGGGAGCGATATCACATGTAACTTCTTTTTCCAGAACTGTTTCGTCTTCATTCTTTACTGTAAGAGTGAAGCTCTTCATATCAGTTTCGCTTTCATTCTTTACTGTATATGCTATAGGCTGCACTGAATTTTCTGCCTCTGATTCATTTATGACAATACTGTCAAGCTCTGCCTTCGGAGTGTCTTCCTTGCTGAAGAAGAAAATCGATGTCTTATCACTGTTCTTCATTGATGTGCCGCTGAAGATAACATCCCATGATCCGTCATCACCAAGTACTGCCGTGTAATAGTTGCCCTTCACGTTAGCCTTGCTGTATATCTCAACAGGCTCGCTGTATCCATCTGAGGTTTTCACTGAAGAATAGAATTTACAGCCTTCCTCGTCGTTGGTCATCCAGAGCAGAGCGGTCTTGTCCCCTACCGATACAGGTGTTACGTTCGGACTTATCGTCTGAGCATCACCTGCCGTAATCTCTGATGTGCTTCCTGCCTTCACATCATATTTTGTCAGAGTACCGTCCTGCGTCCAGTATACAGCATCGTTGCTGCAGGAAAGCCCGGCCAGAGTGCTCTCTGCACCCGATATATCCGCGAATTCACCGCTCGCATCTGACATATATACATTTGATACAGTCTCTCCGTCATCGCCGTCAGCTGTACTCATATATATGAATCTGTAGTTTTCACCGTCATATAAGGCCTTTAAATCTGTAAGCGTATTCTTTACCGAAATCTTCTTATCGGATTTTGTCCATTTCCCGTCAGCCAGTTCAGCTGAATTTATCGTGTTATTGCCTTCAGCCATGAACAGATCATCAGCATCATTGCTGAGCCATGCGACTGCAGGTGTCCCGCTTTTGTCTATCAGGCACGGAGCTGCATCCATTGTGCTGTTGTCCGTAACGAAGCTGCTGTCCGTGAACTTGCCTGTACTGCTGTCAAAGCGGCTGACGCAGATTTCACTCTTCTGTGCCATTTCTTCCGCCTTGCCGGCAGCTGTATCGGCCTTTATTTCTGATTTGCACTTCTGCCATGCGGCATAAAGACTGCCGTTTATAATTTTGATATCCGCATAATTATCAGCTGCACCGTTGTCATAAACTGCTTCAGGCTCGCTCCACTCGCTGCCGTCATATACCGAATACATGAGCTTTGTGCAGTCCACAGCGGCACGTTCCTCATCGTTTGCCGTGAATACCATGACAATTTTATCATCAACTGCTGCCATCACAGGAACAGTCTGCGGCAGAACATAATTCTGAAGTCTGCTGACACTGTCTCCGTCCCACTCTGTAGTCTTTGCCTGAAATGCTCTGCTCATCACTGATGCCTTCTGCGCTTTCAATGCACTCGCGGCAGCCACTGATGCTGTATTCTCTCCTGTGGTATCCCACAATGCATATTCCGCCGATGCCAGATTCCAGTTATACTCTATCGTGAGCACTGTTGCCTTGACATCAAGAGCGGCTGTCAGTGTACCTTTGGTAGGAGGATAAACCTGTGCAGCAAGATCCGCACTTCCCTCAATACCGATTGATGCCAGCTTCTTCACTCCTGCCGCACAGCCCGCAGTAATATTCGGATTTATATTGAGACTTCCGGATACTTCCAGTCCGGTCTCGCCCACAATACCGCTGATTCCGATGTTTCCCTTTGCATTTACTCCTCCGCTGAGCTCAACATAGTATGGTATAGGTATCGGCAGAGTCACCGTCTGCTGCGTGTGGCTTGCCTTCCATTTTACATCAACCACCGCACCGCCCTTGTCGGAAATAAGCCTTCCGTTTTCATCACAGAGAGCCTCGTAATATCCTGCTACTGAGATTTTAGGCTTTACTTTGAATTTGTCTACAATATTGCAGGTCCCGTAGTTCTGACCCCATTTTTTCATGAACGTATTCAGATTCTGTGCCTTATTCAGATTACTTCTTGCTTTCTCCACATCATTTTTCAGGTTTTCCCATTTCTTGGCTGAATTAAGCAGAGATCCGTCGTCAACAATTCCTATCGCTACTTTTATCTTGTACGTGCCGTCCCCCTGTGATTCGCGTGAGACAGTGGTTTTCGTGGCTCCGAGGTTTAATTTATAATCTCCGGGGTAAACTTTTGTAACATTCTTATTGTCTACTGTTCCTGATGCATCTGTAAACAGTTTGATTTCTCCAGAGTCTGCTGCTGTGGTCAGGTCAACCTTGCTTACCGGTTTGTATGTTTCTTCAGTATCCGGGTTGTCCGGGGTCACTGCACCGCCTCCCTCTTCGTTTACAGTTCCGTCATTGCTGACGGTTCCTGCATAGCTGTATAGATTAGAGGATGAGAGATTAAGATGCAAAGCGGGCCGCGCCGCGAGATATGTATAGTAGACATTGTCGCTACTGCTGCTATAGACATAGCCGTCATAGTCAACGTTGGCAGCACTATACCTATCGTAACCCGGCGACCGGAGCCACCAGCAGCAGTTCCCTGCGTAGGAGCTATCTGTACTGCTGTACGCACCCATTGCCTTCGCATATGTGCTGCTTTTGCATCTGCGTGCCTCGTCATATGTACTGCGGCTTTTCGCAAATCCATATGAAAGAGCTGTGTTTGTGTTGTAAACCTCATTCTCCGATAAAAGGAATATTTTATCGCTGGTGTTATTGCCGCCCTCGGTGCCATAGCTTATATTATCGTCATTTACCACTTCTGTTGTTTTTATCGCACCTCGCTCACTTGATGTGAATGCATAGTTTATGAAATTGAGCTTGCTGTAATCTCTGCCGTAGCTGTTGCAGGAACTATCGTATGCGTTGAGCCAGCTCCTCATGGTGCATGTCTCCCATGTCACGTTTGCAGATGTGGTATTGTACTTCTGGTCATCCAGAGCCTTGTCCGCAACCAGCAGAGCATCATTCCCATTGACATCAAGCACACGCCATTTAATCGGTTCGTACCTGAAATACCGTACGGTATCATCGCCCCATTCATAATAGCTGCTGCTTCCGGATGTCGCATAAACTGCATCTGTTTTACTGAGGCGCCTGTATTTCACTCCGTCTACGGTAGCATCCCCGTAATTGTTATATGATGCGCCTGTGATTTTGTTCCACTGTGCATTGCTGACAGTGACATACTGGTTCTCATATGAACCGCCGGTCAGCTCGCTGATTCGGTCTGTATCTGTTTCGCATACCACCTCTGACTGAGGATAGCTTCCGAACCATACGCAGTCCCAGGTTACCTTCTGTCCGGATGTCAGCTGAGATGAGTCTCTGATGACTGGATCATCAATCTGTACGGCCGCTTCAGCCTTCTCCGCCATGAATCCTGCCGGCAGCAGCCAGACCGTCATGGTCAGCAGCAGAACAGTGATTATCGTCCTGCTGAGCTTCCTGCTTCTTATCCACTCCATCTTCTCGTTCCTTTCTGTATTACTGTTTACTGTTCCCTTTTCCCCTTTGCATTACTGTTTCCTGATGTGTTCCTGTACATTTCTGTGCAGTACAAGATTACTGCTTATGTTTTTTCTTAATCTGTATGTGTGCCCGTGTGACAGATGACCTTTGTAGCTTGCCAGACTCCGCTTTATGTCCTCGAGCTCTGCCCTGCCGCATGAATATGCTTTTTTCATATGTCTGAGCTTTCGCTTCATACGCACTTTATTCCTGGAACGCAGCTTCCTTATCACTTTGCCTGTATCCGTGAGATAAAAATGAAATCCCAGATAATCCACGCCCTGTGCCATCGGTGTTATCTGCGTCTTCTGATTGAACTCCAGCTTTCGCTCTTTTTTCACATGTTCGGTCATCACTTCAAGGCAGTTTTTAAGAAAAGCCTTGTCCGGATGAACAAGCACGCAGTCATCCATATATCTCGTATAATGCTTCACGCGCAGCTTTTCCTTGACGATACGGTCCATACGGTCGAGATAAATCAGTGCGAACCACTGACTGGTCTGGTTGCCCAGCGGCAGCCCCCTGCCGAATTCTGTATGGTAGCTTCCCAGTATCATGCGGAAGAGCCACAGCAGCTTCTCATCAAATATGCCTGTCCGCTTCAGTATTTCGTACATTATCCGGTGGTCTATGGAGTCAAAGTATTTTCTTATATCGCATTTCAGGATATATCCTTCACTCCCGTACCTGCGGTAATGTTCTCTCATGAATCCGGTCAGTCTGTTTATCGCGAAATGTGTGCCTTTGTTTTTTCTGCTTGCTGCATTATCGTAAATCAGTCTTTTGTCATATGCTGGCTCAATTATGTTGTCGCACAGGCTGTGCTGTACTATGCGGTCGCGGTAATCCGGCGCATAAATCACCCTTTCTTTCGGATCGTATACCTTGAAGGGCTGATACGGCCTGATCCTGTACAGTCCGTTCCTCAGCTCGTATTGAAGCCTGACAAGCCCGTCTGACAGATTATATTCAAACTGCATGACTTCCTCTGCATATCTTTTACCTCGTTTTGCCATCCTGTGAGCCTGATACAGCTGTTCAAAACCATGTATCATCTCATATTCATATTTTTCCATATTCTGATATATATTCGCTTTTGTTGTATATCCATCTTGATAAGTCCGGATTTATCGAGTCCGGTTTTTCGTGTTTTCCAATCCGGTCATGCTTCTCCCATGTTGTCGGCAGGGATTGTTTGTCTGAATGAATTGAAGCACTCCCCTTAAAAATTGGGGTGCTTTCTGAACAGCAGACAAGCAATCCTGTGTTCTGAAAAGCTTCTGCGTTTCAGAATTCTGCCGATATGTATTCTCCCGTGCCGTGAGCCTAGCTGTATGCTCCGCTCAGGCGGGAAGGAACAGAATCCCTTTGCAATGTACGCTGACCTGTCTCACCTGAAACAGGTTTC
>CAVECM010000111.1:0-6159 GCA_963614095.1 Bacteroidaceae bacterium
GACACTCCGGCCGCTCTATCCCGTTTTCAACGGGCTACTCGCGGGGAGTCGTCCTCCCGCAGCAGTGTTTGTATTTCTTGCCGCTGCCGCATGGGCATGGGTCGTTTCTGCCGATTTTCGGGCCTTCTCTTCTTACTGTTTCCTGTTTGTGTTCTCTCGGCGGCACTACTGCTCCTGCCGGTACGTCACTTCCGCCTGCCATCACATCTTCTTCTCTGAATTCGTCTTTATGGTTCTCACCTTTTCCGATTACGTTCTTTCTTTCTGTGTTCGTCTGTGCCGTAACGCTGTAGCAGAATTTAACGAAATCTTCCTTTATGGAGCTTATGAGCAGCTCGAACATATCAAAGCCCTCCTGCGCATAAGCGGCTGCCGGATCCTGTCCGCCGAGTCCTCTCAGTCCGATACCGCTCTTGAGCTGATCCATCGCATCGATATGATCCATCCACTTGTTGTCGACTACTCTGATCAGTATCATTCTTTCAACTTCTCTGAGTCTTTCCTCGCCGATTTCCTTTTCCTTCTCCTTGTAAAGGTCTTCAAAATCCGCATACAGACCCGCCTTGAGGCTCTCCTCATCCATATCGGCAAGCGTTTCCTTATCAAAGTCAAGCGGCTCGAACGCAGGCGTTATCTTTCTCAGTCCCTTGTTCAGCGTATCGAAATCCCATTCCTCTGCAAACTTCGATGCTATCACAATCGGATCGACAACCTCGTCAATCAGCTCATGCGTCATCGAAACAAGGTCTTCTCTGAGATTTTCGCCGAACAGAACCTTCTTACGTTCGCTGTATATGATTTCACGCTGCTTGTTCATTACGTTGTCGTACTGCAGCACGTATTTTCTTATGGAAAAGTTCTTGCCCTCGACTTTTTTCTGTGCGTTTTCGATCTGCTTTGTGATCATCTTTGCCTCGATTGCCTCGTCCTCCTCGACTCCGAGACGCTGTATCACATTCTGCATCCTTTCTCCGCCGAAGAGTCTCATCAGGTCGTCCTCTGTCGAGATGCAGAACTGTGTCTGACCCGGATCTCCCTGTCTTCCTGAACGACCTCTGAGCTGATTGTCTATACGTCTCGATTCGTGGCGCTCCGTACCGATTATGAACAGACCGCCGAGCTCTATGACTTTTTCCTGCTCTGCTTTTCTCTCTTCCTTGTATTTTTCAAGCAGCTCCTTGTATTCCTCACGTGCCTTGAGAAGCTCCTCGTCATCACTCTGCACGAAGCTTGTCGCAAACGCTATCGCATCGTCATCATAACCCCTGGCTGCCATTTCCTTCTTTGCCTCGAATTCAGGGCTGCCGCCGAGTATGATGTCGGTACCTCTTCCGGCCATGTTTGTAGCAATCGTTATCGCTCCGAGACGTCCGGCCTCTGCGATAATCTGCGCTTCCTTCTCATGCTGCTTCGCATTCAGCACATTGAAGTCCTTTATGCCTCTCTTCTTGAGCGCGTCTGCGATGATTTCTGATTTTTCTATGGAAATCGTACCTACGAGAACCGGCTGGCCCTTCTTGTGAGCCTCCTCGACTCTGTCGACAATCGACTTGTACTTGCCTCTTTCCGTCGCATAGACCGCATCCTGCATATCATTTCTGACAACAGGCTTGTTCGTAGGAATTACCACTACGTCCATATTGTAAATGTCCCGGAATTCGCTCTCCTCGGTTTTTGCCGTACCGGTCATTCCCGCGAGCTTTTTGTACATTCTGAAATAGTTCTGCAGTGTTATCGTTGCCAGCGTCTTTGATTCCGAACGCACGAGAACATTTTCCTTCGCCTCAATCGCCTGGTGCAGACCGTCGCTGTATCTTCTTCCGAACATCAGACGTCCCGTAAACTCATCGACGATAATAATCTCGCCGTCCTTTACGATATAATCGACATCGCGCTTCATCATGTTCCTTGCCTTCAGAGCCTGCAGAACGTGATGGTTTATCTCCATGTTCTCCGGATCGGAGAAATTCTCAACATCGAAATAGTTCTCGCACTTTACGACACCTTCATCAGTGAGCGCAATCTGCTTGTCTTTTTCTTCTATTGTAAAGTCCTCTTCCACCTTGAGGGTTCTGACAAATCCGTCCGCACGCTTGTACATGTCGGTCGAGTCGTCGCCTCTTCCCGAAATTATGAGCGGCGTTCTGGCCTCGTCAATCAGAATCGAGTCGACCTCGTCTATGATGGCATAGTTCAGTTCTCTCTGCATCATAGCCTCTTTGTAAACAACCATGTTGTCGCGCAGATAGTCAAAGCCGTATTCGTTGTTTGTTCCGTAAGTAATGTCAGCAAGATATGCTCTGCGCCTTTCCTCCTCGGTAATGCCGTGGATAACGCAGCCTACCGTGAGTCCGAGGAATGTATAAAGCTTGCCCATCCACTCCATGTCTCGCTTTGCCAGGTAGTCGTTGACGGTAACGACATGCACGCCTTTACCCTCAAGTGCGTTCAGATATACAGGAAGCGTTGCCACGAGTGTCTTACCTTCACCGGTTTTCATCTCTGCGATTCTTCCCTGATGAAGAACGATGCCGCCTATTACCTGCACGTAGAAGTGCTTCATTCCCAGGCTTCGCCATGCTCCCTCACGACATACCGCAAAGGCTTCAGGAAGTATATCGTCAAGCGATTCTCCCTCCTCCTGTACTCGCCTTTTGAATTCAGCTGTCTTTTCGCGGAGCTGATCGTCTGTCAGCGCCTGCATTTCCTCGTCATACGCCATGACTTTATCTGCAATTTTAGAAACTTTTTTTACTTCTTTTTCGTTAAGATCTCCGAAGATCTTTTCCATCAAGCCCATCTGTATTCTCCTCTCATATATTTGCCGTCACCTGCCGGCATCAGGCTGTTTCCGCGGCTTTTCACACGTCGGCCGCCGGGTGATATTTCATATATCTTCTGCAGCATTTTCCACAACGAGATTAATCTCCAGTGCCTTTTTTCCGTCTGCCTTGGTGACTCTGACCTTGAGTCTTTTGCCGCCCGCAGTCGTTTCGAACGAATCGTCCTTTTCGGGCAGCTTGTCCAGCTTCTCAACAACCCATCCGTTCACGGTCACCGCATCAGGTTCTTCGTCTATCTTCAGATAGTCAAACACTTTGTTGATATTCGCGCCGCATTTCACACGATAACTGCCGTTCTGCAGCGGCATCACATTCTTGGAAAGCACCACATCATGCTCGTCAAATATTTCTCCGACCAGCTCCTCGATAATGTCCTCCATCGTCACAAGACCCTCCGTACCGCCGTATTCGTCGATTACAATTGCCATGTGCGTTTTGAGCTGCTGCATTTTCTTGAGCAGATCGGATATCTTCATCGATGTGCCTACAAATACCACCGGCATCACATAATCCGATATGCTTTTGTCTGTATCCTTCACATAGTTGTGAAAATCCTTCTGGTTAATCACACCTGTGATTTTATCTATTTCTTCTTCGTAAACCGGCATTCTGGAGTAGCCGGTCTTCTTGAAAAGCTCTCCCAGTTCTTCTTTTGAGCATTCATCGATGTCAATCGCTGTCATTTTCGTTCTCGGCGTCATCACATCCTCTGCCTTCAGCTCGTAAAACTCAATTGCGTTCTGTATCAGTCTGCTGTGCTTTTCTTCTATGCTTCCCGAATGCTCGGCCTCTTCAACCATTGTCATTATCTCATCCTCGGTTATTTTTTCATCCGAATCGAGTTTCAGAGCTCTTGCCACAAGCTCCTTCCATTTTGCAAAAAGAAAGTTGACCGGGGTCATGAGAACAACGATTTTGCTGATAACCGGCGCAGATATCATCGCGAATGTTTCCGGCATTTCCTTTGCCACGCTTTTAGGTGTTATCTCTCCGAAAACCAGCACGACTATTGTTATCACCACTGTTGCAAACGTCGCACCGTGTGAGCCGAAAATTTCCACAAACAGCACTGTGGCTATCGATGTCATGGCTATATTAACGATATTGTTTCCGACAAGTATTGTTGTGAGCAGCTTGTCGAATTTATCGGAAAGCCGCAGTACGCGTTCAGCTTTTCTGCTGCCGTCGCCGGCCATATTCTTCAGTCTTATTCTGTTTGCTGAAGTAAATGCTGTCTCTGTCGCCGAAAAATATGCAGAAAACAATACAAGCACGAATATGATGAGCACATTCCTGATGATGTCATTGCTCATTAAATAAAATCCTCCCCTTTCACCTGCGCTTCTCCCGCAGGCATCCTTCTGACAGTGTATACAACTGTACTGCTCCGCACGAATCATGCAGAAGCCGCGCCTTCAGCTGCTGTGCCGGAGCTTTTACATAAAAAAAGATACACTGTTACTTAACAAATTCCCAGTAATTCAGTATACCTTATTTTCCCTTGAAATGAAACTGATACCTCGATAATTATAATGTAAATTTCTTGTGAAGACGGGGGTATAGCCGCTGTTTCACGCACCTGCCGCATCAGCTCACGAGCATTTTTCCTGCATATACGCCTGCTATGCAGAGTGCCAGACTCGCCGCCGCATACACCCCGAAGAGCAGCATTCTGCCGCTTTGCATGAGCCCCAGAGCCTCCAGCGAAAATGTGGAGAATGTCGTGAATCCACCGCAGATTCCGACTTTAAGAAAAAGCATCCACTGTTCACTGATGTTTCCGTATGTATCCGCCGACTGAACAATCATCCCAATCAGTACCGCACCGACGACATTGACCGCCAGCGTCTGAAACGGGATTTCGCTTTTGCTGAGGAACGGAATCAGTCCCACCAGATATCGAAAAACCGAACCGATGAATCCGCCGGCTCCGACCGCAAGACATTTCAGCAGCATGTTTCTTCACCGTCCTTCTTCAGCTCTGCGGCATTTTCCTGCGCATTGACCCGATTTACCTGCGGCTTGTCAGGTCTGAGCAGCAGCCATATCGCTATTATCGTGACAACAAGCCCGCACAGCGACAATACCGACGGAACCTCCGAATATGCGACAATGCCGAAAATCATCGCAGCCGACGGCTCGCCTCCCGCAGCCAGAATCGAAACCTTGCCGGTATCCACATAAGAGAGCGAGACTGTAAAAAGCACATACGGCAGCACTGATGTGCACAGCGAATTCAGCAGCATAAACAGCGAATGCCCCGCCGGCGCCTCCGCAACAAAATCCCCCATGACCCTCCAGTCAACGAACGGTGCAAGCACAATCGCACTTGTCACCAGACTGTAGAAGATAATCGTGAAAACGTTGTAGCGCTGCTTCATTGCAACTTTTGAAAATATGCTGTATACCGCATAAAAAAACGCTGCCGCTATACCGCAGATTATTCCGAGAACAGTGATATTGTCCGCTCCGCCCGCTTCAAGCGCTCCGCTGACCAGGACGCATCCGGCTACGGCCAGCGCAGTGCATCCGACTTTTTTCAGCGTCACTCTTTCATGGAGAATAATCGACGCCATGAACATGACAAACACAGGCGACATGCTCAGCAGCACAGCCGCAAGTGAAAGCGTCAGCCCGTCTATAGCCTTGTTGTAGCAGAGGTTCAGCCCCATCATGCCGAATATTCCGCAGATAATGAACACCCAGATATCCTTCGGTTTTATCTTCAGCATCGATCTGTCAACAACCATGATTCCGATAAATATCATCACTGCCGCTACCGCAAACCGGCTGAATGTAATCGTGCAGTTGCCGAATCCGGCTGCAGACAGCGTTCGCACGAATATGCCCGCGGATCCCCATAAAACTCCCGCCAGTACCGGGACTATCAACATCAGTTTTTTCATATAAATCCTTTCTATTTCTTGATCAGGTTCAAATCGTTGCCGTATTTAAGGGAGCCTGCCGGAGCTTCCGTGCTCCACAGCCTCGTAATATCAAAATCTTTTTTATTTCATGCTATGAAAACAGGCTATCGAACAGTCAATCTAAAATCGTTAACTGTACGATAGCCTCCTTAAGGATTTTCGTTATAACGATGTTCGGCTTGTGACACGGCTATATTGGCATCCTCCAATACGGTTCGTCAGATAAAGGTGTGCATTCGAATAATTTTCTGTAAATATTATACTCTATTTTAAAAAGAAAATGAAGCCTCGCGTTACGCTTTTTCTTTTACCGGGACAATTCGGCAATTCCCGTTTCGTTTCGAGAATTAAATTACCGGTAGCGATCGAATTCCCGGACCGGACACCCC
>CAVECM010000112.1:0-6075 GCA_963614095.1 Bacteroidaceae bacterium
TTGTTTTATATATTGTTTTATATACGACTTCGTATACATTCAGTTCCCCTCCGCATTGGCATCTGTATGCTTTCGGGTTTTCTGTTACAGCTGACCGGCGCTTCCTCGGAAATTCTCTGCCGCATTTTCTGCATTTTACCAGGTATTTGATTTTCTCACGTTCATATCCGGAACCAGTGCCTGATTTCCCGCCGCCTCGTTCTCCTTTGGAATCTTTACTTCCTCTTCCTCCCCTGTTTTCTTTTCTGCTTTCTTCTTTTCCCGTACTTCTTGTACTTTCTCTCTTTCCCGGGCTTTCTTCTTTTCCCGTACTTTCTGTATCCTTTTGTTCCGTCTGCAGTCCCATTTCTTCCATAGACGATGTTCTCTTAATATTGTACCCGTATGCGCGATTCATCATCATCGCATATTTTTTCCATATATTTCCGTGGTTCCTGCATCCGCTGCACGTATGAAGAACTTCATGTGCCAATACACCCTGGATTTTTTCCGGCTCGCATTTCAATATAAATTCGCTTATTTCTATATAATTTACACCATTTTTATATTTGCAGCACCCGTATCTTTTCTGCGGTCTTGGATTTATTATTACTTTTTCGTATATATCAGAAGACACAGGAATTTTTATTTCCTGTGCCTGCTCTATAACTTCTTTAAGTTTTTTATTCAGTTCGATTTGATTCATTGTCTCTTTCTCTGTTAATTTTCTGTACGGCATTCGCCCTTCTTTATATGTTTCACATGAAACAATTCTTTCTAGTGCAGTGATTTCAACAGGTCTATCAGTCTTTCAAGATCTTCTCTGCTGTAAAACTCAATCTCGATTCTGCCTTTTTTTCCTCTTTGATTCAGGTTTACCTTTGTTCCGAAGATTTCTTTCAAGTCCTCTTCAACACGTATCACATCTGCATTTTTCTTTTTAATTCGAGGTTTTTTCGTCGCTGCATCCTTTTCCTGTTTAACCAGCTTTTCGATTTCTCTTACAGACAAGCCTTTCTTTACAGCTGCTTCAGCGATTTTCACCTGCTTAGCTTCATCGGATATTCCTGCCAGTGCTCTCGCATGTCCTGATGAAAGCTTACCTTCTATTACATACTGCTTGACTTTATCTGCTATTTTCAGAAGTCTGAGACTGTTAGCTATATATGGTCTGCTCTTTCCC
The DNA here is from genome assembly GCA_963614095.1 of Bacteroidaceae bacterium. GTDB lineage: Bacteria > Bacillota > Clostridia > Peptostreptococcales > Anaerovoracaceae > Lentihominibacter. The sequence goes on from CAVECM010000112.1 coordinate 1,163, forward strand.
AGGCTCTTTGATACCTGCTCCTGAGTCAGACCATATGTATTCATCATCTGGCTTATACCTTCTGCTTCTTCAATCGGATTCAAATCCTCTCTCTGCATATTTTCTATAATTGCCAGAAGCATATTTTCTTCATCTGAAAGCTCTCTGACTATTGCCGGAAGTTCTCGTATTCCTATCAGTCTGGCAGCTCTCCATCTTCTCTCACCCGCTACAATCTCATAACCCTTTTCAGCTTTTCTGAGAACTATCGGCTGTATAAGTCCGTGTTCTTCTATCGATGAGGCCAGCTCCTGAAGCTTGTCCTCATCAAAAACTTTTCTTGGCTGAGTTGAATTAGGTTTAATTTCATTTATATCTACATATTCAATTCCGGATGCCGGCTGCTTTTTATCATCAGTATTTTCATTGAATTTATCCGCCTCCGCAGGTTTCGCATCAGGCACCGGAGTTTCAGTCTTTGCTCTTAAAGTCACTTCAGCATCGCCGAAAAGTGCATCAAGACCTTTTCCAAGACCTCTCTGTTTTTTCGGTCCTGCCATTTATCTTTCCTCCTCATTACTCAAAAATTCATCTGCGAATTCCATATACGCTACCGCACCTGTTGACTTAGGATCATACTGTATTACAGGCATACCATAGCTTGGTGCCTCTGCAAGTCTTACATTTCTCGGAATAACGGTCGTATATACTTTTTCTTTAAAATATTTCTTCACCTCTTCAACCACCTGCACTGAAAGGTTTGTTCGGCCATCAAACATGCTGAGAATAACACCCTGTATTTCAAGATTCGGGTTCATATTTCTTCTGACAATATCTATTGTACTCATCAGCTGACTTACGCCTTCCAGTGCATAAAACTCGCACTGGATTGGTATGAGAACGGAATCAACTGCCGTAAGAGAATTTATTGTCAGTATTCCCAGTGACGGCGGACAGTCAATAAAAATATAATCGTATTTCGGCTTCAGCACATCTATTGCCCGCTTAAGCCGCTTTTCTCGTCCGGCAAGTTCTATTAATTCAACCTCTGCTCCGGCCAACTGCACACTTGCCGGCATTATATCCAGATTCTCTATTCCTGTAGGAAGAATGGCCTCCTCCGGATGATATTTATCATCAATTAAAATCTCATGCGTGGTTACTTCAAGATCTCTTTTTGAAATTCCTACACCACTTGTAGTATTTCCCTGCGGATCTATGTCCAGTATTAGTACACGTTTTCCCTTTATAGCCAGGCAGGCAGCCAGATTTATGTTTGTAGTTGTTTTGCCGACTCCGCCCTTTTGATTAAAAATCGCAATTGCTTTACCCAATTTATTCCTCCTTGATATATTTCACATATCCTGTATTTCATATTATAATACATACTTTTTGTTTTTACTATGTTTTTTGAATGTATTTCAGCAAAAATGTTTCACGTGAAACATTTTAATCATAATAAACATTAAAAACCTGCTTTAGTATCCGCAGGCTACTGCATTACATAGGCACTTAAGTCAATTCAGCAGAGAAATGGAGACTTGAAATGCCGCTTCCGAAATGCTGCCTCCGGGCAGACAGGAACCGCATATTAAAAGATAAAAGATAAAAGGTAGCTGACTGCATCAAAAGCAAAAGCAGCCACTTCAATATTCTTTACAAAAGTATCAATCTGAAAAGCAATCAGGCAACAAGAAAAAAGCGATACAAAAGGCCATCAGACAACAACATAAAAAAGCAGCTTGAAAAGCCAATCAGAAAATAAAGTGGAAAATAACAATCTATAAAGCCAATCAGGCAATAATGCGAAAAATAACGATTTGAAAAACCAATCAGACAAGAACGCGAAAAATAACAATATGAAAAGACAATCAGGAAAGAACATAAAATAAAAAATATAAATATGAAGAAAATCAATAATCTTCACGAATCAATCCGGCAAATCAAAAGAGCCGACATTATTTAATCGGCTCTTTTGACGGAGTCCCCGGTTTGCGCGGGAATCTCGATGTTGTATTTTTTACTTTCTTAATAACAATAATACGGTGGTCAAAGTCAAGTCCGTCATATGACGGCGACTCAATTCGCAGAACATCACCGCCCAGAACATCAACTGCATGTGATGCATCAAGCAATTCATTCTCGCAGTCAGGCCCCTTATAAGCCATGAAACAGCCGCCGACTTTTACAAAAGGAAGACAATACTCTGAAAGCGTACTCATATTTGCGACTGCACGCGACACACACAAATCAAATGCTTCTCTCATTTCCTTTCTTCTGGCAAGCTCTTCTGCCCTGCCGTGAACTGCAGTTACATTTTTTATACCGATTTTTTCACATAATTCATTTATTATTTTAATTCTTTTATTCAGCGAATCAATTAAAACAAATTTTTTTTCAGGGAACACAACGGCAAGAGGAATGCCCGGAAAACCCCCTCCTGTGCCCACATCAATAATTGTACCGGCAGATTTAAACTCATCAAGTCCGGCACACAAAAGTGAATCCGCATAATGTTTTCGTATAAACTCCGCCCTGTCGGTTATCGCTGTAAGATTAATATGCTGATTCAAGTCAAGAACAGCATCCATATATTCTTCCAGCATGCGGACACGAGGAGCAATTTCCTCGTCATCAAATCCGGGTATGACTTTATCAAAAATATCCCTCACGGTATCAAATGAAACAGACCCCGAAATCTCAGGTTCACTGATAACATCATCAGAACCTGTTTCAGTAAAATCAGTTTTCATTTCTCTAAATTCATTACTTTTCATTTCTGCCGTTTAACCTTCTTACCTTCTCCATATAAATAAGCAAAACATTTATATCTGCAGGGGAAACACCGGAAATTCTGGATGCCTGTCCGACAGACAATGGTTTGAAATCATTAAGCTTCTGTCGTGCCTCGATTCGAAGACCATCTATCTGACTGTAATCAAAATCGACCGGCAGCTTTTTATTTTCCAAACGCTTGAATTTATCTATTCTCTGCTGCTGCTTCTTAATATAACCTTCATACTTTATCTGAACCTCCATCATATTTTTCTCATGACTGGAGAGCACCGGACGTTCATCGTCAATAACAGAAGTATCATCATAACTGATTTCAGGTCTCCTCAGAAGCTCGAGCATAGAAACAGCATGCTTAAGCGGAGTGCTGCCCTTGCTTTCAAGAAATTCATTGACATCCTCAGGTTTGACAATTTTTTTCTGCAGTCTTTCAGCTTCAAGACTGACAACCTCTTTTTTGTGTAAATATTTATCATATCTGTCTTTTTTTACTAAACCAATCTCAAATCCCTTGTCTGTCAAACGCAAATCTGCATTGTCCTGCCTCAGAACCAGCCTATATTCCGCTCTGCTGGTCATAATTCTGTAAGGCTCATTAGTACCTTTAGTCACTAAATCGTCGATGAGAACGCCAATATAAGCCTCGCTTCTGTCGAGAATAAAAGGATTTTTTTCCTTAATTTTACAAACAGCGTTGATACCGGCCATCAATCCCTGCGCAGCAGCCTCTTCATAACCGGAGCTCCCGTTAAACTGCCCTGCACAGAAAAGATTCTCTATATGCCGGTTCTCAAGTGAAAGCTTCAGATCAAGAGGATCGATACAGTCATATTCAATCGCATACGCCGGTCTGGCAATCTCAAGATTCTCAAGTCCCGGTATCGTCTTATAAAACTGCAGCTGCACATCCTCAGGCAGACTCGATGACATTCCCTGAATATACATTTCATCCGTATAGAGACCTTCCGGTTCAATAAAAAGCTGGTGCCGCTCCTTATCAGAAAATCTGTTAACCTTATCCTCAATAGAAGGACAATATCTAGGACCTATCCCCTCAATCTGACCACCGAAAAGCGCAGACCTGTGAAAGTTTGCTCTGATTACATCATGCGTATGCTGATTCGTATAAGTAAGCCAGCAGTTCACCTGATCCTTTTCAATATCATCATTCATAAAGGAAAAAGGCACAATTGTCTCGTCTCCGTACTGCGGAGTCATCTTAGTAAAATCAAGACTCTTGGCAAGAGCTCTGGCAGGTGTACCTGTCTTGAATCTTCGCATAGGCAGACCGTACCCGCGCAGCTTTGCAGCAAGCTCGAGCGAAGGAGCCATCCCGTTAGGTCCGCTGCTGAATGCACTGTCACCGATAAAGATTTTTCCGGCAAGAAAAGTCCCCGTAGCAAGAATCACAGCTTTTGCTCTGTAGCAGGATCCGGTTTTGAGAACAACACCGCATGCCTTGCCATCTTCAACAATAAGATCAACTACCTCACCCTGCTTCAGATGAAGATTCTCTTCTCTCTCAATAGTCTTCTTCATTTCAATATGATATTCATTCTTGTCAGCCTGAGCACGCAGCGAATGAACAGCCGGACCCTTTGCAGTATTCAGCATCCTGCTCTGAATAAATGTTTTATCAATATTTATTCCCATCTCTCCGCCGAGAGCGTCTATCTCTCTGACGAGATGACCCTTACCCGTGCCTCCGATTGACGGATTGCAGGCCATCATCGCAACTGCTTCAAGATTTATGGAAAGCATCAGGGTTTTCGCTCCCATTCTTGCTGCTGCAAGTCCGGCTTCACATCCGGCATGACCTGCACCGACAACTATTACATCATATGTTCCCATCAAAAATTTTTCCATTATATAAAATATGCCTCCACATAATAAATATTAAATGCCGAATCAATATTAATACGAATTAATACGTATCAATACAGCAAACATAAAATACGGCAAAATCAGAATTAATCTGATTAAATCAGAAAAACAGCTGGATTTATCAAAATTCACCGTAATTACGCATTAACAATCCTTTTAAACAAAAATTAAATTCTTAATAAAAAATATGAATTCCAGGCAAAATACAAACATTTAATAAAAAACACAAATAAAACGCAAATCTAAATAAAACTCAG
>CAVECM010000113.1:0-5849 GCA_963614095.1 Bacteroidaceae bacterium
CTTCTCAATCTCATGAGTGTTCTTTACATTGTATCCGTCATATGAAGTTGTGTAGCCTTTAACTGCTTCTTCCTTGATGCTGTAGCTGATCTCCTTACCGTCCTTGTACTTCTGAACGTTCTCGAATTTCCATGCCCAGCTGTCATTAGCTGTTACAGTCTTGCTCGCAACGACTTCATCGCCGTTCATCAGGTTTACTGTGATGCTTTCAGGTCTTACTCCGTCATTGTTGCAGCTGTCTGCCCATGTCTTGCTTCCGCAGATATTGATTGTCTCAGGCGTATGCGTATTCGTAATAGTGAATCCGTCCTTTGCTGTGCCTGTAACTGCAGATGTGTAGCCCTTGACAGCATTTTCCTTGACTGTATAAGTGATAGCCTTACCGTTCTTGTAAACCGGCAGATCTGTGAAAGTGCCCTTCCAGCTGTTGTCTGCGCTGAGTGTCAGCGTCTTTCCGGATACTGCTGTTCCGTCTGCGTAAAGCTGCACCTTTACATTATCAGGCCTGATTCCGTCGTTGTTGCCGTTGTCATTCCATGCCTTCGTTACGGAAACGCTTGTCTTCTGCTGGGTGTATGTGTTGGTAATCGTCATACCGTCTGCAGATATCGACTTGGTATAGCCTGTAGGTACCGTAACCTCATCTGCTGTATATACAACTTCTGTTGTTCCTGTCGAATATTTCGGCAGATCTGTGAACTTCGCTGTCCAGCTGTTCAGTGCATTGAGTGTTACAGGTGATCCGTAAGCAACTCCGTCTGCATAAAGCTGAATCTGTATGCTTGAAGGTCTTGTGCTGTCATTGTTGTTATTGTCGGCCCAGACCTTTGTTACTGTTTTGTCTACAGTGAACGATTCAGAAATGTCCTCTGCGACGATGTCGATATCATATCCGTTTCTTCCCGGGCAGTTGTTGACCAGCTGCCAGAGTACAGAGCTTCCGGTGTATGTCTTTGTCACCGTCACGTTGACACTGCTGCCGTCTGTCTTTGTCCCGCTGAGATTACATGTTACCGTTACTGTTTCGGTACTCGAATTCGGATTAAGTGAGAGACCGTCTGCTCTCCATTCGTTTTCTTTTCCCGTTCCGGATTTCTTGTAAAATGTCACAGGACTGCCGTTAAGTGTAGCTGAGACATTGGATGTCTTTACGGCTACCTTCTCGGATTTGATCACAACGCCGTTTACCTTGCTCACAAGTGTCAGGCTGGCATCAACTCGGACATCGATATGATTGTAATAACTGTTATCCTTGTCCTTGTCGCCGCCCCAGTCTTTGTCCTTGTCGCCGCGGCCTCTGTCATTGTCGCCGGGGTTTCCGACATTGTTGTTTTCTCCGAAATTGCCTGCAGGATTTATCAGGTCCTGCTTGTCGATGTCATTGCTGTCTGCATCCGGTGTGGTCTGATTATCAGTGCCGGTGCTGTCGTCAGCAGTTATGACATCCTGACTGCCGGTATTGTTGTCTTCCGCAGATCCCTGTACGTCGTCTGCGATATAGCTGCCGCTGTCTGCGGCCGGCTGTCCGCTGTCTCCCGTATAGCCGTCGATCTCAGCGAAGGCTGATGTCGGGAACATGCTTAGGATCATCAAGAAGATAACAATCAGGCTAAAAATATGTTTCTTCTTCTTTCCCATAAAAAACCTCCTTCTTTATCTTCTCGAATAATAATCCTGTCTGCCGGCAATTGCCTCCGGGAGCCTTTACAGCCTCCGGAACTCTCATGCTGCAGCACATTCACTGTTTTTCGAGAAAAAAAATACAAGTACTATAACTAGTTATCATAATTTTAACATCTGTATACATGTTCTTCAAGTTAAATTGCGAACAATCGGAAATTTATCAGAAAATTGTTTGATTTCATCATTTTTTAGTTCTATGTGTTCTATTATATCTGAGGAGGATCTTGAAAAGCTTCAGCGTGACTATCTTTAATACTATTCACTAAAAAAACTCCCTTCATGATTAACAGCACTTTTTCACTGTCTCTCACAAAGGGAGACTATCATCTGACTGATGTCAACCGACTATCAATCATTAATTATCCGTTTACTCCTCGATTTCCTGCAGCGCTTCCACGAACGTCGGGAGGAACTGCTTTTTACGCGATACGATGCCCTTGAGCACAATCTTCTCCTGGTCATCGGGCACGTTGAACGCATCTCTTGCGGTCTCTTCAGCCATTTCGCCGTGGCAGAGCAGTTCGGTACTTGTCTGTACTATATTTGTCATCATCAGGAACATCATATCCAGCCCCTGCGTCTTCATCAACGTATCGAGGCACGGCTCAACCTTTGCTCTGATGTTGTCAAGCTCCTCCTGATTCATCGCCGTCACCTGACTCACACCGAACGAATAGCCGTCATTTGTGAACGTCTTGAAATCCTGATAGCAGATCTCCTCCGGAGTTTTGCTCTGCAGGCCGCTCGACGCCTCAAACAGTCTGTCTGCAAAGTCCTCAACCTCTATGCCCGCCAGCTCCGCGAGCTTTACACAAACCTGCCTGTCAAGCGGAGTGCATGTAGGCGACCTGAACATCAGCGTATCCGAAATTATCGCCGACGCCAGAAGCCCCGCGGTTTTCGCACTCGGCGTGATGCCCTGTTCAGTGTACATCTGGTAAATTATTGTTGCTGTGCAGCCTACCGGCTGGTTTCTGAAAAACACAGGCTCCAGAGTTGCAAAACCGCCGAGTCTGTGGTGATCGATGATTCCGAGAACGTCTGCCTTTTCTACGCCGTCCACGGCCTGCGCCGCCTCGTTGTGATCCACCAGGATGACTTTTTTCCTGTGAATGTTGAGCAGTCGTCTTCGCGATATCAGGCCCAGATACTTCCCGCTTTTGTCCATTACCGGGAAGTTGTGGAATCTGTTGGTTTTCATCATTTCCTCAACGTCTTCCAGCGAATCCGTCACCTGGAAGCTCAGGAGATTTTCGGCGGTCATGCAGAAGCTCACAGGTATGCTCTGGTTGATGAATCTGGCTGTCGTGAATGTGTCGTAAGGCGTGCTGATGATAACGCAGCCTCTGTCCTCTGCGAGTTTTTTTATGGTTTTTGTCGGGTGGGAGCCCTGGCACATTACCAGGCATCGCGCCCCCATTTCTATTGCTGTAAAGTGCGTCTCGAATCGGTTGCCGGCGATTACGATGTCGCTTTCTTCTATAAATTCTTCCATTATATCCGGGCTGGATGCCGCAATTGTGACCTTGCCCTTTTCGAACACGCCGTTGCAGTCGCCGCAGATGATTTCACCGTTCAGTGTTTCTGCAATGCTGCAGAATCTGGTTTTGGCGGTTGCCAGCACGTGGCTGTCGCTTTCGTCCATATAGGATTTGGCGATATCGGTTATGGAAACGATTCCCTCGACTTTGCCGTCTGACAGGACCGGAACCGATCTGGCATCCTGCTCTGCCATCAGCTCCCATGCTCTTTTTATTGAATCATCTTTGTCTATGCCCGGGATCATGTTGAGATCTATGTCTCTGATATCCGGCTGCACTGTGCCGAGGTAAAGCGGTGTCTCGACTCCGAAATATCTGAGAACGAATTTTGTTTCTTCGTTTACGATTCCTGCTCTGCATGCAATGTAATCGGCATCGCCGTTCATATTCCGCAGCTCGGCGTAGGCTATCGCTGAGCAGATTGAATCGGTATCCGGGCTCTTGTGCCCGATGACGTAAACCTTGTCTTTCGGCGCAGTCTGTTTGTTCTCGGCAGCCTGCGCTGATGCGGTGCCAGCGCCTTTCGCCGGAGCAGACTGTGTTCTCGCGGCTGCTTGTGTTTGTATGAGCTGAGCTTTGTCCGCTGCGGCAGGCTGAGTTTTCGCGGATGCTGCGCTCTCCGAGTTCTCCGGCGCTGCGGTGCCGATATCTGCCGCTGTACCCACGGATGCACTGCCTGCATCTGAATTGATGTTTTTAATGTCTTCCTTTTTCATATTCTCGTTTTCTCTCCAATTTCTCATTTTTCCCAATTAACAATACTTCTTATTTAACTGACGCCGGCGATGACATGCGGACCGGCGATAACTTGCGAGCCGGTAATAATACGCAAATCGACGATAAAACGGAATCCGGTGATAATACTCATATCATCGATAACGTGTGAACTATCGGTAATACGCGGACTCGCTATAATACGCAGACTTGCTGTAATGTGCGAGTCCGCAAGCTGTCGCGCATCAATGTACTGTGAACTGAATCGCGCACTTATCACTTATATTATGAATCAATCTGCACACTGCATCCGGCCGGCGGTCACTGCTTCTCTGCCTGACTCTTTGCCGGCACACCGCATACACCTCGCAGCTTGAAGCGTTGCCGCCGCCATCGTCTCGTTTACCAAAATCCGCATCCGAATGGTGTCGTTTTGGTAAAATTCACGAGTTATACCTCGTCATGAGGATGCTGTTTACCAAAATCTGCACTTTATGCATACTGTTTTGGTATATTTTTTCGCAAAGGTTCAATTATACATGCTGTTTTGGTGCATTTTTTCCGCAAAAGTTCAGTTTTCCCTGCAGAAAATACCAAAAGCATGGCCTGAACAATCAGATTTTGGTATTTGCCCAGGCGAATATCGCCGTATAAGAGCTGTTTTTACCAAAAGCACCTGTCCGACAAGCGTTTTTTGGTATTTGCAGTTCCTGGTTTTTATTCTGCCATCAATCGGCAAGCACTCCATAAACAGTATATCATATAAATTCACCGTTCTTCAAAGTGTATCGGGGTTTTGTCCGCATCCCGAATGTTAATTTTCTGTAAAAAGCTGCAGGTGCTTGCCGATGCTGTACTGCTTCGGCCTGCTGCTGCCCCTGAAATTTCTCTGAAGCATCGAGCCTGCCGCTGCAGTTTTCTGATCCCTTCTGCAGCTTTGTACTCCTGCGGCGGCCACTTGGCAGCTTCGGGCTCCTTCTGCAGCTCCTCGGCTCCTGCCGCAGCTTCGGCCTGCCGCGGCGCGGCCCTACTTTGAAACTGTTTTGAACCTGCTATGAGAAATCAAAACTGATTTAATTCCTCTATATATCATCTCTGTTATTTTTTTGTTTCGCTGACCTGCTGTTTGTGATAAAATTAATTTTGTATAGGATGCAGACGAAATGCGCAGAAAAATAAGCCGGCTGCAGGACTTTACATAATTAAAAATGAATTATTAATTTTAGGAGGTATCATTATGAATATAGTTTGCTTGGATATGGAAGGCGTGCTTATCCCGGAAATCTGGATTGCATTCGCAGAGGCAACCGGCATCGAGGAGCTCAAGAGAACCACTCGCGATGAGCCGGACTATGACAAACTGATGCAGTACAGACTCGACATCCTAAAGCAGCACGGTCTCGGAATCAAGGAAATCCAGGAAACAATCAGCAATATGGACCCGATTCCGGGTGCGAAGGAATTTCTCGACGAACTGAGAACACTCACGCAGGTAATCATCATCAGCGACACTTTTGAACAGTTTGCGCAGCCGATAATGGCAAAGCTCGGATGGCCGACGCTTTTCTGCAATTCGCTGGAAATCGCTGAGAACGGTGAAATCACTAACTACAAGATGAGAGTCGAGAAGTCAAAGTATACTACTGTAAAGGCGCTGCAGTCTATCGGTTTTGACACTATCGCGAGCGGCGACAGCCACAACGACATCGGCATGATTCAGGCAAGCAAAGCCGGATTCCTGTTCAAGAGCACGGATTCAATCAAGGCTGAATATCCGGACATTCCGGCTTATGATGAGTACGATGATCTGCTCGCAGCAATCAAGGAAGTATTATAAACGAGTGAAGGCCTTATTAAATAATTGAAGGTTAAAGAGACGACGACCTTTTAAGGCAGCCGCGGATTTCGCAG
>CAVECM010000114.1:0-5788 GCA_963614095.1 Bacteroidaceae bacterium
ACGAATTTACACTGCTCTCAAACGCAGTGACAGAGGTGGTAACTGCGGCGCAGTTTTGTTCCCCTACGAATTTACACTGCTCTCAAACCTCAAATATTTGAGATAAATAATCTGCGAATTATTCTGTGCGCATCCGTAAGCTTATAACGGTATATTAACATAAAACGCATAAGTCTGCATCAACAATATGGCGGCACTCTGATTCAAGAACCGGATGCTCATTACTCTCCAGCATAAGAATCTGAATATGCCTTTCGAGGATGCTTTTCAGAAATAAATCTGTTTCTTCATCAGACATATAGCTTCGAAGGTTTACAAGTATAAAAAGCTTTTGACCGCAGTATTCGTGTACCAGTTCAAAGTAATCCAGCAGCTGTTCTCCGAGATTATCATAGCAATTGTCGATATTTATTCCGGCGGCTTTTATCAATGATTCTGCTGAAATTTTCGGAAACTCGAAGTTTCCCACCATCTCAAGTGACAAGCTCATCAGATATCTTTCCCATTCTGCAAGTAGCTCACCGGTCTTCATATGATGCATTTCATCTACAGCTATCCGCTGCATTTGTGAATTGATTTTGGTAATCAGGTTTTTCTGATTCATATCAAACGGTACAAACTGAACAATCAGTTCAGCTGATTTTGTCATAGGCAGTACTTTATTATCATTTGACAACACGCTCATGCCGTCATTTCCCTGAATTTGTTCTGCAATATCGCTGACGGTATCGTAAAACAGCTTCTGATTTTCTATAATCACACTGCAGCAGGTGCCGCATCCGCAGTCAAAAGTGTAATCGACTCGAGGTAAAATAATTTTCAAAGTATAATCAGCCTTTCTTCAGAATCAATGATGTCACTGGTGCATTCTCCTACCACATAATCCATTTTAACAAACTGTTTTTCGGTAATAGTTATTGTCTGAATCAATCCCTTCGGCGGTTTATTGCCGTGTATCATATTTCTGATAGAATTTTCCATTGACGGGCTCGTCATCATTTTGCAGTAGACAGACTCCTGCAGCATAATAAAGCCATTCTTAATCAACATTTTGCGAAATTTCCTGTAATTGCGCTTATCCTCGAGGGTAAGCGTCGGCAAGTCAAAGAAAACCATCATTCTCATAAATCTGAACCCGCTCATATTTCTTTCTCCCCAGAGATTATCATATGATACTGTAAAACTTTATTTCCGAAGAATCTTTATCATTAATAGCATCAAATACGCTTCGGGTATATATTTTGACAGCATTCATTACAAACTGATTCTGCCCGTCAATCATAACTCTCTGGTCAAGCAGACTCCACATAAAGTGCTTCTCTTCCTTATCAAATTCTGTTGGTTCCATATCATATACCATACGATCCACCAGTATGCGGAACGGTTCCATGAGGTCACAGGATAAATTGTAGTGGTTGAACATATTGTTATGGAAAATCCCCAACTGCGTAAGATATCCGTTAGCACTTACCTCGCGATTTATTGCGGATAATATCATGCTGTATCCATAGTTAAGTGCAGCATTAATCGGTATGTCTGCACTTCTGGTAAAGTCCATGCCGAATAATGCATTGAAATAGACCTTGGCGGCATGCCCCTCCCTGTTTGAAGCATCCGCCAGTTCTACTTCTCCAACGTAACCGTTCAGCATATCCGCCTGCTGAGTCATGCCTGTTTCCATCAGGAAATCCGCCTGTTTACGTATTTTTTCACTTACTATATCTCTCCATATGATATCTTTTATGCTCTGCTCCCATGCTACCTGTGTCCTTATTTTCGCGGTGCTGTCATGGCAGCCGTGATGTGGTGTCAGCTCCGCCACTGGGTTTCTTTTGCTGTCACAGAAAATCACCTTGATTTTCTTTTCTGTCAGCACCTCTATAAGAATTCCTGTCAGCGAAATCGCAGGATTCTCGATAAGCAGAATAGCCACTTCGTCGAGCAGTATGCGTTTGGTCTCCAGACCGCGGACGACCAGATATCCCATCTTGTAGTCAAGCTTTGCCTGACTGTCGATTACTACAACTCGCCAGCTCATAGCAGCTCCAGCAGATTTTCTGAACGTTTTTCCCACATTCCGGATGGAGACTGATCGATGATTCTTACATCGGAATAATTCTTCTTCCAGTTAGAAATTAGAGCACTGAAATTGCTGGTTGCGCCTGCACGTGAAGCACCCCCTATCAATGATAAGTCACATCCGTTAGATACACGGCCAAATACAGCATGGATATTTAACAAAGCCTGGCATTGTTCTTTGATATCAAGTTTTTTAAACTTATCTTTTCCGTCAATCAATATTTTAACAGGTGCATTCACACGTTTTCGGTATATGCTGTTCTGCAGTTTATCAGTATACAGTTCATACAGTTTTTCATTTTCTTTGAACGATACCTTGTCGTATTCTTTGTCGTATATAAGATTCGGATTGTTTTTACTTTTTTCTACAAATCGTTCCAGCTTCTTAATATACTCTCTCCAAATTTCATCAGAAGAGAATTGAACAACAGGTTGTGCAATTAATCCCTTTCCACCACTGCCGATTCCTGTAATGCAGACTCTGAATCCGTCCAGTGACAGCATGGTGTTTACCTTCCATGGTCTCATTCCCATTGGAAATGAGACCTCCTCCACCGGTTTTCCGAGGATACGTTCCAATCTGTCAAAGGTATATTCTTCAGCAAATTCATTATCTGCCAGGAAGTGTCTGCCGTGAAGCATTTCAACTGACATTATAATGATTTCGTTCTTTTTACCTGCTTTATAGCGTACGGGAATGTTGAACATTACGCTTGCCTTGTTGTAGCCGCCGTATTTTTCTGTCGGAAGTCCTGCCTTCAGCGGAATAAGTCCCGATGCCTTCTTTAGAGGATTCTGGTCAAACAGTCCTCCTGTTTTGAAAGCAGCGTATTTTACAAAGTGTGCTGTATTCTTTTTCGCAGTCTTCTTTACCTTCGAAAGCATCTGTTCCCCGTCCCAGACTTCTTCACCGCCGCATTTTACAGGACGGGAAAATATGGTTTTAGTTTTGATGCTGTACGAGGAATCCGGGCTGAACCATCGTTTTGAAAACTTCATATCGTATACGTTTCCTACTACAATGTTCAGATATGCATCCACAGCATGATGAAGATCGTTATATACTCTCGATTTCGGCAATTCAAATTCATGCCTGAAATCAGATGCGAGTCCGGCTTTTACATAAACAATATCGATATCTTTCCCGGAGTATCTTTCTCGGAGCAGTTCTGCTACAGCTTTTGTTGACTGAGAGGTTTCCGTCAGCTGGCGATTAATGAAACCGTATTTCTCATCATCCGTAAACGGTGTGCCTCTTGTCAGTCTTTTGTATTTCTGGTCGCTGATTGTTCCTATCTGATGCCACCAGCTCCACTGTCCGTGCATTTTGCTGCGAATCTCTGACTTGATCGGGTATGTATCGCTTTTCTCACCGTTTATCTTTGACAGAACCAGCACCTTATTATTGATAATGCTGTCATCCTTTACATAAGCCTGCGGGTATATATGGTCTACATCGTATTCCTTAGAACCGGCCATCAGCTTCTCCAGATCTATAGGCATTCCGCTGTAAGCGCATTTTCCGAACTGCATGAAATACAGGAATAATCGTTCTGCCTGCAGACGGCTGTCCACATATTCTCCCATAGATTCGAGCTCATGCTTCAAATCCCGAACATCTTCATCTCTGCACTTTGCATAAATATCAAGAATCTGCTGCTGTCTGCTCTTTGTTCGTTTTCCCTTCTGCTCCGGACGTCCGCCTCGTGTCATTTCCACAAATATTTTATCCGGTTTTCCAAATGCATTTTCGACGTCCTTCAGAATTGCAAGTGTTCTGTAAATCGGTCTGCGTACAGCATTCGAAATGTACATATCGTCGAGGCGTTCCTTCAGTGTCTGGCTTTTTCCCTGATAGAATTCCAGCTTGAAGTCCTTCACAGCCTCCGCAAATGTATATCTGTCAGACAGTATTTCCATCAGATTGTCATTGGTCTCCCACATAGTCCGCAGAATAGTTGTAAATTCGCCGGTGTTTTTTTCGACACCCTCCAGTTCTGTAAGAAATCTTCTTGACAGTCTACCGAAGTCCTTGATCTTGATTCTGCTTATATATTTGACATCATCATTCGAAAGATTCGGGAATTCTTTTCTGAGCCACTTGCTTACGCGGCTTTTATCTTCGGCATAGGATGCTCTTTCAATAATTTTTTCAGCATCATTTTCCGAAAGAAGTCCGTTTTTCAAGAGATTCCGGTATGCATTATATGAAGAAAGCGACGAATGTATCTGATTGTCTATTCCGCTTAAAGTTTCTGCAGCATCTTTTGAGAGATATCCGTTGCTGATAAGATATTCCTCAACATCTTTTCTTCTGACTTTCTTTTTCTTCTCAAATAATTCTTTATAGATGCCCTGTTTTGCCTTGACCGGAATTTTAATCCCATCAATTTTTATATTGTTGATTTCATTGAGGACCATGAATTTCTGGTAACACAGAGAGTCTTTAGGCAATACATCTTCGCCGGGCAGGTAAGTGCACTGGTTTGTCATTCTTCTGATGAATTCGTTTTCGCTGGCATCTTCATCAATCATTTCCTTGTAGTTCCACGGTGTTATCTTGCCTGCTTTGCGTACAATCCAGGCAAAGTCTGATTTTTCATTCAGCGGCCCTACATAATACGGCAGCTTATATCTGAATATAGACATAATTTTATCTGTATTGCTGAGCCCTGATTCTGTTTCTTTTAAAAACGGCAGATACCCTTCTGCATTCTTAAGTATTTTCAGCAGTTCATATTCGTAAAGCTGGTGCGGTATAACACGATTGTCGGTGTTGCGCTGTTTAGGCATAAAGGTTCTCTGTTCAATTCGCTCGCACATATCTTCATAAGCTGCAGTATCAGATGCCTCCGGCTTCATTGCCTTGACGATTTTCATAATATACTTTGAAAAATCCTCGATATTTGCCTTATTTTTTACCTGGCCCGCAGCAGGTCCATCCGTATGATAAGAGTAAGCCACGTAATTATCTTTACCTGCTTTTCTGAACACCTCGTTGTATTTTTTCGGTGAGTATTTGCGCACAAAATGCTTCAAAGTCTGCAGATCTTTTTTATGCTGTTCATATACCGCAGCTTTTGCTCCGGAGATAGTCGCCTCACCGGATTGCCCGTCCAGAATATCAGCGAGCAGACTCCAGTCATAAAGAGCACGCAGGAGTATCAGCAAATCTTTGTCGTCTCCTATTTCACTTAAGATTTCTGTGAATTTCTCCTCATCCATTTTCAAAGATACTGAGTCTAAGTCAGCATACTCTTCCTTGCCGAAAATGTCTTTGAGTTTACACTGTCCTCCGGCCAGCAGCCTGATGATACTGTCCTGGCTGTATGGAAATTCTTCACTTACAGTTTTTTCGGGTTTTTTCCCGTCAAGGAGCAGGCCCTGAAGTTTCTTATTTTTTACAGTAACACCTGCTTTCGTTTTAAGTATATTACCTAATTTTTCCGGGTCAGTCGCTTTCCATGGGGGATTGTAATTATTATCTTCAAAAAAAGTCATGAAATTCTGATATACTGCTGTGATGTCTGTGATTTCATCAAGTTTATCTGCACTCAGGCTGTTGAGAAAATGGCCTCTGTGCGATACCAGCCATGCGCAGGCCAGATAAACAAGCCTCACATCGTGAGGATTCCTGTTATTCATCAATTCACAGATTAAATGATGTATAGTCGGATAATCATTCATATACTGAAAATCTGTATACTCA